>NZ_JBFRDB010000007.1:0-146244 GCF_052113365.1 Arthrobacter sp. YAF17 | reverse complement strand
CTTCCAGTCGGTGCCCTCGAGCACCTTGGTCAGCAGCGACCTCTGCTTGTCGATCTCGGACGAACCGGCCTGCAGCTTGGTCCCAAGAGTCTTGAGCTGAGCAATGTCTGCGCCCCAAATAGCCATTCGAAAATCTCCTCAAGTCATAGAAAACGGACGCGGACCCTGCCGGCGTCCCCCTCGGATCCCGGCTGCTCCGGAAGATCCAGTGACCCCAAACTATCCTGCCTGYCGAAAAGGTGTCGATGGGCAGCCCTCCCCATGCCCTCGATCCCGGACGCGAGGTCACCTAGCATGGGGATATGTGCCGAAACATCCGGACCCTCCACAATTTTGAACCCCACGCCACGTCCGCCGAGGTACAAGCCGCGGCGCTGCAATACGTGCGCAAGATCAGTGGCAGCACCAAGCCGTCCAAGGCCAACGAAGAGGCCTTCAACCGCGCCGTCCAGGAGATCGCCCACGCCACCGAGCATCTGCTCGACGCGCTGGTGACGCATGCCCCGGCCAAGGACCGCGGAGAGGAAGCTGCCAAGGCCAAAGCCAGGGCCGCTGTCCGCTTCGGCGCGGCCTGAGGGCGTCCCGCGGAGGGACGCCTACTTGCCGAAGCTGCGCAGCCGCAGCGAGTTGGCCACCACCAGCACGGAGCTGGCAGCCATCGCCGCGCCGGCGATCATCGGGTTGAGCAGACCCAGGGCTGCCACCGGGATCCCGACCGCGTTGTAGAAGAAGGCCCAGAAGAGGTTCGTCTTGATGGTCGCCAGGGTCCGGCGGGACAGCTCGATGGCCTGCGCGACCTGGCCCAGATCGTTGCCCATGACCGTCAGGTCGGCCGCCTCGATCGCCACATCGGTGCCGGAGCCCATCGCGATGCCGAGGTCTGCCTGCGCCAGCGCCGCGGCGTCGTTCACGCCGTCGCCCGCCATGGCGACAGTGGCCCCGGCGGCCTGCAGCCTCCGCACGGCCTCGACCTTGCCCTCCGGCAGTACCCCGGCGAATACGTCCTCCGGAGCGATGCCGACGGCGGCTGCCACCTGCGCGGCGACAGCGGCGTTGTCCCCGGTCAGGAGGATCGGCCGGAGCCCGAGGCCGCGGAGCCGTGAGATGGCGGCGGCCGAGCCCGGCTTGACCGTGTCGCGCAGGCTGATGATGCCGGCAGGCTCTCCATCCACGGCGAGCCAGACGGCGGTGGCTCCGGAGCCTTCGGCACGGCTGAAGGCCTCCAGCTGCGCGGGAGTGGGGTCGATGCGGTTCTCCTGCAGCCAGCCCGTCCGGCCGGCCGTGACGAGCCGGCCCTCGACGGTTCCCTGGACTCCGCCGCCGGGCGCGGAGCGGAAGTCGACGACGGAGGGCAGCGCCCCGGCGCCGTCGCCCGTGTTGCCGATTCCGTTGCCGGTTCCGCGTTCCGCCGAAAGGGCGGCAGCGGCCACGGCGCGGGCGATCGGGTGCTCTGAGGCGTCTTCGACCGCTCCGGCCAGCCGCAGGATCTCCGCCGGCGTGAGTCTTTCGAACGCTGCGGTGCCACTGACGGCCAGGTGACCGGTGGTCACGGTTCCGGTTTTGTCCAGCAGGATGGTGTCCACGGTCCGCGTGTCCTCGAGGACCTGCGGGCCCTTGATGAGGATGCCCAGTTGCGCCCCCCGGCCGGTTCCGGTGAGCAGCCCTACAGGGGTGGCAAGGCCCAGGGCGCAGGGGCAGGCGATGACCAGCACGGCGACGGCGGCCGTGAAGGCGGCACGAAGATCGGCGTCGTTGATCGCCGGCCCGGCCGCCAGCAGCCAGGCGCCGAAGGTCAGCACGGCGATGGCGAGGACCACGGGGACGAACACCGAGCTGATCCGGTCCGCGAGGCGGGCAATGGGAGCCTTGCCGGTCTGCGCCTGGGAGACCAGGCGGCCCATCTGGGCCAGGGTCGTTTCGGCGCCGACGCGTGTGGCCCGGATCAGCAGCCGGCCGGAAGTGTTGATGGTGGCGCCCGTGACCGGACTGTCCGGGCCGACTTCCACCGGCATGGATTCGCCGGTGACCAGCGAGGCGTCGACGGCGGAGGACCCTTCGACGACGATGCCGTCGGTCGCGATTTTCTCGCCGGGGCGGACCACAATGACGTCACCCACCGCCAGCTGATCGGCCGGCAACTGCTGTTCCCTGCCGTCCCTAAGAACCGTGGCATCCTTGGCGCCCAGGTTCAGTAAAGCCTTGAGGGCGTCTCCGGCCTTCTGCTTGGCGGTGGCCTCCAGGTACCGGCCCAGCAGCAGGAAGGTGGTGACCACCGCGGCAACCTCGAAGTAGAGTCCGCCGGAACCCATCCCGTCCATGCCCGGGTGATCCGTCATCCCCGGGTCCACCAAAAGCTGCCAAGCCGAGAAGGTGTAGGCCGCGGTCACGCCGATAGAGACCAGCGTGTCCATTGTGGAGGCGAAGTGCCGGGCGTTGATGGCCGCGGCCCGGTGGAACGGCCACGCCGCCCACGTGACCACAGGCAGGGCCAGAAGTCCTGCCACCCAGCCCCAGCCGGCGAACTGGAAGGCCGGGAACATCGAAATCAGGAACACCGGGATGGTGAAGATGGCCGCGGTGATCAGGCGCGGGCGGAGTTTGGCTGCCGTGGCCGACGCCGGGTGGGCTGCGGGGTGGTCACCTAGCGCGACGCCACCGGCCACATGCTCCGCGTGCTCGCTCGTTCCTCGCTTAGACGCACGCTTCCGCATGCCCCCGGCGGCGCCGCTGTTGTCACCCTCACCGGGCGCGGCGCCATCGGCCACATGCTCCGCTTGCTCGGTTGTTCCTCCCAGGGCGGCGGCGCCGCTGCGGCCGCCGCTGTCGGCGGGTTCACTCACCGTGGCTGGGTACCGGGGGGTGCGGATTGTGGCTGTGTAGCCGGCTGCCGCTACTGTGGCGGTGATTTGGGTGTCCGTGATGGCTGCGGGGACTGTGACGCGGGCCGTTTCCAGGGGCAGATTGACCGTGGCCGTGACGCCGTCGAGTTTTCCGAGCTTGCGTTCGACGCGGCTGACGCAGGAGGCACAGGTCATGCCGTCGATGTCGAGCTCTATTACCCGGGTTCCGGGCTGGTCCAGCAGTTGCTCTGTTCTCACGGTGTTCCCTGTCTGTTCTGGTGCGGCGCGCCCGTCCGTTGCGCGGTGGTGGTCCGGCCGGCGGTGCTCAGGCCTCGTTGGCCACGACCAGGTAGCCCGCCTCGGCCACGGCTTCGCCGATCTCGGAGGTGGACAGGGGGTCGGTCGAGGTGATGGTGACCGTGGAAATGCCGCCGGAGTTGAGGTCGACGCCGACCTTCTCGACTCCGGCGAGGGTCTCGAGCTCTTCGCTGACGGAGGACACGCAGTGGCCGCAGGTCATGCCGGAAACGTTGACGGTAGTGGAAACGGTGCTCATGGCTTGCTCCTGGTGAGTGGACGGCTGGTTCATCAGCCCGATGGTGTGGTGAGTGGTGTTGCCGCTACCGCAGCAGCCGCCCGATGGCTTCGGTGGCCTCCTTGACCTTGAAATCGATGGCTTCAGCCCGCAGCGCCGCGTCCGGTTCGGAGGCCGCCCCGACGACGCAGTGACCGATGTGCTCCTCCACCAGTCCGAGACTGACGGCGTGCAGGGCCTTGGTGACGGCGGCGACCTGGGTGAGGATGTCGATGCAGTATTTGTCCTCGTCAACCATCCGGGCGATGCCCCGCACCTGGCCCTCGATCCGTTTGAGGCGGAGGAGGTAGGCCTCCTTGTGGGGGGAGTAGCCGTGCTGCTGGTGCGGTCCGGCGTCGGCGGATTCCATCACGGGGACCGGGACCTCAGGCTCGTTCATAATCACAACATATACCCCATGGGGGTATGCCGCAAGTACCCTGCGGGGGTATTGGCGGCAGGGCCCCGCGTGCAAAGGTCGGGGCACAAAAAAGCTCCGGAGTGCGTTATTGGGGGATACGCACTCCGGAGCGGACTTTGGGCAGGCGGTCGATCTCTAGCCTACGGATTCAAGCTTACTTGGCAGTAGCCAGGGAAAGCCAGCACCTCGAATAACTACTTTCGCTTTACTTTCGGGGCCCTGCCGTGGCGCCCGGTGTCCCGTCGAGGGACAGCTGGGCGGCATGGAAATCGAAGTGCGCCACAGGGTAGGCGTATACGTCTGCCAGCGTCATGGTCTCCTTGAAGAAGGGGTCCCAGCGGGTCGGGAAGTACATGCGCCGGCCCAGCCCGGAGTCCGTCTCCCGGCGCAGCTTCCGTTCCAGCGCGGCGGTCAGCCGGCGCACCTTGGCCGCCATCCGCCGTCGGTTGAATATCAGGGCCCCGCCTCTGGACCCCCAGTAGTTGACGACGTCGAACGGCGCCGTTCCGGCATTGAGGAGTCGCGCGAAACCGCGGTTGACCGATACCGGCAGCCGCCCGAAGAGCCGCACTAGCGGCAGCAGGGCCAGCACCACGATATAGCCGAACACCATGTGGTACAGGAGCTCCTCGTTGCTCCAGCGGGTGCCTGAACTGCGGCGGCGCAGCGCTTCGGGCGGGGCGGCTGCCAGGGCCGCTTCGAGCTCTGCGCAATTGCGCCGGTAGCCGGCAACGACGGCGGCCCGGTCAAGGGGCGCCCCGGTCACGGTGCCCTCCCGCCCGCTGCCTTGTCAGGAACCATGTTTTGTCCGGTGGTGGACTGGCGGCCGGACCGGGACGATCAGGATCGGACGGTCCTGGTGGTGGCTGAGCCACGCCGCCACCGAACCGTTTAGGGCAGCGGAAATGCGGTGGCCCAGGCCCGGCTCGGGCGTGCCCACGATGATCATTGCGGCACCGACATCGCGGGCCAGCTTGCCCAGCGCCCGGGCCGGGTCTCCGGCCAGCAGCTGGAGGGTCCAGTCGATGCCAAGGGGACTGCAGGACGAGGCGATGCTGCTCCGCAGCTCCTGCGTCACGGCGCGGATTTCGGCGTTGTCGGTCTCGGGATGGAGGGACAGCCGGTGCGCGGACCGCGCCGGATCCCACTCCACCAGATAGCTCGCCTCATCCACGTAGGCGCAGACCAGCCGGGCGGCGAGGGCCTTTGCCAGCGCGCCGGCAGCCTGCAGCACTTCGGGGCTTTGTCCTGGCAGCACGCCTGCCACGAGGGGCGGCGTATCACTGCTCTCGGCTGACATACTCAATTGTGTTCCCGTCCCCGCGGCCTGAACAGGGGCTTACTCCCCGGCCCCAGCTCGCCGCGTGCACCGCCCAGGCGGCCGGCGGGCGCCGCTTGAACGCATATCGACGCCCGTCAATATTGAGGCATAATGGCTGTATGACAGCACTCCAGATTGTTGAGCCGGCGGCGGATGCTTGCTGCGCCCCGTCCGGCCTGCCCGTGCTGGGCGCGGAAGAGGCCCAGGACAAGGCCCAGCTGTTCAAGGCCCTCGCCGACCCGAACCGGCTGCGGCTGTTGTCCATCGTCAAGTCGTCCGACGGAGGCGAGGCCTGTGTTTGCGACCTTACCGAGCCGCTGGATCTGGGTCAGCCCACGGTGTCCCATCACCTCAAGATCCTCGTCGAGGCCGGCATGCTGCACCGCGAAAAGCGCGGCACCTGGGCCTACTACTCGCTCGTGCCCGGTGCGCTGGAGCGGACCGCGGGCCTGCTCGCGGACCTGTAGCCCGCCAGAGCCAAGCGGCTGGACGTCGTAGCTCCGGAAGTCCACTTGGAAAGGGCGGGATCTTCCGGGGGTTAGGTGCCGGGAATGACTGTGTCGGCGTGGCGATGGGCTACCTTCCATTGGCCCGCTTCGCGGCGATATATCTGTGTTGCCCGCAGCGTGAAAGTACGTGGTTCACCGTCCACGGAGGTGGAAATGTGCTCCAGCCCGGCCGTGTACGCCATGTCGCCCGCGACGTCATAGGCCAGCACTTCGAAATCGTAAGAGGTGCAGTCGGAGAAACTAGTCCCCAGCTCGGTGAAGAGCCGGTCCAGTTCGTGGAGTCCATCGGCGTTGCGCCATGCCCCCAAAACGCTAACCGGTTCGTTGCGGGACCATATCTCCCGGCGGGGGCCAGCGTCGCCGTTATGCAATGCCAGCTCCGCGTCGTGCAGTTCAGACTGAACCCAGGCCAGGAATTCGTCGCGGTCGCTCATGCTTCAGTATGCTCCCGAACCGGCCATCGGCGTCGCCATCAATAGCTGCGTCAGTTTCACGCAACCACGACGGCGGCAGGCCGGGCTTGGGGATACGTCAGGTGATGCGCGGGTCCGCCCCGGATTACTACCGGTGCATGCCGATACACGTCCTCTCCACCACCTTGGCGCCTGGCCCGCAACCGGATGGGCCGCTCCACAGTGACAGTTCATCCGGATATTCCCTCGGTTCAGGCGATCCTCGACGCTGCGGACGCTGGGCGCGTATATGCCGATGGCGGTCGCACTGTTCAGGCATTCCTGGCGGCCGGTTTGCTCTCCGACCTCACCGTGACCCGCGTTCCCGTGCTCATCGGTGAGGGAATTCCGCTGTTCGGGACTGTGCCCGGTCCTGGCCAACCACTCCTGGTCGCCTCGCGCACAACGGAGGACGGTGCCGTTCAATCCGTCTACAGCTTCACGACCACATCACACTGAGCAGCAAGTAACGCACGCGGTGGGTTGTGAATTGCTCCCGGGTGAGGTCGATCTCGATCCCACCGGGAACCGGTTCCAGTAATGGATGCGAAAACGCCGGCATTTATCGCGGCGCTTCACGACCAGCGGCTCTTGAACACCATCCAGTACGGGGCCTAACGTTGAAGAACTGACGAAAGGGTGACCGCCGTGGAAATCTTCATGTGGTGGCTGGATCTGGATCTGGCGAGCAAGGAGTGGCTACGGGAAAACCTGCGGGTCGCCGAGCTGCCGCTGCCAGTGCTGCAGGGCATCGCCGAGGCCGGTGGACCTCATCCGGATGACGTTGCCGGTGTGCTGACCGGTGCCGACTGGGACTTCATCGAGACGCAGTCCGAATTCGTGGACTGACCCCTTTTCAGGCACCAAATCAGCGGAAAGAACCATTGCGGCGATCCCCCCGGGATGGTTGCATGGGGGGCATGGCTACCGCAGAGAGTTATGTCCTGGCGATCGGCACCAAGAAAGGTCTCTGGCTGGCGACGAGCCCGGACCGCAAAGACTGGTCCCTTTCCGGCCCGCACTTCCTGATGAGCGAAGTCCCCAGCATCGGCATCGACACCCGGGACGGCCGGACCCGGATCCTGGTCGGCGTCCGTTCCGAGCACTGGGGTCCCACCGTCTTTCACTCCGATGATTTGGGCGAAACCTGGAGCGAGCCCGAAGAAGGCGCCATCCGTTTCCCCGAGGGCACCGACGCCGCGTTGGAGCGCGTCTGGCAGATCCACCCCGACGCCGAGTCCCGCCCCGGCGTCGTCTGGGCTGGCTGCGAGCCGATCTCGGTCTGGAAATCCACCGACGGCGGCGAACACTTCGAGCTCAACCGCGGTCTCTGGGACCACCCCCACCGCGGTGAATGGGGGGCCGGCTACGGCGGCGCCGCGGCGCACTCGATCGTTCTCGACCACACCGGTGAGAAGGTCCACGTTGCCATGAGCACCGGCGGCGTCTACCGCTCACTCGACGGCGGCAGTTCCTGGGAGCCGCGGAACAAGGGAATCTCGGCCTACTTCATGCCCGACCCCAACCCGGAATTCGGCCAGTGCGTGCACAAGATCGCGGCCGACGCCGCCGTCGACGGACGCCTCTACGCGCAGAACCACCACGGCGTCTACCGCAGCGACGACGACGCCGAGAACTGGGAATCGATCGCGGAAGGTCTGCCGGCGGACTTCGGCTTCGTGATGCTCACCCATCCCCGCCGGGCCGGCACCGCCTGGGTGATCCCGCTCAAGGCCGACGGCGAAAGGATCCCGCCGGAGGGTAAGTTGGCCGTCCACCGGACCGACGACGCCGGCGCGAGCTGGAAGCGCCTGGACGTCGGACTCCCCGAGTCCGAATTCAACGCCGTGCTCCGGGACGCCGCCTGCGTCGACGCGGCAGAGCCGGCCGGCGTGTACTTCGGCACCCGCGGCGGCAGCGTCTACGCCAGCGCCGACGAGGGCGAACACTTCACCGAGGTGGCCTCGCACCTGCCGGACGTCTTGTGTGTGCGGGCCTCAGCCGTGTCCGCGGCCCATGTGCCCGCTTCGACGGCGCCCGGCGCCACCGTGAATGCCTGAGGTCCCGTGGCCGGGGTCAGTGTGGTGTTGCCCAGTGTGCTCCAGCCGCTCGCCGGCGGGCAGTCCTACCTGACTGCGCCCGCAGAAACGGCGGTGACGGTGGAGGGGGTGCTGGACTCCGTGACCGGGGGGTACCCGGCGTTGTCGAGGCGGTTGCGGGATGAAACCGGGGCGGTCCGACGCTACGTGAATATATACGTCAACGGGAATGAGATCCGCCGCCTGCAGGGCCTGGCCACCGAGGTTCTACCCGGCGGGGAGGTCCTGATCATCCAGTCCGTCGCGGGCGGCTAGCAGCCTCAGGCGACCCGCCAGAGGCTGCATTCGTCCGTGTTGATGGCTTTCCGGGTGCCGGACTGCCGGTCCATGATCCATACGACGCCGATCCCGGGCGCGGTTTCCTGGACGCTGCCGCGGCGGATCACGACGTCGTCGTAGTTCGGGCCGACCTTCAGCCGCGCTTCGATCTCGTCGCCGCGGTGCAGCTGATCCAGGGCGCGGATACGGATTACATGGGCTTTGGCTTCCTTCAACATGGCGGGGCCTCCTGGACGGGAGAGTGGTGCCTGCTCTTGCCGGCCCTTCCAGTGTCCTGMGCCAATGTTGCCGCCGCGTTTCGGCCCGGTAAGGGGTGGGTAAGCGTTCGGCGCCGCGGCCGTCACCGGCGTCGGGTCGTCGGGCCCGGGCAGATTTCCCGGGAGAACTCTGGCGGRCGGCGGGGCTGGCGACCAGAATGGGGCCTATGCGACTGCCGCTGATGCCCCCGATCGCGCCCATGCTGGCGAAGCCCGTCAAAGGCCTGCCCGAAGGCGAGGTGATGTTCGAGCCGAAGTGGGACGGGTTCCGGTCCATCATCTTCCGCGACGGCGGGGACGTGGAGATCGGCAGCCGCAACGGCAAACCCCTGACCCGCTACTTCCCTGAACTCGTCGAGGCGCTGAAGGCCAACCTCCCGCCGCGGTGCGTGCTCGACGGCGAGATCATCTTGGTCGGCGCCTCGGGCGACCGTCTCGACTTTGACGCGCTGCAGCAGCGGATCCATCCCGCGGCGAGCAGGGTCCGGCTCCTGGCAGAACAGACCCCGGCCAGGTTTGTCGCCTTCGACCTGCTGGCCCTCGACGACGAGGACCTCACCGGGCGGCCCTTCGCCGAGCGGCGCGGGGAGTTGGAACGCGTGCTCGCCGGGATCGCTGCGCCGATCCACCTCACCGCCGCGACCCGGGACAGGGGAACCGCCGAGAAATGGTTCCACCAGTTCGAGGGGGCCGGCCTCGACGGGATCGTGGCCAAGCCGCTGGACGGGCCCTACCTGCCCGACAAGCGCTCCATGTTCAAGATCAAGCACGAACGCACCGCCGACTGCGTCCTCGCCGGGTACCGCGTGCACACTTCCGGACCGGACCGGATCGGTTCACTGCTGCTGGGCCTCTACGACGATGGCGGCGAACTCGCCAACGTGGGGGTGGTGGGGGCCTTCCCGCTGCAGCGCCGCAAAGAGCTCTTCGAGGAACTCCAGCCGCTCGTGACCAGTTTCGAGGACCACCCCTGGGAATGGGCCCGGCAGGAGGAAGGGGCCCGGACGCCGCGCAATGCGCAGGGCAGCCGGTGGAGCGGGGGCAAGGACCTTTCCTTCACCCCGCTCCGGCCGGACCGTGTGGTGGAAGTGAAATACGACCACATGGAAGGCGAACGGTTCCGCCACACGACGCAGTTTGTCCGCTGGCGCCCGGACCGGGACCCGAGGACCTGCACCTACGGGCAGCTGGAGGAACCGGTCAAGTACGATCTGGGCGCGGTGCTGGGCGCCGGCAAGGCCTGACTCCGGCGCTTCTGCCCGGTTGCTTTTCCGGGAGTCGCGGGAAGCGCAAAAAGACACGCGAAAAGCCCGGCGTGTCGCATGAACACGCCGGGCTTTTCGGTGGTGCGGTCCGCAGGAACGGGGCAGGAGCGCTGCGTCCGGGTTACTTCATCCCGAGCTGCTTGGTGGGAATCTTGAAGGATTCCTTGGCGGTCATGGCCGAGACAGCCGAGATGAGGCAGATTACCGCGGTGAAGATGCTGATCTGGACCCAGCCGCCGGGCTTGATGCCGCCCATGGCCGCGACGATCGCCGGGGCGAACCCTGCCATCAGGAAGCCAAGCTGCGTGCCGATGGCCAGGCCCGAGAAGCGGACCTTGGTGCTGAACATTTCGGCGTAGAACGCGGGCCACACGGCGTTGGCGGCCGCGTAGCCGAAGGAGAAGAAGCCGATCGCGGACAGGAACATCAGCGGGACGGTGCCAGTCTCCAGGCTGAGCAGGAACACCGGCGTCAGGACCGCGCTGGCCAGGGCGCCGTAGATGAAGACCGGCTTGCGGCCGATCCGGTCAGCGAGCTTGCCGAAAAGCGGCTGGGTGCCGAGGGCCACCAGGTTGGCGCCGACGACGAGCCAGAGGGTGGTGGTGCCGTCCACGCCGGCGACGTTCTTGGCGTAGGCGATGGCCAGCGTGCCGAACACCGTGGAGACGGCGGCGATGAAGGCACAGGCGACGACGCGGAGCACATCGCGCCAGTGGTGCTTGAGCAGGTCCGCGACGGGGAGCTTGGAGATCTCGGCGTTCTTCTGGGCTTCCTCGAACGCCGGCGGCTCGTGCAGGGTGCGGCGGATGAAGAAGGCAACCATCACCACGACGGCGCTGAGCCAGAACGGGATGCGCCAGCCAATGCCGTACTTGATCTCATCCGGCAGGGCCAGGACGGGGATAAAGACGAGGGCGGCGAGGATCTGGCCGCCCTGGGTCCCGGTGAGCGTCCAGGAGGTGAAGAAGGCCCGGCGGTTGTCCGGTGCGTGCTCCAGTGTCATCGAGGAAGCGCCGGCCTGCTCGCCGGCGGCGGAGAGGCCCTGGCAGAGCCGTGCCAGCACCAGCAGGGCCGGAGCCCACCAGCCGATGGTGTTGAAGTCCGGCAGGCAGCCGATCGCGAACGTCGAGGCGCCCATGAGCAGGAGGGTGAACATCAGGACCTTGCGGCGGCCCACCCGGTCACCGAAGTGGCCCAGGATGACGGCACCGACGGGCCGTGCGACGTAGGCGAAGCCGAAAGTCGCGAAGGACATGATCGCCGCATTGGCGCCGGCGTCGGGGAAGAAGACCGTGGGGAAGATCAGCGCGGCGGCGGATCCGAAAATAAAGAAGTCGTAGTACTCGACGGCGCTGCCCAGGAAACTGGCGAGGGCTGCCTTCTTTGGCGTCCCTGCCGGTGCGTCAGTGCCCGGAGTCGTAGACGGGAGTGTCTGGCTCATGGTGTTCCTTTGTGTGACGACATTGTCGCGGATGGATCAGGAAGGTCTCAGCCGCCGCTGGCTTTAAGTGTGTGGCAGCAGAAGGTTCGTGGAAAGACCCGGACGAGTAGCCACATGGTGGGAGCTACTTGTGCGATGTAGCAATCATGACTGTGAGGGTGATCACTTGTCAACAAAAATAATCACCATCTAGAAATAGCTCTCACCATGTGAGAGCATTGAGCCATGAGTGTGAATCAAGACACAGACGTGGCCGCCGCCGCAGCCACCCCGCCAGCCCCTACCGCCAAGGGCGCAAAGGCCCCCTCCAAGGAGGATTCCCGCACGGACATGGTCGGCAAGGCCCTGGGCCTGCTGGTCCTGCTCGGCGACGAGCCGCGGGGTGCGAGTGCCGCCGAGCTGTCCCGTCGGGCCGAGCTGCCGTTCAGCACCACCTACCGCCTGCTGGGATCCCTGACCCGGGACGGCTTCGTGGACTACGAGCCGGACGGGCGCCGCTACCACCTTGGCCTGCGCATCTTCCAGCTCGGGCAGCGCGTATCCAACCATCACGGATTCGCCGGCACTGCGCTGCCGATCCTGCGGCGGGTCACGGAGGAGACGGGGGAGGCCACCATCCTGTCCGTGCGCGACGGAAACCATCACCTCACCGTCAACAAAGTGGACGGACCCCAGACCTTCCGCGTCACGAGCGACCCGGGACATCTGGGCGCGCTCCACACCACCTCCGTCGGCAAGGCGCTCGTGGCCTTCGCCGACGAGGCCACCCGCGCCCAGCTAGTGGAAGGTCTTGAGCTGGAGCCGCTGACCGAATTTTCCATCACGGACCGGGAAGCCTTCCGGGCCGAGATCGAACTGGTCCGCAAGCGAGGCTTCGCCGTGATGGACCAGGAAAACGAGCTGGGCATGCGGGCCGTGGCCGTCCCGGTGTTCAACGCCCAGGGCCACGCCTTCGCCTCGCTGGCCACCGCGGTCCCGGTCTTCAGGATGAGCGTCGACGCACTCGTGGCCCTGGTTCCCCTGCTCCAGTCGGCGGCGGCCGAGCTTTCCGCCCGGCTGCCCCAGCAGTGAACCCGACCGATAAATCATCCACTGTTCGCTAGTAGAACAATGGTGCAACATATGAACTATTGCGGTAATGTAATCCCCAACACCCGGCCCGCGGCCGGCGCCCAGCGCCTCTCCGCCCGCCGAGTGCCGTTGTCAAAGGAGCTATACGGATGAGCAATCGAGCAGAGTCCTTCCTCGTGGGCCTGATAGGCGATGGCGTTATGCCGTCCCTCACGCCCCCGATGCACGAACGCGAAGGCGACGTGCAGGGCCTCCGGTACCTCTACCGCCCCATCGACCTCACGGAACTGGGGCTTCCCGGCCAGAGCGTCGGCGAACTCCTGACCGGCGCCTACCGCCTCGGCTTCAACGGGCTGAACATCACCCACCCGTGCAAGCAACTGGTCCTGGACTACCTGGACGAGGTCACCCCCGACGCCCGGCGGCTCGGCGCGGTCAATACAGTGACCATCCGGGATGGCCGCTTCATCGGCCACAACACCGACTTCTCCGGCTTCGCCGCAGCCCTCGCCTCCGGCCTGCCGGGAGCCAAGCTGAACCGCGTGGTGCAGCTGGGTGCCGGCGGTGCCGGTTCCGCCGTCGCCTACGCGCTGCTGACCGCGGGTGTCCGCGAACTGGACCTGGTGGACACCGATCCCGCCCGCTGCGCCGCACGCGCCGCGGAACTTGCCGGCTTCTTCCCGGACCAGCTGGTCACCGCGCGGACGACGGCGGAGCTCCCGCACCTGATGCCGCTGGCCGACGGCCTGGTGCACTGCACCCCGGTCGGCATGGCCGCCCACCCCGGCGTCCCGCTGGACATGTGCCTCGTAACGGCCCGGCACTGGGTCGCCGACATTGTGTACCGGCCGATCGAGACCGAACTTGTCCGTGAAGCCCGAGCCAAGGGCTGCGAAGTGCTCGACGGCGGCCGGATGGCCGTGGGGCAGGCCGCCGACGCCTTCCGGATCTTCACCGGCCGCGAGGCCGACGCGGACCGGATGCGGGCCCACTTCCTGGAACTCGTCGCCGCCGAAGAGGTGGCCGCCTGATGCGTACCGGAATCGCCACCGTCTGCCTCTCCGGCACCCTGCGGGAAAAGATGCGGGCCTGCGCCGCCGCGGGCTTCGACGGGATCGAAATCTTCGAACAGGACCTCGTCACCTCACCGCTGAGCCCGGAGGACGTCCGGAAGATGGCAGCGGACCTGGGCCTGAGCCTGGATCTGTACCAGCCGTTCCGCGATTTCGACGGCGTGCCCGCGGACCTGCTCGCCGCCAACCTCCGCCGCGCGGACGCCAAGTTCCGGCTGATGTCCCRCCTCGGCATGGACACCATCCTGGTCTGCTCCAACGTGGCCACCGCCAGCATCGACGACGACGGTCTCCGGGCCGAACAGCTCGCCGCCCTCGCAGCCCTCGCCCAGGACCACGGCGTCAAGGTGGCCTATGAGGCGCTGGCATGGGGGAAGTACGTCAACGACTACGAGCACGCCCACCGGCTGGTCGCAGCGGTGGACCACCCCAGCCTGGGCACCTGCCTGGACTCGTTCCACATCCTCTCCCGCGACTGTGACACTGCCCCGATCGAAGCCTTCGCCCCGGAGAAGATCTTCTTCGTCCAGGTAGCCGATGCTCCCAAGCTCTCCATGGACGTGCTGTCCTGGAGCCGGCACTACCGGGTGTTCCCGGGCGAAGGCCAGTTTGAACTCGCCAAGTTCCTCGGCCACGTGGTCCGGGCCGGCTACACCGGACCGGTGTCGCTGGAGGTCTTCAACGACGTCTTCCGCCAGTCCGACGTCGAACGCACCGCCGTGGACGCCATGCGGTCGCTGATCTGGCTCGAGGAACAGGGCGCCAAGTGGCTGGACGCGAATCCGGCGGAGGAAACCGGCACCGCTGGTGCCGGCACCGCCGCGACAGGCCGCCGCGGGTACCCGATGGAACTGGCTACGCTTCCGCAGGTGGCCGAGCCCGCCGGCTTCAACTTCGCCGAGGTCGGGGCCGTGGACACCGGGGGCGTGGAAACCCTGCTGGGCCAGCTGGGTTTCGCGTTCAACGGGCGCCACCGGACCAAGAACGTGCAGTTGTGGACCATGGGCCACGCCCGGGTGATCATCAACGAGGACTCCGCCCAGGAATTCCGCGACTCAGGTGCCGCCACGGCCCCCGCAATTTCCGCCCTCGGCTTCGACGTCGATTCCCCGGTGATTGCCGCGGCCCGGGCGCAGCAGCTCAAGGCCCCGGCCGTGCCGCGCAAGAGCCAGGCCAACGAGGAAATCTTCCAGGGCTTCGCCGCCCCGGACTCCACCGAGATCTTCCTGTGCCAGGGCAGCCCCGACGGCACCGCCGTGTGGACCCGCGAATTCGGCGAAGGACTCGACGCCCCGCCGGCCGGCCGGGCAGGGGCGCAGGGTGCCGTGATTGACCACGTCAACCTCGCACAGCCCTGGCAGCACTTCGACGAAGCCGTGCTTTTTTACACCAGCGCCCTGGCCCTGGAACCGCAGCTCTACGCGGAAGTGGCCAGCCCCACCGGCCTGGTCCGGTCCCAGGTGATGGCCACCCGCGACCGCGGCGTCCGCCTCGTGCTGAACCTTGCCCCGCTGGTCCAGCGCGACGGTGCGGAACACATCGCCTTCGCGGTGGATGACCTCGTCGCGACCGCCCGGGCGGCCAAGGCGCGGGGCCTTGATTTCCTCCAGATCCCGGAAAACTACTACGAGGACCTCGACGCCCGGTTCGGCCTGGACGAGGCCTTCCTGGCGACCCTCCGGGAGCTCAACCTCCTCTACGACCGCGACGCCGACGGCGAGTTCCTGCACTTCTATACCGCCACCGTGGGCAGCGTGTTCTTCGAAATGGTCGAGCGCCGCGGAGCCTACGACGGCTACGGGGCGCCCAACGCCCCGGTGCGGCACGCCGTCCAGTACGACCATCTGCACCAGCTGACTGCCACCCCCTGACCGACCCGGCAACACCAACACCCAACGAAAGGAGGCTGCTGTGCCTGAAGAAGTGAACCTTGAG
This sequence comes from Arthrobacter sp. YAF17, assembly GCF_052113365.1. Lineage (NCBI taxonomy): Bacteria > Bacillati > Actinomycetota > Actinomycetes > Micrococcales > Micrococcaceae > Arthrobacter > Arthrobacter sp. YAF17. The sequence goes on along the minus strand of NZ_JBFRDB010000007.1, from coordinate 130,707 downwards.
ACCTACAACGCGGATCCGCTCACCGAGGACGTGTCCGACGAAGCCACGGAGGCCGCACCGAAGACGTACGCGCCACTCGATGCGGCCGCAGAGTCCCAGGCGGACCTCAGCGCCGAGATGAAGGCCATTGGCGATGCCTACGCCCAGGCCCTCAGGAACGGCGCCCCGGCCGAGGTCCAGCCACGGCTGGACTACGCCCCATACCGCAGCAGCGTCCTGCGGCACCCCACCAAGGACCTGCACCACGCGGACCCGGAAACCATCGAGCTGCACTCTCCCGCATTCGGGCACATGGACGTGCACGCGCTGGAAGCGGACCTCACCATCGCGCACAACGGGGAACCGCTGGGCGAACGCATCGTCGTCTCCGGCCGGGTCCTCGACGGCGACGGCCGCCCCGTCGCCGGGCAGCTCGTCGAAATCTGGCAGGCGAACTCCGCCGGCCGTTACATCCACAAACGCGACCAGCACCCCGCCCCGCTGGACCCCAACTTCACCGGCGTCGGCCGCTGCATCACGGGCGCCGACGGTGCCTATAGCTTCACCACCGTCAAGCCCGGCGCCTACCCGTGGAAGAACCACCTCAACGCCTGGCGCCCGGCCCACATCCACTTCTCCCTGTTCGGCCAGGAATTCACCCAGCGGATCGTCACCCAGATGTACTTCCCCGGGGACCAGCTCTTCCCGCTGGACCCGATCTACCAGTCGATCGTGGACCAGGACGCCCGCGACCGGCTCGTCGCCACCTACAACCACGAGCAGACCAAACCCGAGTGGGCCCTGGCGTACACCTGGGACATCGTCCTGACCGGGTCGAAGCGGACCTGGACCGAGAACGAGGCATTGGGCGCAGCAGGAGACGACAATGAATAAGACCAGCATGAGTAAACTCGCCCCGACCCCCGGCCAGACCGTGGGCCCCTTCTACGGCTACGCGCTTCCCTACACCAAGGACCGCGAACTGCTGGCCCCCGGCTCCCCGGGTTCCATCCGGCTGCAGGGCACCGTGTACGACGGCGCCGGGCACCCCATCCCGGACGCGATCCTGGAAATCTGGCAGGCCGACGCCGCGGGCCAGATCCCGCAGCACACCGGTTCCTTGGTCCGCGACGGCTACACCTTTACCGGTTTCGGCCGCAGTTCTGTCGGCAACACCGGCGTGTTCACCTTCACCACGGTGAACCCCGGCCCCACCGAGGAAGGCGCGGCGCCGTTCATCGCGGTGGCGGTCTTCGCCCGCGGCCTGATGAACCGGCTGTTCACCCGGATCTACCTGCCGGAGCACGAGGCGGCGCTGGCCGCCGATCCGCTGCTGTCCTCGCTGGATCCGGAACGCCGCAAGACCCTGATCGCACGCCGCGATCCCGACGGCGGCCTGACCTGGGACCTCCGGCTCCAGGGCGACGGCGAAACCGTGTTCCTTGATTTTGAAGGTGCCGACTTCGAGGGCCCCTCGAAGTGACCTCTCATGCAACCAGCCGAGCCGCTGATGGCGGCCCCGGCAGCCCGGGTGACGTGGGCCTGCAGGGAGACGTTGGCCTGCTCAGTCCCGTGACGGCGTCGCCCCTCGTGGCGTCGCTGACCGGGGACCGGGCCGTCCTGGCCGCCATCCTCCGGGTGGAGGCCGCCTGGGCCGCGGTCCTGGAAGGCGCCTCCCTGTCTCCCGCCGGGTCCGCGGCGGTGGTCGCTGCGGCCGCCGAGGTGGACCGCTACGACCTCGCCGGCATCGCCGTGCGCGCCCAGGGCGGCGCCAATCCGGTGATTCCGCTGCTGGCGGACCTCCGCGGGCACGTTGCGGCACTCGACACTGCGGGGATCGGTGCGTCGAAGGCTGTGCACACCTCGCTGACCAGCCAGGACGTGTTCGATTCGGCGCTGATCCTGCTGGCCAGGGACGCTGTCCGCGGACTGCTCGCCGAGCTGAAGCCCACGACGGCGGCGCTGGCCGCCCTCGCGGAACAGCATGCGGACACGCTCTGCGTGGGACGCAGCCTCACGCAGCACTCCCTGCCGTTCAGCTTCGGGCTCAAGGCGGCGCAGTGGTTCCACGGACTCGCCGCGGCCGCGCGCCGCCTCGAGGCCATCGAGTTCCCGGTGCAGACCGGGGGAGCGGCGGGTACCCTCGCGGCCGCCACGGTGCTGACGTCGGACTCGGGGGTCAGCCCGTTTGAGCTCGCCGACCGGCTCGCCGCAGAACTCGGCCTCGCCGCCGTCCCGGCGCCCTGGCACACAAACCGGCTGGCAGTGACCTCCCTCGGCGACGCGCTGGCAGCCATGACCGACGCGGCAGGCAAGATCGCCTCCGACGTGCTTTTCCTGAGCCGCCCGGAGGTCGCCGAGCTCGCCGAACCCCGGGCCGCGGGGCGGGGAGGGTCCTCGGCCATGCCGCAGAAGCAGAACCCCGTGCTGTCCGTGCTGGTCCGCAGCGCAGCCCTGCAGGCACCCGGCCAGGCCGCCCAGCTGCACCTGGCCGCCGCCAACTTCAACGATGAACGCCCCGACGGCGCCTGGCACAGCGAATGGCCGGCGCTCCGCCAGCTCCTCCGGCTCGGTCTCGGCGCTGCCGTGCAGCTGCGGGAACTTGTCGAAGGCCTGCAGGTCTTCCCCGACGCCATGCGGCGCAACCTGGAACTGTCCGGACCGCTGCTGCTCAGCGAGGCCGTCACGGCCGCCGTCGCACCGCTCCTGGCTGGACCGGCCGCCGGACAAGCCGCCGCCGGAGCCTCGGCTGCGGACGGCAAGCAGCGGCTGCAGTCCGTCGTCGACCAGACCCTCCGGGTCCCGGCCCAAGACCGGGCCACCACCTACCGGAGGCTGCTCCGCGCCGCCGTCCCGACGGAGCTGCTTTCCGATGCCCGGCTCGAGGAGCTCCTGGATCCGTCCAGATACCTCGGCCAGGCCGCCGAAATCTCCCGCCGCATCCTCGCGGCCTACCCGGAATACAGCGCCCCCGAGCCATCAATTTCCGCGCCACCACCGACCCCCGAGCTGAACGGAGCCTCCCGTGGCTAGACCAACAGTCAAGGCAGTACTGCTGTCGCCCCAGCGTCCGCTGGGGGACAAACCCCTCCTCGTGGCGGGCCCGTCCCTGGGGACGTCCACGCTGCTGTGGAGCCAGGCCGGCGCCCTGCTGGGGGACGACGTCGACGTCGTCGCCTGGGACCTGCCGGGCCACGGCATCTCACCGGCCGCCACGGAATCTTTCACCGTTGCCGAACTCGCCGATGCCGTCGTCGAACTGGTCGATTCGATCGCCCCCGGCGCGCGGTTCCATTACACGGGTGTCTCCCTCGGCGGCGCCACCGGGCTGCAGCTGGGCATCAAGCACGGCGAACGTCTCAAAAGCCTGTCCGTGCAGTGCACCGGCGCCAAGCTGGGCACACCGGAGGGCTGGCTGGAACGCGCCGAGACTGTGCGCACCCAGGGAACCCCGGTGATGATCCAGGGGTCGGCGGAGCGCTGGTTTGCGCCCGGCTTCATGGAGCACCAGCCGGAGCTCAGCGGCCGGCTGCTGCACAGCCTGCGCGACGCCGACCGCTTCAGCTACGCGTTCTGCTGCGAAGCCCTCGCCGCCTACGACGTCAGAGACGCACTCGGCAGCATCAGCGTCCCCACGCAGGCCATCGCCGGCGCCCAGGACGGCGTGGCCCCGCCGGCGCTGGCCGCGGAGATCGTCGAAGGAATCACCGCCGGCGGCGGCACTGCCAATGCCGCCACCCTCGAGGGCGTGGCACATCTGGCACCGTTCGAGGCGCCCGGCCACGTCGCCGGGCTGATGCGGAGCCTCATCAACTGGGCAGAATCCACGGGAGCAGCGAAGTGAGCGGGGCAGATCACGACGGCGCAGCGCGGCACGGAGTTGTCCAGCCGGACGCCACCAGCCAGGAGATCTACGACGGCGGCATGGTGGTCCGCCGCGAAGTGCTGGGCGCCGCGCATGTGGACCGCGCCAACGCCAACAAGGATTCCTTCACCGAGGACTTCCAGGACATGATCACCCGGATCGCCTGGGGCGGCATCTGGACCCGGCCGGGCCTGAACCGGCAGATGCGCTCCGCCGTCACCATCACCGCGATGGTGGCCCACGGGCACTGGGAAGAGCTCGCCATGCACCTCCGCGCCGCCATCACCAACGGCCTGAGCCGGGACGAAATCAAGGAGATTCTGCTGCAGACCGCCATCTACTGCGGGGTCCCCTCCGCGAATACCGCCTTCAAGACCGCGCAGCAGGTGTTCCATTCCATGGACAACGCAGCCATGGACAACGCAGGAACGGACACCACGCCATGAACCAGGCCTTTGTTTACGACGCCGTGCGCACCCCGTTCGGGAAGTTCGGCGGCGGTCTCGCCGGGGTCCGCCCGGACGATCTCGCCGCCCACGTGATCGGTGAGATGGTGAAGCGTGCCCCGGAGCTCGACGTCGAACGGATCGATGAGGTGGTGTTCGGCAACGCGAACGGCGCGGGCGAGGAGAACCGCAACATCGCCCGCATGGGCACGCTGCTGGCCGGCCTCCCCGTGTCGGTCCCGGGCACCACGGTCAACCGGCTGTGCGGGTCGTCGCTGGATGCCGCGATCATCGCCTCCCGCCAGGTCAACACCGGCGACGCGGAGCTGATGCTGGTCGGCGGCGCCGAATCGATGTCCCGCGCGCCCTGGGTGCTGCCCAAGACCGAGAAGCCCTACCCGGCCGGGGACATGGCCCTGGTCTCCACCACCCTGGGCTGGCGGCTGGTGAACAAGGCGATGCGCCCGGACTGGACCGTGTCCCTGGGCGAGGCCACCGAACGGCTGGCGGAGAAGTACGGGATCACCCGCCAGGCGCAGGACGAGTTCTCCGCCAACTCCCACAACCTGGCCGCCGCGGCCTGGGACGCGGGCTTCTACGACCGGCTTGTCACCCCGGTCCCGGGCACGGACCTGGTCCGGGACGAGGGCATCCGGCCCGGGTCCTCCGCGGAGAAGCTCGCGGGGCTCAAGACAGTGTTCCGGACCGGGGACGGCACCGTCACCGCCGGGAACGCCTCCCCGCTCTCCGACGGCGCCTCCGCGGCGTGGCTCGGCTCCGAAAACGCCGCCGGCATCCTCGGTCTGGACCCGCTGGCCCGCATCGCCGGCCGCGGGGCGCACGCGAACGACCCGCAGTACTTCGGCTACGCCCCGGTCGAGGCCGCGAACAAGGCCCTCGCGAAGGCCGGCATCGGCTGGGACCAGGTCGGCGCCGTCGAACTCAACGAGGCCTTCGCCGCGCAGTCCCTGGCCTGCATCAACGCCTGGGGCATCGACCCGTCGATCGTGAACCGGCACGGCGGCGCGATCGCCATGGGCCACCCGCTGGGCGCCTCCGGCGCCCGGATCCTCGGCACCCTCGCCCGGTCCCTGCAGGCCTCCGGGCAGCGCTGGGGCGTCGCCGCGATCTGCATCGGCGTCGGCCAGGGCCTCGCCGTCGTCCTCGAAAACGTCACCTCATCCGCCGCCCCGGCTAAATCACCGTCGGCAAACCAGTAAAGGGCCAGGACATGCTGAACTTCGTAGACAACGTCAACGAGGCCGTCGCCGGCATCAAGGACGGCTCCACCGTGATGATCGGCGGTTTCGGCAACGCCGGGCAGCCGTTCGAACTGATCGACGCCCTGTTGGACTGCGGCGCCAGGGACCTCACCGTGGTCAACAACAACGCCGGCCAGGGCGACCAGGGCCTGGCCCTGCTGATCAAGGAAGGCCGCGTGAAGAAGATGATCTGCTCCTTCCCGCGGCAGTCCGACTCCTGGCACTTCGACACCAAGTTCCGCGCCGGCGAGATCGAGCTTGAACTCGTCCCGCAGGGCAACCTGGCCGAGCGGATCCGCGCCGCCGGCGCCGGAATCGGAGGCTTCTTCACCCCCACCGGCTACGGCACCATGCTGGCCGAAGGCAAGGAGACCCGCATCCTCGACGGCCGCGGCCACGTCTTCGAGACCCCCATCCACGCCGACGTCGCGCTCATCAAGGCGCTCACGGCCGACGCCAGGGGCAACCTCGTCTACCGCAAAACGGCCCGGAACTTCGGCCCCATCATGGCCGCCGCGGCCAGGCACACTGTGGTCCAGGTCGCCAAAATCGTCCCCGCCGGAGGGCTCGACCCGGAGAACATCGTGACCCCCGGAATCTACGTCAACAGCATTGTGAAGGTGGCCTGAGATGAGTATCCAGACCGGTATCCAGACCTCGGAAAAGCCGCTGGGCCGCGACGACCTGGCCCGCCTGGTGGCCCGTGACATCCAGCCCGGCTCCTTCGTGAACCTCGGCATCGGCCAGCCCACACTGGTCTCCAACTACCTCGAGCCGGAGAAGAACATCACGCTCCACACCGAAAACGGCATGCTCGGCATGGGCCCGGAGGCCACCGGAGACCAGATCGACGGCGACCTCATCAACGCCGGCAAGATCCCGGTGACCGAGCTGCCCGGGGCCTCCTACTTCCACCATGCCGATTCCTTCGCGATCATGCGCGGCGGGCATCTGGACATCTGCGTGCTGGGGGCCTTCCAGGTCTCCGCCACCGGCGACCTCGCCAACTGGCACACCGGAGCGCCGGACGCGATCCCGGCCGTCGGCGGCGCGATGGACCTTGCCATCGGGGCCAAGGACGTCTTCGTTATGATGACCCTCCTGACCCGTGAGGGAGTCTCCAAACTCGTGGATTCTTGCACTTACCCGCTGACCGGCATCGGCTGCGTGACGCGGATCTACACGGACAAGGCCGTCTTCCTGACCGGCCCGGACGGGGTGCAGGTGCGGGAAACCTTCGGCTGCACGCTCGAGGAACTCCAGGAAATGGTCCCCGTGCCGCTCCAGGCCGCGCCCGCCGCCGGAAGCTGACTGGCCGCTCGCCCGGATAAAGTGATGCGGGACCGGAAGGTATGGAAATGATTGACGCAGCAAAGGGCGCCCGGGCCGATGGCGCGCCCGCGGCCAGTGACCAGTACGTACAGTCGCTGGCGCGCGGGCTGGCGGTGATCCGCGCCTTCGACACGGACCATCCGAAGATGACGCTGACCGAGGTGGCGGCCCGGACGGACCTCACCCGCGCCACCGCCCGGCGTTTTCTGTACACGCTCGTGGAGTTGGGCTACGTCCGCACCGACGGCAAGATCTTCGCCCTGACCGCCAAGGTGCTGCAGCTGGGCTTCGCCTACCTGTCGGGGCTGTCGCTGCCGCAGCTCGCCCAGCCCCACCTCGAGGAGCTGTCCCTGCAGTTGGGGGAGTCGACGTCGGCCGCGGTTTTGGAAGGCACGGACATCGCCTACATCGCCCGGGTGGCGACGCGCCGGATCATGACCGTCGGCATCACCGTCGGCACCCGCTTCCCGGCCTACGCCACGTCGATGGGCAGGGTGCTTCTGGCGGCCCTGACGCCCGCCCAGCTGGAGGAATACCTCGCCCGCGCTGACATCCAGCCCCTGACACCGCACGCCATCGGCACGCGGGAGGGGCTGCTCGCGGAACTGGCCACGATCAGAAACCAAGGCTGGTGCCTGCTCAACCAGGAACTTGAGCTCGGCCTGATGTCTGTTGCCGCGCCGGTCCATGACGGGCCCAAGACGGTCGCGGCGATCAACGTGTCACTGCAGGCCCAGTCGGTTGCGGCCCGGCCGGACCCGGAGGCCTACCTGGACGTCGTGCGGGCGGCAACCGTGGCCGCCGCCGGACTCATTTCCGCCGACTTGTCCGCCGGACACTGACGCCGGCTAGCTGGAAGGCCCCGAAACCGGTGCCGTGGAGACCGTGATGATGACGCCCGCGGCGTCGTCACGGATCTTGAGGTGCAGGTCCTTGCCCACAAGCGAGGCATGGATGTCGTCGCTGTCTGCCGGGGCGAGCTGCTCTGCCAGCCGTGTGACCGCCAAGGCCATAGCCCGGCCCCAGTCGTGGGGATCCATGCTGGACGCCTCGGCCTCGGCCGAGTAGTTCTCCTGTGGTTCGGACATGAGCTCCTGCTTCCCGCCCCTGGAGTGCTGCCCGTCAGGCTGATCCGGACAGGCCCCGGCAGATGGCTTGGGCCGGCAGGCTCCAGTACTTGAGCATGGCCAGTCTAGTGACCCGGCGCACGAGCGTCCACGGATCGCGCCCGGCTGCCGGTGCAAAACGCGGAACCCCGCTAGGATTTCAAACCGGGACACACCACGCCCCCTTGCCTTCGAAGGACGCCATGCCAGAGAACACCAACACGCTTGACAGCCAGACCGTATCTGAGAGCAAAACCGCGCCCGACAGCACAACCTCCGACAGCACAGCCGAGCTCAGGCGCGCCGCCGTCGTCATCAACCCCGCCAAGTCAGGTGGTTCCGCGCTCAAGGGTGCGATCTACCGGCTGTGCGAAACGCAGGGCTGGGCCGAGCCGCTCTGGCTCGAAACCACCGTTGAAGACCCTGGAACCGGGCAGGCACGCGAGGCGCTGGAAGCAGGGGTCGACGTCGTGATTGCCGCCGGCGGCGACGGCACGGTGCGCTGCGTCGCGGAGGTGCTCGCCGGCACCGGAACGCCCATGGGCCTGGTGCCGCTGGGAACCGGAAACCTTCTGGCCCGCAACCTCGGCGTGGACATCTCCGATCCGGTGTCAGCCTGCTACGACGTGCTCAACGGCAGCGAAAAGGCCGTCGATGTCGTTAAGGCCCGGCTGGACCACTCGGACGACGAACAGGTGTTCCTGGTCATGGCCGGACTCGGGTACGACGCCGCCATTATGGCCGACACCGTGGATGCGCTGAAGGACCGGATGGGGTGGCTCGCGTACGTTGAGGCGGGCATCCGCAAGCTCCCCGGCAAGCCGGTCAAAGCCAAGATCAGCGTCGACGGCGGTGAGCCCGTCCGCCGCAGGATCCGCAGCGTCATGATCGGAAACTGCGGCCGGATCATGGGCGGCGTGGAGATCTTCCCGGATGCCAAGATCGACGACGGCGTGCTGGACCTACTGGTCCTGGCCCCGCGCGGCCGGCTGGGCTGGCTGGGAGTCGTGGCCGGGATCTTCGGCCGGAACAAGAACGAGACCGAATCCGTGGAGTACTTCCAGGGAAAGTCGGCCGAAATCACTCTGGAGCACGAGCAGGAATTCCAGCTGGACGGTGACCACCTCGGCACTGGAACGCACCTCGCCGTCGCCGTCGAGCGCGACGCCCTGAAAATCCGGATGGCCGACTAGGAATACCTCCCGCCGGCGCCGGGAGATACTTGTCTGCCGATATCCGGCGCCAACGCACGGGGCCGTGTCCGGGTAGTGAGTACTACCCGGACACCGCCGCCGAAGGCTAGTTCGTAAAGGCAAGTATCAACTCGGGTATCCACCACTCGTGACCGGGGTGCTCCCACCAACTTGGATTGGCTTAGGCATCAAGTGATGCAGCCAATTGCCTTTTGGAGGGAGTCGCAATGGCACGCATGTTCCCTGTCGTCATGGAGGTTCGGTCAATCGACCGAACAGCCTTTTTTTGTGCGGTCGAAACGTCGGCCGGACCGCGGCCCACGGACTTTTGCGGGCGGCCCCAGTGACACCGCGGGCCGAGGGCACATCCCTTAAGCTCGCCCTCCATGGTGCCGGACGCAGGGCCGACCTCAGTGCCGTCCCTCGTGCCATCCCCCGTGCCGCCCCCCGTGCCGTCCCTCCCGGGGCGACGGTGGCCGACCTCGCTTACGCGTCGCACACCCTTCCCACGCCCTTTGCCGCCCACAGCGCCACCGCAACGCTGGCGCCCCAGTGGCGGCCCTCAGCCCCGCGACCCCCTGCGGCCGCCTCCGGCGCGCCGGCTGGCGTACCAGCCGCTGCTCAGTCCACCCGGGCGAGGCTCTCCGGACGGGAATGGGCGCAGTTCCTGCGCCGCCTCCTGCGCGGTACGGATTCCCTTCTGGTCATCGTCTCGGTCATGGCTGGGTTCCTCATCCACGTCGAGGGCGGCCAGTCCTTCGCCGGAACGTCCACAGACCCCACCGGGGCCTTCATCGCGGCTGTCCTTGGCGTGATGTGGGTTGCAGCCCTGGACCTCTACCGAACGAGGGACCCGAAGATCCTGGGCACCGGAAGCAGCGAATACAAGCGGGTGGCAGCCGCCAGCGGTGCGGTCTTCGGGCTGCTTGCCGTCTTGCTGGTGGCGTTCCGCATCCAGCCGGCGTCGGCCTTTTACCTCGTGTCCCTCCCGCTGGGTCTCATCCTCCTGCCGGGCAGCCGCTGGATTGCCCGCCGCTGGTACAACGCACGGCAGGCCAAGGGGCAGTTTCTCGTCAAGGCGATTGTGATTGGCCAGGCCGAGGATGTGCGGTACGTGCTCAAGCGAATCGCCCGCAAGTCCGGCGCCTTCTACGAAATCCTCGGCGTGTCGATGCCCGGTGGGCGGAGGGGGACGACGCTCGACGTCGAAGGCCGCCGCGTGCCGGTCCTCTCCTCCACGGATGACGTCGTCCGGACGGTTGGCCGCTGCGGGGCGGAGGCGGTCATCGTGGCCGGCCCGGTGCCCGGCGGCAACCAATACATCCGCGAACTGGGCTGGGGGCTGGAAGAGCATCAAGCTGAGCTTGTGCTGGCCTCGTCCCTGACCAACGTTGCCGGTCCCCGGATCCACTGGCGTCCGGTGGAGGGACTGCCGTTGATGCACGTGGATGTGCCCCGCTACGAGGGCGCCAAGCATGCCTGCAAGCGGCTGCTGGACATCGCGGTGGCCGGGACGGCGCTGGTCCTGCTTTCGCCGGTGCTCCTCACCCTGGCGATCCTCGTCAAACGCGACAGCCCGGGGCCGGTCCTGTTCCGGCAGGAGCGCGTCGGCAAAGCCGGGAATCCTTTCCGGATGCTCAAATTCCGGTCCATGGTGGTCAACGCCGAAGCTGCGCTGGCCGGGCTGGGAGCGCAGAACGAGGGCGCTGGTGTGCTGTTCAAAATGCACAACGATCCCCGGGTCACCGGCTGCGGACGCTGGATGCGCCGCTACTCGCTGGACGAACTGCCGCAGTTCTGGAACGTTTTGACCGGCGAGATGAGCCTGGTCGGGCCCCGCCCGCCGCTGCAGCGCGAGGTGGGCGGCTATGAACGGCACACGCACCGCCGGCTGCTGATCAAACCGGGAATCACCGGGCTGTGGCAGGTCAACGGCCGCTCGGACCTGCCGTGGGATGAGGCCGTGCGGCTGGATCTCTATTACGTCGAAAACTGGTCGATCATGGGCGACGTCATCATCATGTGGCGCACCTTCAGGGCTATGTGCGCGCCCGCGGGCGCGTACTGACTGAGTAAGGATACAAAATGACTGAATCAAGCTCGGGGTACTCCCGCGGCCTGGACCCGGCGGCATCCGGGATGCAGCTGAAGGTGGCCGTGATCGGCGCCGGCTACTGGGGACCCAACCTGGCACGGAATTTCACGGCCAGCCCCGACTGGGAGCTGGCCGGAATCGTGGACCTGGACCAGCGACGTGCCGCCAAGCTCGCCGCCGCCCAGGGCGGCGTTCCCGTCTTCAGTTCCATAGACGAGCTGCTGGACATGGCCGACGTCGACGCTGTTGCGATTGCGACGCCGGCCCACACGCACCACGGCATTGCCCTGACGGCACTGAAGGCAGGGAAGCATGTGCTGGTCGAGAAGCCTCTCGCGGACAGCCGGGCCAAGGGGCTGGAGATGGTCGAGGAAGCGGAGGAACGCGGTCTGGTCCTGATGGCGGACCATACCTACTGCTACACGCCGGCCGTGCTGAAGATCCGGGAGCTGATCGCCGACGGGTCCCTCGGCGACATCCTGTTCATCGACTCAGTCAGGATTAACCTGGGCCTCGTGCAGCCGGACGTGGACGTCTTTTGGGACCTCGCCCCGCATGATCTGTCCATTCTCGACTTCATTCTTCCCGACGGGCTGCGGCCGGTGGAGGTGACAGCGCACGGCGCGGACCCTCTGGGAACGGGCCAGGCCTGCGTCGGGCACCTGACGTTCGCCCTCGCCAACGATGCCATGGCCCACGTCCACGTCAACTGGCTGAGCCCCACCAAGATCCGTCAGCTCGTGGTGGGCGGCTCCCGGCGCACCCTGGTCTGGGATGACCTGAATCCGCAGCAGCGGCTCAGCGTCTACGACCGCGGGGTCAGCCTTGACCGGCAGTCGCCGTCGGCGGCGGACCGAAAGAAGTCCGCGATTTCCTACCGGCTGGGCGACACGTGGTCGCCGGCACTGCCCGAACACGAGGCGCTCGGCGAGATGGTGGCCGAGTTTGCCAACAGCATCTGGCAGCAGCGGCCCGCCCGGACCAGCGGAGCTTCCGGCCTCCGCGTGCTGTCAGTGCTGGAGGCCGTCAGCGACAGCCTCAGCGCGGACGGGAAAGCCAGCATCGTCGTCGGAAATGAACCCCAGCTGGAGGCAAGCAGATGAGCATCCTGCAGGGCGCGCAGGTCCTGGTCACGGGCGGGGCGGGAACCATCGGATCCACAGTCGTGGACCACCTGCTCGACGCCGGCGCCGGCAGGGTCCAGGTGCTGGACAACCTGGTCCGTGGCCGGCGGGCCAACCTCGACCCGGCGATCGCCAGCGGTCGGGTCGAACTCGTCGAAGGGGACCTCCGGGACCGGGACCTGGTCCACGATCTGACCCGGGGCAAGGACATCGTCTTCCATCAGGCGGCGATCCGGATCACGCAGTGTGCCGAAGAACCCCGGCTCGCCCTCGAGGTACTCGTGGACGGGACCTTCAATGTGCTCGAAGCCGCGGCGGCCCATCGGGTCGGCAAGCTCGTGGCGGCATCCAGCGCTTCGGTCTATGGCATGGCGGAGACATTTCCGACGCCGGAACGCCACGACCACCACAACAACGACACGTTCTACGGCGCGGCCAAGTCGTTCAACGAAGGCATGGCACGCAGCTTCCGGGCCATGTCCGGCCTGGACTATGTTCTGCTGCGTTACTTCAACGTGTACGGGCCGCGGATGGACGTCCATGGCCTCTACACCGAGGTGCTGGTGCGCTGGATGGAGCGGATCGAGGACGGGCTGCCGCCGCTGATCCTGGGCGACGGACTGCAGACCATGGATTTCGTGCATACCAGGGACGTGGCCCGGGCCAACATCCTGGCCGCGGGCAGCGGTGTGGTCGAGGGCGTGTACAACGTCGCCAGCGGTGCAGAGACCAGCCTGCTGGAACTCGCCCGGGCGCTGCTGCGGGCCATGGATTCGGAACTGCCCGTGGAACACGGCCCGGAGCGGGCCGTCAATGGCGTCGTCCGGCGCCAGGCGGATACCTCTGCGGCCCGGAACGACCTCGGCTTCAGTGCCGAAACCGGACTCGAGGAAGGCCTGCGCGAACTCGTCGACTGGTGGCGGCCGCTGCGCGCTGAAATCGCGGACGCCCGGGTCGGCGGTGCGCGGTGACGGTGAACCAGGACCGGGCCCTGAGCCGGATCAACGTGATGAAGCCGTGGCTCGGGCCGGAGGAAGCCGCGGCGGTGGCCGAAGTGATCGCCTCCGGCTGGGTGGCGCAGGGGCCCCGCGTGGCGCGCTTCGAGGAAGCCTTCTCCGCCGCTCAGCAGGCCAGCCACGCCGTCGCGGTCTCCAACTGCACCACCGCCCTGCACCTGGCCCTGAAAGTTGCCGGCATCGGACCCCGTGACGACGTCGTGGTGCCCTCCCTGTCCTTTATTGCCACCGCCAACGCCGTCACCTACGTGGGTGCCCGGCCGGTCTTCGCCGACGTCGAGGCTGATAGCGGGAACGTGTCCGTGCGGACACTCGCCGCGGCCCTGACGCCGGCCACCCGCGCCGTGATCGTGGTGGACCAGGGCGGCATGCCGGTGGACCTGGACCCGATCCGGGCGCTCTGCGAGGGTCTGGGCATCACCGTCATCGAGGACGCGGCCTGCGCCGCGGGCTCCACCTACCGGGGCAGGCCGGTCGGAGCGGGTGCGGAGCTCGCGGCCTGGTCATTCCACCCGCGCAAAATCCTCACCACCGGGGAAGGCGGAATGCTGACCACCCGCAACCCGGCCTGGGCGGACCGCGCCCGGAAGCTCCGCGAACACGCCATGAGCGTCTCGGCCAACGACCGGCACGCCGCGGTCCTGGCCCCGGCCGAGGAATACGCGGAGATCGGGTTCAACTACCGGATGACGGACATGCAGGCCGCCGTCGGGCTCGTGCAGCTGGACCGGCTGGGGGAGGCGGTGTCCCGCCGCCGGGCAATCGCCGCCGCCTACCGGAAGGCACTCGCCGGCGTGGAAGGCCTGCGCTTCAGCCAGGATCCGCTCTACGGCACCAGCAACTTCCAGTCCTTCTGGGTGGAAGTCCTGCCGGAGTTCGGCCTCGGGCGGGAGGAACTGCTGGAACGGCTGGCGCGGGACGGGATCTCTGCCCGGCGCGGCATCATGGCCGCACACCGGCAACCCGCCTACGTAGGGCGGGACACCGGCGGGGCGGACCTGTCCGTGACGGAACGGCTCACGGACCACACCCTGATCCTGCCGGTCTACCACCAGTTGACCCTGGACGAGCAGTCCCGGGTCATCCATTCGATTCTGAAGGCTGCGGGGAAATCCGATGACTGAGTTGCTGCTGATCGGCGCCAGCGGCCTGGCCCGGGAGGTGCTGGCCTGCGTGCGCGAAAACGGCCAATTCGACATCGTCGGCGTCCTCGACGACGACGAATCCCTGGCAGGGTCAACCCTGGACGGCGCCCCGGTCCTTGGTCCCGCAAGCCACGCCCTGCGCTATCCGGAGGCGCGCGTGGTCGTCTGCATCGGTGCGGGGAGGGGCCGCGAACGGGTTGTCGCCAGGCTCGCCGGCCTGGGTTTTCCGAGCTACCGCTACGCGACGGTGGTCGAACCTTCGGTCCGGGTCCCGTCCTGCTGCGACATCGGCCCCGGAAGCATCCTGCTCGGCAATGTCACCCTGACCACCGGAATCACGGTGGGGAGTCATGTTGTGATGATGCCCGGTGTGACGCTGACCCATGACGACGTCGTGGAGGACTTCGCCACCCTCGCTGCCGGCGTGTCGCTGGGCGGCGGTGTCCGGGTCGGGCGCGCGGCGTATCTGGGCATGAACTCGTCCGTGCGGGAGGGCACCCGGGTGGGGGCCCGAAGCAGGATCGGCATGGGAGCCGCCGTTCTGGGCGACGTGCCCGACGGGGAGACCTGGGCCGGTGTCCCGGCACGGGTGCTGGAGCCGGCAGCGGCCGTGGCCGGCGGTGCGCGATGAGCCGGCCCCTGAGCGTCAAAGTTTCCGTCCCGATGGTCGAGCTGGGCGCCCAGCAGGACGAGATAGCGGATGAAGTCGAGGCGGGGCTGAAGGACGTCTTCACGCAGACCTCGTTCATTGGAGGCCCCGCTGTGGCCGAATTCGAGCTGTCCTATGCCCGGTTCCTCGGCGCCGGCAGCTGCGTGGGAGTGGCCAACGGAACCGATGCCCTCGAACTGGCACTGCGGGCTTCCGGGGTCACGGCGGGCGGGGAAGTCATCCTCCCCGCCAACACCTTCATCGCCACTGCCGAGGCGGTGAGCCGGATCGGCGCGGTTCCGGTGCCCGTCGACGTCGACCCGGAGCACCTGCTGATCGATCCCGGCCGTGTGGCTGCGGCCGTGACATCCCGGACCCAGGCCATCATGCCCGTCCATTTGTTCGGTCAGACGGCTTTTGTTGAGCAACTGGTGCCGATTGCGGCATCCTGCGGCGCCGTCATTGTCGAAGATGCCGCCCAGTCCCAGGGCGCCACCCGCAATGGCCGCTTCGCCGGCACGCTGGGGCTAGTGGCCGGCACGAGTTTCTATCCGGGCAAGAACCTCGGTGCCGCCGGGGACGCCGGAGCGGTAGTGACGGACGACGAGGACATTGCGGCCCGGGTGCGGATGCTCGGCGCCCACGGCAGCGAACAGAAGTACCAGCACGAGGCGGTGGGCATGAACTCGCGCCTCGACACCATCCAGGCGGTGGTGCTCAACGCCAAACTGCGCAGGCTGGCTGGCTGGAACGAACGCCGGCAGCAGGCCGCGGACCGCTACCAGGAACTCCTCGCGGACCTGCCCGGCGTCGTGCTTCCGCGCAGCGCCGAGGGAAACACCGACGTCTGGCATTTGTACGTCATCCGCGTCGCGGAACGGGACCGCGTGCTCGCGGCCTTGAACGACGCCGGCATCGGCGCCGGAATCCACTATCCGGTTCCGGTGCACCTCAGCGGCGCCTACCGGGGACTGGGCCTTGGCCCCGGGTCCTTCCCTGTCGCAGAGCAGGCCGCCGGGGCGATCTTATCGCTGCCGATCTTTCCGCACATCAGCGAAGCGCAACAGCAGTACGTGGCGGACACGCTGCGGGCAGCCCTGGGCCGGCCGTGACGATGAGCCCGAAGACACGCCAGGGGATCCTCTTCGCCGCCTTGGCCCTGTACCTGATCGGCCTGGCGTTTGTGGGCGGCTGGCCGACGCCGGTGGACCGCCCCCTGGCGAGCCTCCTGCGGCAGGTCATTGACGCGGTGCGGGGTTACCCCCTGACGGCCGGCATCACGTACATGCACGTCGAGGGGGCAGCCAACGTCCTGCTCTTTGTTCCGTTGGGGCTGATCGTTGCTCTGCTCCTGCCGACCCGCAGGTGGTGGCTCGCGGCGGTCGCCGGCGCGCTGACCTCAGCCGGAATCGAAGCCGTCCAGTACCTGGCCCTGAGTCAGCGCACGGCGAGCCTGGGGGACGTCCTGAACAACACACTGGGCGCCCTGCTGGGGGCAGCGGCCATTCGGATCATCCGGACCCACCCCGCGAGGGAGACCGCGCAGGCACCCGGCACAGATCCCGCTGCCGATCCCGCAACAAGGAGTTATGTCATGAAAACCATTGCAGAAACCGCAGACGTGGCGGAAACCGCCGTCATCGGAGACGGAACACGGATCTGGCATCTCGCTCAGGTCCGCGAGGACGCCACGGTGGGCGGCAACTGCAACATCGGCCGCGGCGCCTACGTGGGTCCCGGCGTCGTCATCGGCCCGAACTGCAAGCTGCAGAACTACGCGCTTGTCTACGAACCGGCGCGCCTGGCCGACGGAGTCTTCGTCGGCCCCGCGGCGGTACTCACCAACGACCTGCACCCCCGGGCGGTGACACCCGACGGAACGCTCAAGGGCTCCGAGGACTGGGAAGCCGTCGGCGTGACCGTCGGCGCGGGCGCCTCCATCGGCGCCCGCGCCGTCTGCGTTGCCCCCGTATCGATCGGCGCCTGGGCCACGGTGGCCGCCGGTGCGGTTGTCACGAGGGACGTACCCGACTACGCCGTCGTTGTCGGCGTTCCGGCCCGGCAGGCGGGCTGGGTGGGTGAGGCCGGGCATCCGCTGAAACAGGACGACGCCGGCCGTTGGCTGTGCCCCGCCACGGGCCGCCGGTATGTTGAGAACAACGGTCAACTGGCGCCCGCTGCAGCGGGCTGAGGGGGAAATCATGGAGCAACCGGCCGGCAGCAAAGTGGTCTTGGGCGGAACGCCCGTCGACCTGATGGACTCCGAGACGTCCGCGCCAGCCCCCACACCCCGGACGCCCGGGCGGTTTACCGGGTCGGACGGGTCTGCGGATGCCGCCGTCGTGGTCGTTACCTACAACAACGCCGGTGACATTGACCGCATGCTGCAGGGCCTGCGGGCGGAGACGGCCGACCTGACTTTGCGGGTGCTGCTCGCTGACAACTCATCCCGGGACGGCACCCTCGCGATCGTTCGCGAAACGCATCCGGATGTCATCGCCTTCGCAACCGGTGGCAACCTGGGGTATGCCGCCGGCATCAACGCCGCCCTGCAGAGGGCCGGCGACGCCGAGGCAATCGTGGTCCTCAACCCGGACCTCACAGTGGGGCGCGGCTGCCTGAAGGCGATGCTGCACCGTCTGCGCAGCTCGAACGCGGGCGCTGTGGTTCCCAGGATCCTGGCCGAGGACGGTGCCACCAGCCCCACCCTGCACCGCGAACCGGGCATCAGCCGCGCCCTCGGCGACGCCTTCCTGGGGCGCCGGGTGGCCGGGCGTCCCGGGTGGCTCGCGTCTACGGATTTCCACCCGGAAAGTTACGCCCACGCGCACACAGCCGACTGGGCCAGCGGCGCCGCGCTGATGGTCAACCGCCGGCTGGCCGATGCCGTGGCGTGGGACGAGTCCTTCTTCCTCTACTCGGAGGAGACGGACTTCTTCCGCCGTCTGCGGATCTGCGGCGGGACGGTTTGGTACGAACCTTCCGCCACCGTGACCCATGAGGGTGGGGGCTCCGGCACTTCGGCAGGCCTGCACGCCCTGATGGCCGTGAACCGGATCCGCTACATCCGCAAATACCATTCTCCCGCGTACGCCACGGTCTTCCGGGGGGCCGTTGCCCTGGCGGAACTCCTGCGCTGCTGGAAACCGGAGCGCAGGGGTGCTCTGCGTACGGTGCTCGACGAGCGGAGCTGGACTGACCTGCCCGGCCCGGGCAGGGACGCTGCGGACAGCGCGGACTCCGGCGGGTTCCCGCAGGGTTCGGTCATTATCCCGGCGCACAACGAAGCCGCCGTGATTGCGCGGACGCTCGCTCCGCTGGCGCCGCTGGCCGCCGCGCAGCAGCTGGAGGTCATCGTGGCCTGCAACGGCTGTACCGACCGCACCGCCGTGATCGCGCGGGGATTCGACGGCGTCACCGTGCTGGAACTGGAGCAGTCGTCCAAGGCTTCCGCCCTCAACGCGGGGGACGCCGCCGCCTCACAGTGGCCGCGGCTCTACCTCGACGCGGATGTGCAGATCAGTCCGGATGCGGTGCGCGCGGTCTTTGCCGCCCTCAGCTCCGGCCCGGTACTGGCCGCGCGACCTGCGGCCCGCTTCGACCTGCAGGACGCCCACCCGCTGATCCGCTCCTACTACCGGACCAAACTCCGCCTTCCGTCCGCCCGCGCCGGTCTCTGGGGCGCCGGCGTCTACGGCCTCTCCCGGGAGGGGCGGCAGCGCTTCCGGCAGTTCCCCGGCCTGACGGGGGATGACCTGTTCGTGGACCGGCTCTTCGAACCCGCGGAAAAGGCCGTACTGGACGTCGAACCTGTGGTCGTCCGCCCGCCCCGGACGCCCAAGGACCAGGTGGCCGTGCTGCGCCGCGTTTACCGCGGCAACGCCGAGCAGAACGGCGGGCACGGCGGAGGGCACAGCACGGCCGGCCACACACTGGCAGAGGTAGCCCGCTCAATCCGCAGTCCGCTGTCCGCTGCCCATGCCCTGGTGTACGTGGCATTTGCCGTTGCCGGCCGCCGGGGCAGCCGGCGCCCGGGGGAATGGGAACGCGACACCAGCACCCGGCAGCCGGCCGAGGGCGGCAATCAGCCCTGACCCCCGGACGCTGAAAGCCGTGGGACGGCGCCGCCGTCACCGCCCGGAAACGGGGCGGTGCGCGAGGATTTCGGCGAGCTCAGCCAGCCGGTGGGCCCGGGCAGATTCCGCCGGAGTAAATGGCTCGCCGGGGCGGCTGAAGGTGATCGGGCCGTGCCAGGCAGTCGGGATCCTCAGCACACTCCCGTCCGTTGGCAGCGCCGTGCCCGCCTTCCCCGCTCCGGTCCGCGGAGCCGCTTTGGCTACATGTGCCGTGTCCGTATCCGGCACAGTTTCGATCCGTGCGTGCAGCAGCTCAGCCACGGCAAGTGGCAGTTCCTCGGGGTTGGCCGCGATCCTGGCCGCGAGGCTCAGCGCCCCGGTCTGCCCGTCGGCCATGGCCAGCGCCGTGGTGGGCCAGACATGCGGGTCGCTTCCGCCGCCGTCGCGTAGCGCTTTGAGCAGTTCCGCCTCGCGCAGGCCGCCGGGCGCGGACAGCACGAACTCGTCCAGCACGCCGCCGTGGACCGGGTGGACGTGGATGCTCAGGATGTTGGTGTCCAGCCGCGCCAGCGCCTGAGTGAGCTTCTGCAGCGAACCGGGCCGGTCCTTCAGCACGGTGCGGGCCCGCCACAGGGCAGGTGCGTCGCCGAGCCGGCTGCGGTGCCGCAACGCGGGGGCGTGCAGCCAGGTCCGCAGCATTCGCGTCGCGGATGGTTCCGCCACCCAGATGACCAGGATGGTGGCGGTCAGCGTCAGGACGAGGACCTTGGCCACGTAGGGCAGATGCGTTCCCACCACCGCCGCGTGGACCAGGAGCTCGACGGGCAACATCACGGCGACGTTGGCCAGGGTGAGCCGGGTCTTGGTGGGTTCGGGCATCTGGCCGCAGACTTCGCAGCTCAGCTCGGAGGCGGCCGGGGCCGGTGTTTTGCCTTGTCTTCTGCCACGGGCTGAGGGCTTCATGGGTCCCATGATGTCCGCCCGCTGTTACGGACCTATTGCCGGGCCGTGAAGATTTCGTTCTGCCTAGCGGCTGCGCTCACCGGCGGCCTCGACAGCGCGGTCGCCCACCCGCTCCGGGGCGGTGTGGTCGCCCGTCCGGGCGTGCTCCGGGCCGGCGATCTGGGTCAGCAAGTCCCGGATCTCGGCCAGCAGGGCTGTGTCGGCCGGAAGCGGCTCCTCTTCCGGCTCCGCGGTGGCGAGGCGCTTCTTAACCATATGGTTGATCCGGTTCATCGGCGCCACGAAGATGAAGTAGACGACGCCGGCCGTGATCAGGAATGTGACGAACGCGGTAATGACCGCACCGAAGTTGACGAACGTCTTGTCATTGCCCGGCCAGATCCAAAAGCCCAGGCCCTTGGTCTCGACGCCGCCGGCCGCTGCGATGATGGGGTTCACGATGTTCGAGGTAAAAGCGCTGACCAGGGCGGTGAATGCGGTGCCGACCACGACGGCGATGGACAGTTCGATCACGTTGCCGCGCAGGATAAAGTCCTTGAATCCTTTGAGCATGGGGTCCTCCGTGTGCCTTGATGTAACTCTGTGTGCCGTGACCCCGGCGCCGGGATCAACCGCTAGACGCTATCACCTCTCGGGTCCGGTCTCCCGTCGGGTCCGATTCCAATGAATGGATGACCAGGCCCGCTCCGCGCCCTTCCGGGCGTAAAATCAGGCGTGGATGCCAGCGCCGCCGCCGTACTACCCGACCGCGAGAAAGGCGCCTCCCACCCGTGAAGATGCTCTCCGAGATGTTCACCATGGCTCCCGGCAACAAGGACCACCAGGTGGCCATCCGCTGCGCCGTCGGTGTCTTTGTCCCGCTGATCACGCTGGTGTTCCTGGACCGGCTGGACCTGGCCATCTACGCTTCTTTCGGCGCCTTCGCCGGCATCTACGGCCGCAACGAACCGCACGCCAAGCGGTTCCTCCTTCAGTTCCGCGCCGGGACGCTTATGCTGGTGGTCATTCTGCTGGCCGCCCTCACCGCCCGCGCCGGGGTGGCCCTGGGCCTGTCCGCCGCGGACACCGTGTGGCTCCAGGTCGCCGCCACCACCCTGGTGGCAGGAGGCTGCTCCCTGATCGTCGCGTGGTGGCGGCTCCGGCCCGCGGGATCGCTGTTCCACATCTTTGCCTTCGCCGCGATAGCCTCCATCCCCAACCAGCCCCCGCTCTGGCAGGCCATGCTGGTGGCGGTGCTGACCGTCGCCTTCTCCCTGCTGGTCGGCCTGTCCTCCCGCATGCTCCGGAGCCGCCGGACACCGTGGATCCTGCCTGCCACCGCACCACTCACAACGGGCGAAAAGCGGACGGCCCTGCTCGAAAGCATCGGCTACCTCGTGGCGGCCGGCCTCGCCGGAACCCTGGCGACGCTGCTGGGGAAACAGTTGGGCTTTGGCCATAACTACTGGGCGATGGTGGCCGCCGTCGTCCCTCTCGTCGGCCACAGCACCCGGCACCGGGTGAGCCGCGGGCTGCAAAGAATTGTGGGCACGGCGATCGGGCTGGTGCTGCTCGCGGGAATCCTGCTCCTGCAGCCCGCGCCCTGGCAGACCGTGCTGGTGATCGCCGCCTGCCAGTTCGGGGCAGAGATGTTCATCGCCCGCCAGTACGTCCTGGCCCAGATCTTCGTGACGCCGCTGGCACTGATTTCCACCCTGCTGGTGGTTCCGTCCGCGCCGGGCATCCTGCTGCGGGACCGGATCTTCGACACCGTCATCGGTGCCGCCGTCGGCATCGCCGTCGTGCTCGCTCCGGCGGTGTGGCGGCGGCTGCGCACCGCGGCCCGGGCGGGCTAGGGGACGCGCACGGACTCGGCCGGCGCGGCTTCGACCAGGGCCGGCGTCGTTCCTTCCTTCCCGTCCGCACCGGCCTTCGCCGCTCTGGCGGACTTCCGGCCCGCACGGCCGTAGACCAGGTACATCGTCACACCGGTGATGACCATCAGCAGCACTGTGTAGACGAACGTGTTCGAGACGCCGTCCACGCCCTCGGCGCCGTCCGTGTTGGCCTTGATCACCAGTCCCAGGGGCTGGAACAGCGGGTGGGCCAGGAAGATGGCGGTGTCGTAGTCATCCAGCATGCTGTTGAAGTTCAGTGCCGTGATCGCGGCCGCGGCCGGCAGGACAATCGGCAGCAGGATCCGGCGGAACACGTACAGCGTCTTGGCGCCCATGATGCTGGCAGCTTCCTCGAGCGAGGAGTTGACCGAGGCGAAGGAGGCCTTGAGCATCCGCAGCGTGAACGGGATCTTGACGGTCACGAAGGCGATCAGCAGGATCACCGTGGTCCCGGTCAGGACGGCGCCGCCCACCAGCGGGTTCGGATGGTCATAGCTGAGGATCAGGCCCAGGGCGAGGAGTGCGGACGGGAGGATCCACGGGATGTGGAGAAGGTACTCGAACACCGACGTCACCCAGTTCCGGTACTTCTGCAGGAGCCGGGCAACGAAGAGCAGGCCGCCGACGGCGATCAGTGCGGCCAGCGCGCTGTAGACGATGCTGATGATGAACGGCCGCAGGCCCGAGGGCTGGGTGAGAACCCGGATGTAGTTGTCGAAGGTCAGGCTCCCCGGCAACAGCTGGCCGGTCTGGATCGCGGCGCCGTCGGCGAAGGAATACAGCACAATCAGGACAACGGGCAGCGTGTAGACGGCGAACAGCAGGTACGCGAGGACATGGACGACGGCGTTGGCCGCCGGGTTGCGGATCTGCTGCTTCTGCAGTCCGGAGGAGACTTTTGAAACCGAGAAGTAGGTTCCGCCCTTTTCCATCCGGGTCATGAACGCCAGCATCAGCATGGTGGCCACGCCGAGGATCACGGCGAGCAGGGCGGCGAGGTCCCTCGACGTCGGGCTGTTGCTGAAGGTGAGGATCATGGGCGTGATGGTCTGGAAATCCCGGCCGCCGAGGACCTGTGGTGCACTGAGGGCTCCCAGACCGGTCAGGAACGAGAGGATGGTGACGGCGAAGAGCGTCGGCTTGAGCATCGGCAGGACGATCCGCCGGAGAATGGTCCACGTGGAGGCTCCCATATTCCGTGCCGCTTCGATGGTCTGGTAATCCACGCCCTTCAGCGCGTTGGTGACGAACAGCATGTGGTTCGTCGTGGTGGCGAACGTCATGACGGCCAGGACGGCAAAGAAACCGGAAAACCACCCGGGATCCATGCCGGGGAACAATCCCAGCAGGAAGCCGGTCACGATGCCCTTGTCCCCGTAGATGAATTTGTAGCCCGCCGCAAGCACAATGCCGCCGTAGATGAAGGTGGTGGCGTAGCCGAGGAACAGGATCCTCGAACCGCGGATCTTGAAGTACTGGGTGACCAGCACAATGAAGATCCCCACCACGTTCACAGTGATGGATAAGGCGACCGCCAGCAGGAAACTGTTGCCCAGTGATTTCATTGCCCGCTGGGAGGAGAAGAGCTTTTCGGCGGCGCGCCCGGAGAAGGTCCCGTCCGGGAAGAATGTCTGGATCAGCACATTCGCGTTGGGCCAGACGAGGAAAGCCGCGATGAACCAGGTCAGCACCACCCCGACGATCAGGACTGCGGGGGAGCGGAGCATGCTCCTGGCGCCGGGGCCGTTCGTGCCGCCCGCTGTGCTCACAGGCTGGTCACTTCCTGCAGCTGGCTCCGGAGGGCGGCCCCTGTGCCCGGGTGGTATTGGAGGACGTGGGCGGGCTGGACGTAAACCGCGGCGGTGCTGCCGGTGGCGGGGTGGGTCCCGCCGTCTTCCTTGACCAGCAGCCGGATATCGGCGCCGTGGCAACGAACGACGTACCGGCTGTGCAGGCCGTGGTAAGTCTTCGAGACCACGGTTCCCTGCACCGGGACAGCTGTGCCGTTGCCGACGGCGGGGTCGAGTGATGCCTTTTCCACGCGCAGGTAGGAGTTGGCCGCGGGATCGAGGGCGTGAGTTGATTGCCGGTTCAGCTCCGCGACGAACTCGGGGGTGAGCCGGGAGCTGTCCCCGATGAAATTGCAGACGAATTCGGTGGCCGATTCATCGTAGATGCTCTGTGGAGTGCCTATTTGCTCCACTACCCCCTTGTTGAAAACGGCCACCCGGTCGCTCATGGCAAGAGCCTCGTCCTGGTCATGGGTGACGTAGACCGTGGTGATGCCGAATTCGCTCTGGAGGTCCTTGAGCTGCTGCCGGAGCTGGTGGCGCAGTTTGGCGTCCAGATTGGAGAGCGGCTCGTCGAGCAACAGGATCTTGGGCTGCAGCACAAGCGCCCGGGCGACGGCGACGCGCTGCTGCTGCCCGCCGGACAGCTCGGCCACGTTCTTGCGCAGCTGTTCTTCGGACAGGTCGACCCGCCGGGCGATATCGCGGACGAGACGGTCGCTCTCGGCCGGCTTCTCCTTGCGGACGCGGAGACCGAACGCGATGTTCTCCCACACGCTCATGCTGGGGAACAGCGCATAGTTCTGGAACACCATGCCGACCTGGCGCTTGTCGCTCGGCAGCCGGGTGACCGCCTTCCCGTCGACGAATACCTCGCCGGCGGACGGCTCGATGAACCCCGCCAGCGTTCGCAGGGCGGTTGTCTTTCCGCAGCCTGAGGGTCCCAGCAGCGTGAAGAATTCCCCCGGCTCCACCTGGAGATCAAGGTTGGGAATGGCGGTGAAGTCGCCGAAGGTGACTTTGATGTTCTCGAAACGGATCATGGCAGCCTGTCTTGTGCTGAGCGGCGAAGCGGAGTTGTCAATGAAGAGAGGCGCGGGGGGCGGCCGGCTGGCCTGCCGCCCCCCCGCCCGAGGTCAGCTCATGTATTCCAGTTCGATCTTTTCAACCCACTTGCCCATGTTTTCCTGCACGAAGTTCCAGTCGATGTCCTGCTGCTTGAGCGTGTTGAAGAACTCGACGACCTCCGGCTTGGCCTGCGCGACCGCTGCCTTGTTGACCGGCATCGAGTTGAACTGCTGCGCAAATTCGCCCTGGGTCTTGGCGCTGCCGAACCAGTCGATGAACTTGAGGGCCTCGTCCTGCTTGTCCGTCCCCTTGACCAGGGCCACCTGCTCGATGGCCAGCGGTACGCCGACGGACGGCATGACGGTCTCGACGTTGACCTTGAACGTCTTTTCGCGTTCGGTGATGATCGATGACGGCATCTGGCCCATGTCCGTCTCTCCCGAGGAGATGCGGGCGAAGAGGTCGGTCTTGGCGACTGCCGGGGTGCCGTTCTTGAAGTAGCCTTCGATCTGCTTCCAGCCCTCGTCCGAGACGCCCAGATCGCCGCCGTCGTCCTTGTATCGGGTCAGAATGCTGGCGAAGACCAGCTGTGCGGTGGCGGTGCCCACGCCGGTGACGCGCTCGTAGCGGGACTTGAACTTGTCCTGGGCCCACAGGTCGGTCCAGTCCTTGGGGGCCTCGTCCTTGCTGAACTTTTCGGAGTTGTAGCCGAGGAGGATGGCCTGCTGCACCAGCGGCCAGTAAGCCTTGCTGTCCGACTTGTCGCCCTTGGCGGTGTCGACGTCCCCGGACCACGACGGCGTGTACGGCGCGATCGCGCCGGCGGCCTTGATCTGCTCGAAGTACATGTTGTTCAATCCGAAGGCTACGTCCGCGATCGGGTTGTTCTTCTCGGCAATCAGTTTGTTGGTGGCGTCCGCGCCGCCGGCGCCGACGACTTCGATCTTGAAGCCGGCTTCCGCCGCCTTCTTCGTCAGCCACTCGCCCCGGCCTTCACCGTTGGAGTTGGTGTAGACGATCAGCGTCTCGCCGGACGGCGGTCCCGAGGGGGCGACGGCGGCCGGCCCGGTAGGGGCTCCGGACGGGGCGGGGGCCGCGGCGCCCGCTCCACAACCGGAAAGAAGGGCGACGGCGACGGCGCCGGCAACCATGGTTTTCAATCTGCGCACGAGTGAGACTCATTTCTGAACGGGGCCAGATGGCATTTGTCCGGCCAGCCTATAGCGGACGCCACCCAAATCGAGGGGTTATGACTATCAAATCGATAAAATAGCTGTCCTTGCCTGTCGAGTCTGGTGTGTCCGGGTAAACGTTGTGCGCCCCGGGTCCAAACACGCTGTGAACATCCGGGCCATCGACAGGCCCACGAGCCGGGAATAGCCTTAAGCCGTCCAAAAAATCCGACGAGGAAGACGGAGGTGCCCGAAATGGGAACCGCAGAGAATGCAGAACTGGTCCGGCGGGGGTACGAGGCCTTTAACGCGGGGGATATGGCGACCCTCAGCGAGCTGTTCGCGGAGGACGCAGTGTGGCACGTGGCCGGAAGCGGCGTGCTGTCGGGGACGAAAACGGGCCGTGACGCCATCTTGGCGTACTTCGGCGAACTGGGAGCGCGCACCCAGGGCAACTTCCGGGCCAATGTCGAGGAAATCGTCGCCGGGGAAAACCACACGGTCGCGATCCAGCAGACCCAGGCCGAGAACAACGGCAAAACCCTCGACATGGGAACCGTCATCACGTTCGTGGTCCGCGACGGGAAGATCGCCGAGGGCCGGGAGTTCTTCGAAGACTCGGCGAAGGCTGACGATTTCTGGGTCTAATCCCGCGGGCCGCATTCAGGGCACCGGAGCGGTATCGGAGCGCCCGGCTTCCTGCCTAGTCCTCTTCGAGCGTCTCGGTGAGGTGGTGCGTCGGGATCCGGTCCCGGTCATAGGTGATCTCGGTGTACCCGTGCGGCGTGGGCTTGCCGTGCGGGTCGAGGTTCACAAAGACAATCTCCTCGATGGTGAGGATGCTTTGGCGCGTGATCATGTTCCGGACCTCGGCGCGCATGGTCAGTGACGTCCGCCCGAAGCGGGTGGCGGTCAGCCCCATCTCGATCAGATCGCCCTGGACTGCCGAGCTCACGAAGTTGATTTCGGAAATGTACTTTGTGACGGCCCGGCCGTTGCCGAGCTGCAGGATCGCGTAGATCGCGGCTTCCTCGTCGATCCACTTCAGGAGGCTTCCGCCGAACAGGGTGCCGTTCGCGTTGAGGTCTTCGGGCCGCACCCACTTGCGGGTGCGGAAGGTGATGTCGGCCGGTTCCATAGTGCGAGGTTAGCCGACGGCGGCCCGGCGGGCCCTGTGTGACGGGACCCTGCGGTACCTGGCGGCGGCTGTCCCACAGACTATGGGGCGCTGCCGCCGTCGAACGCTGACGCCGCTCAGGCCATGGCGGTGTGCGCTGCACTGTGCGAGTCGATGGCCTTCGCGTAGCAGTAGGAGTGCTCCACCCCGATGTACGGCCCGAAGTTTGGCACCGTGACAAAGCCCGAGTTCTCGTAGAACTGCCGCCCGTCGGTCTGCACCGAGCCGGCCTCCGCGGTGATGGACGTGATGCCGAGCGAGTGGGCGTGCGCCTCCAGGGCCGCGAGGATGGAGCTGGCCACGCCCGAGCCGCGGGTGTACGGGAGCACATAAAGCCGTTTGATCTCGGCCGTGTGCTTGTCCAAGATGCGCAGGCCGCCGCAGCCCACGGGCTGCCCGGACGCCTTGTCGTGGGCGACGAGGAACACTGCCGTGTCAGCCTCCGACGGCGGCGGGCCGGGTTCGTGGTCGTTCGTGCCAAAGCGGGCATCGAGTTCGGCCTGCTGGGCGGCGCGGAGGTCCGCGCCCACCGGGTTGGCCCAGGTGACCTGCCGGATGTTGAGCCGCGGATTCGTCTGCATGGCTGCCTCGCTTTGCCGAAGGGTTATGCAGATTAAGGCTAGGCAGCGCCGGTTTCGGCCGTGTTTCCTGCGCGTTAGGATTCGGAGAATTCGGCTACAGCGTGCGGCCGGTGGGGTCCTCCGCCGTCGGATCCACCAGCGCCAGGCCGCCCACCGGGCTGTCGTCCCAGTGGATGAGCCGCCAGCCGGCGTCGGGATCCCCTTCCAGCGCGACAATCCCGGTATTGGCGAGGACATGGCGGGCGGCGAAGCCCGCCTCCATGTCGCGGACCCGAAGGCCCGCCCAGACGCGGATCGCGGCGCCGTGGCTGACCACGGCCACCGTTCCGCCGGACGCCGCGCCTGTGCCGGGCGCTGCTGCGGCGGCGATCCGGGCGATCGAGGCATCGTAGCGTTCGAAGAACTCGTGCCCGCTGGGACCGCCGGGCATCCTGCGGTCCAGTTCCCCGTCCGCCCACCCGAACACCGTTCCCAGGTAGCGCAGGTGCGATGCCTTGTCGGTGAGCTTCTCCAGGGACCCGGCTTCGATTTCGTGCAGACCATCCAGCACCTCGATCTCCAGGCCCCGGACGCTCGAGAGCGGCGCGGCCGTGATCTGCGTGCGGATCAGCGTGGAGGCATAAAGGGAGTCGATCTGCTCATTCGCCAGCGACCGCGCCAGGGCGGCGGCCTGCCGCTCGCCGAGCTCGGTCAGCCCGGGCCCCGGGTGGGCGGTGTCCAGCTGGCCCAGGACGTTTCCGGGCGTCTGGCCGTGGCGGATGAGCAGGAGCCTCATGCGAGGTGGTCCACCAGCTTGTCCGCGATGCCGGTGTATTTGCCGGGGGTGAGCGCCAGCAGCCGGGCTTCGGCGTCCGCGGACAGGCCCAGGCTCTGGACAAACTCCTGCATCCTGGCGGCGTCAACGCGCTGCCCGCGGGTCAGGTCCTTGAGCCGCTCGTACGGGTTTTCCATGCCTTCGACGCCGGCGATGGCCTCCGCGCGCATGACCATCTGGATGGCCTCGCCCAGGACTTCCCAGTTGGTGTCGAGGTCCGCGGCCAGCACGTCCTCCGCGACCTTGAGCCGGTCCAGTCCCTTGGCGACGTTGGAGATGGCGAGCAGCGAGTGGCCGAACGCGACGCCGATGTTGCGCTGCGAGGAGGAGTCGGTGAGGTCGCGCTGCCAGCGGGAGGTGACCAGGGTGGAGCCCAGGACGTCCAGCAGGCCGGAGGAGATCTCCAGGTTGGCCTCGGCGTTTTCGAAGCGGATCGGGTTCACCTTGTGCGGCATGGTGGAGGAGCCGGTGGCGCCCGCGACCGGGATCTGCACGAAGTAGCCGATCGAGATGTAGCTCCAGATGTCGGTGCAGACGTTGTGCAGGATCCGGTTGAACCGCGCGACGTCGGCGTACAGTTCCGCCTGCCAGTCGTGGCTTTCGATCTGCGTGGTCAGCGGGTTCCAGCTCAGGCCCAGGCCTTCAACGAAGCCCTGGGCGACCTGCTCCCAGTCGGCGCCGGGGACGGAAGCCACATGCGCGGCGTAGGTGCCGGTGGCGCCGTTGATCTTGCCGAGGTATTCGGTGCGGGCGATGCGGTCCAGCTGGCGGGTCAGGCGGTGCGCGATGACGGCCAGTTCCTTGCCGAGCGTGGTGGGGGTGGCCGGCTGGCCGTGTGTGCGGGAGAGCATCGGCACGGCCCGGTTGGCTTCCGCCATCGCGCTGATCTGCGCGACGAGCTTGCGGGCGGCGGGGAGCCAGACATCCTCCACGGCGCCCTTGATGCCCAGGGCGTAGGAGAGGTTGTTGATGTCCTCGGATGTGCAGCCGAAGTGCACCAATGCGGTCAGGTGTTCGATGCCGATGCCGGGCAGGCGGCGGCCGATGTAGTACTCGACGGCTTTGACGTCGTGCACGGTGACGGCTTCGATGTCGGCCAGTTCGGCGACCGAGCCGGCGTCGAACTCGGTGACGATGGCGCGGAGTTTGTCCTGCTGCTCCGCGGTCAGCGGTCCGGCGCCGGGCAGCACATTGTTGCCGGTGAGGTGGATGAGCCATTCGACCTCGACGGCGACCCGGTCGCGGTTGAGGGCGGCCTCCGAGAGGTAGTCGACCAGCGGCGCGACGGCGGACTGGTACCGGCCGTCCAGCGGGCCGAGCGCGATCTGTTCTGCGGACGCGGCGAGGGCCAGGCGTCCGGACGGCGTACGGGTGTCAGCTGTGGCGGCAGTTTCAGGCATGTCCCGATTCTTTCACGAAGTCCCGCCGGGCCTTAAGTGCGCTGATCCATGTGACTTCGGGACGGGTTTGTACCCCGTTCCCCGAGCGGTGCCCTGCCGGGTTGTCCACATGGGGAAGCGGGGTACTTCAGCCTGCGCGGCAGGGGCCCTAGCGTCGGTGGTATGACCACCGGAGTAGCCAGTATCAGCGCCGCCGCAAGAAGCTCGACCGGCAGCACCGGCACGGGCAGTGGCGGAACGGCCGGTGGCGGAACGGCCGGGGCCGTATTGGCATCCGACGCCGCGGCGTGCGCATCGCGGAGCTACGAGGTCCAGCAGTTGGCTGCCCGGGTGGCCGCCTGTGCGGACAACGCCGACGCCGTGTTGGCCCGGCTGGCCAGCGTGGAAATGGGGAACTGGCAGTCCCCGGCGGGCCGGGCTTACCGGACTGCCCTGTCCCTGCAAGCCGCATCCCTGCGCCGCAGCCGGACGGCCCTGCAGGAGGCTGTCACCCTGGTCCTTCGGCATGCCCAGAACGTGGTGCAGTCCCCGGGCCGGCCGGGCTGATGGCGGAAGCCACGCCGGCGGGCTCCGGTGCTGCGCCCGTTCCAGTCCCGGCCGTGGACGGGATGTTGCGGATCCGGGGCGGAGTGGGCGGACTCAGTTTTCAGTTCGAGGAATTGCT
Source organism: Arthrobacter sp. YAF17 (assembly GCF_052113365.1). Lineage (NCBI taxonomy): Bacteria > Bacillati > Actinomycetota > Actinomycetes > Micrococcales > Micrococcaceae > Arthrobacter > Arthrobacter sp. YAF17. The sequence continues at coordinate 99,913 of NZ_JBFRDB010000007.1, read as the reverse complement.
CGCCGGGGCATCCGCACTGGACGGGATCGTGCGGGAGCTGGCGGCCGTGGACGAGGAGGCGGAAGCCGTGCGCCGCGCCCTGTTTGCGTACCAGTACGACTCGTACACCAGCGGCAGCACTGCGATTATCGCCGTCGGGGAGGCGGCCCGGGACGTCCGTCGCGTCCGGATGGAACTCGAGGGCCTGGTCAGCGCAGTCCGGGCGAGTCACCGGGAGTACGAGTTCGCGGAAGCGCGGAACGCGTTGGTTCTGCGGATCGGCCGGACCGGCCCGGCGTACGGGCCGCTGTGGGGGCTGTTCGGCCTGCCTCCGGTGACGCTGCGCGACACCGTCGAGGACGAGGTAGGGATGGCGCCGGCAAGGCTGGCGCTGTTGCTCGGGCTGCCTCCCGGCCAGACCGCGGCAGGAGGGCCCGACGGCGGCGTGAGGGGCGCGGTCCGCGGGCTGGCGGACGCTCCGGGCCTGGAGTTCCTGCGCCCGCGGCCGGTCCGGATCATCGGCAAGGAAACCTGGAGCGAGGAGGTCGACGTCTCAACGGCCGGGCTGCTGCTGCGCGCCGAAGCCGTCGGCCGGGACAGCGGGGATATCGAGGTCCTGGGGCTGGGGGAGCCCGGCAGCCGCGCCTGGGTGGTGGTTATCCCGGGAACGCAGTTGGACGGATTGCCGCAGGGCACCAACCCCTTCGACGCCGGCGGCATCGCAGAGGGCCTCGGCTACGACTCGGCCGAGACCGCCGCGGCCGTCCGCCGGGCGCTGGCGGAAGCCGGCGCCGAGGCGGGGGACCAGGTGGCCGCCGTCGGATACAGCCAGGGCGGCATCCATGCCATGAACCTGGGCCGGGACAAGGCGTTCCTGGCCGACTACAACCTGAAGTTCGTGCTGACCGCGGGGTCCCCGGTGGGCGGAATCGAGCCGGCGGGCGGCATCGGCAGCCTGCACCTGGAGCATGAAGCGGACTGGGTGCCCGGGGCGGACGGACTGCCCAACCCGGACACAAAGGACCGCGTGACTGTCACTTTGACCGGTCCGATCCCCGGACCGGAATGGCTGGGGCCGGGCCTGGGTCCCGGCCACGCCATGGGACGGTACGCAGACGGCGCCCGGGACGTCGTGGCAAGCCGGGATCCATCCCTGGCGGCGTCGACCGCCGCGCTAGCTGCCGTGGTCGGGGCTGGCGGCACGGCTACCGTGACGCGGTTTTCCCTGCGGCGTGAAGCGATGCCGCCGGGGCGGGGAGGGCCCGAAGCACCGGGCCCACGGCGGAGTCCGGGCGGGACACCCGCGGACCGCACGCAGAAGTCTGTGGGGTAGCCCGGGTGGGTATCGTCCCTGTGCCTGGCGTTCGACGGGCCTAGCGATCGACCGCGGGAAGAAAGCTCGCCACGAGAGACACGGCGCTGATAATGAGGGCCGCCAACACCGCGGTCCAGAAGAAACTGTCAATCGTGAAATGCACGGTGGTGTAGCTGCTGATCCAGGACGTCAGGTACAGCATGCCGGCGTTGATGACCACCGTGAAGAGGCCCAGGGTGAGGATGGTGATCGGCAGCGACAACAGGCTGACGATGGGTTTGACGAAGGCATTGACGAGGCCGAAGATCAGGCCGATGAACAAGTAGCCCAGGATGATGCTCATGGTGCCATTGCCCGCAGTGGTTATATCCAGGCCGGTGAGGATCCAGCACGCGATTGCCAGGGCCAGCCCGTTGATGATGACGCGAACGATGAATGAGCGCATGGGGCAATGCTGTCATATCCCCACCGGCAGCGGCAGGGACCATGTCCCCCTATTCCGGCCGACTACGGCGGGGCGGTCCCGAAGTAGGCTGGTTGGCATGACTTCATCAGAGAACACGGCCGGGGGCATCCGGCCCCGCCCGGTGGTAGACCTTCTTCCCCGCTACGCGGCCGGCAAGCCGCCCGTCCCCGTCGAGGGCCTGGCCAGCTACAAGCTTTCCTCCAACGAAAACCCGCTCCCCCCGATCCCTGCAGTGCAGCAGGCCATCGCGGCGCAGACCGACTTCAACCGCTACCCGGATCCGCTGAGCAGCAGGCTGCGCGGAAAGCTGGCCGAGTTCCTGGACGTCCCCGCCGAGGACATCGTCACCGGCGCCGGAAGCCTCGGGGCACTCAACCAGCTGTTGACCACCTTTGCCGGGCAGAACGACGACGGCAAGCCCGACGAGGTCATCTACGCGTGGCGCTCCTTCGAGGCATACCCGATCTGCGTCGGGCTGGCGGGCGCCGAGAGTGTCCGGATCCCGCTGACCGGCGACGGCCGCCACGACCTCGACGCCATGGCCGAAGCCGTGACCGCGCGCACCCGGATGATCCTGCTGTGCACCCCCAACAACCCCACCGGTCCGATCCTCACCACCGAGGAAACGGAGGGCTTCATCCAGCGGGTCCCCTCCGACGTCGTGGTGGTCATCGACGAGGCGTACCAGGAGTTCGTCCGCGACGAGCACGCCGTCGACGGCATCGAAATGTACCGGAAGTACCCCAACGTTGTTGTCCTGCGGACCTTCTCGAAGGCCCACGGCCTTGCCGGGCTGCGGGTCGGCTACAGCGTTTCCCAGCCCGACCTCACGCAGCACCTGCGCGTCGCAGCCACGCCCTTCGCCGTTTCCCAGATCGCCGAGACCGCGGCCGTGACGTCGCTGGAGCACTTCGGCGAGGTTGTAGAAAGGGTACAAAGCCTCGTGGACGAACGGGACCGTGTCACCGCCGGGCTGCGGGACCTGGGCTGGTTCGTGCCCGAGGCCCAGGGCAACTTCGTGTGGCTCAACCTCGGCGCCGACAGCGCGGAATTCGCCGCCCTTGCAGGGGAGCGGGCCCTGTCCGTGCGCGCCTTCGCCAACGAGGGGGTACGGGTCAGCATCGGCGAAACCGAAGCCAACACCCGCTTCCTGGAACTCTGTGCGATCTATACAAAAGCGCCGCGGCGTTCCTAGCGCTTAACATGACGGCCGCGGCCGCCTCGCTGCGGCTAAAGTAGGGACGAGTAAGCCAAAATATATGCCGGACCGGGAATGTATAACCGGTCCGGCATATATCCCAGCGATTGCGGCGCATTCGGATGCGGCAAGCAAGGAGACGGTATGGGCGCCACACATCTGCCCTCTACCGAGTTCGACGGAACCGACATAGAGGACCAGCGCGAGGCGGAAGCCGAAGCCCGCATGGGCGATCCCGCCGAGCCGATGGTGCAGCTCCTTGCTCCCGACGGCACGCTCGGCTCCGATCCCGTTTTCTCGGAATACGCCGAGCGGCTCGACCCGGCGAAACTGCGCGGTTTCTACGCCGACATGGCGAAAATCCGCCGCTTCGACGTGGAGGCAACCGCCCTGCAGCGGCAGGGCCAGCTGGCCTTGTGGGTCCCGCTCACCGGGCAGGAAGCCGCCCAGATCGGCTCCGGCCGTGCCAGCCAGCCGCAGGACTATATCTTTCCGACCTACCGCGAGCACGGCGTCGCGCTGACCCGCAACGTGGACCTGGCCGAGCTGCTGCGCCAGTTCCGCGGAGTCTCCAACGGCGGCTGGAACCCCAAGGACACCAACTTCCACCTCTACACCTTGGTCCTCGCCGCCCAGACCCCGCATGCCGTCGGGTACGCCATGGGCATCCAGCGCGACCAGAAGTTCGCCGCGTCCGCCGCAGTTGCCGACGGAACAGCCGGCCGGACGGCGGAGCCCAAGGCTGCCGTGATGGTCTACTTCGGCGACGGGGCCAGCTCCGAAGGCGACGTCCATGAGTCCATGGTGTTCGCCTCCTCCTACAAGGCCCCCGTGGTGTTCTTCTGCCAGAACAACCACTGGGCGATCTCCGTCCCCAGTTCCGTGCAGACGCGCATCCCGCTCGCCAACCGCGCCAAGGGATACGGTTTCCCCGGAATCCGGGTGGACGGCAACGACGTGATCGCCGTCCACGCCGTCACCGAGTGGGCGCTGGAACGTGCCCGCCAGGGCGAGGGACCCGTGCTGATCGAGGCCTTCACCTACCGCGTCGGCGCGCACACCACGGCCGACGATCCCACCAAGTACCGGGAATCCGCCGAGGAAGGCCGCTGGCGGGCCAAGGATCCGCTGGAGCGCCTCGAGAAGTACCTCCGCGCCGAAGGTCTCGCCGACGACGCCTTCTTCGAACAGGTCAGGGCCGACGGCGACGAACTCGCCGCCTATGTCCGCAAGACCACCCACGATCTGGAGACTCCGGACATCCGGACGGCCTTCGCCAACACCTACGTTGAGGCCCACCCGCTCGTTGCCGAGGAGCTGGCCTGGTTCGAGGAGTACAGCGCAGGATTCGCCGACGAGACGGAACCTGCCGACACGGAGGCGGCCAACTGATGACCACCATGACCATTGCCAAGGCCATCAACGAAGGCCTGCGCGCAACCCTGACCAACAACCCCCGTGCCCTGCTGATGGGCGAGGACATCGGACCCCTGGGCGGTGTCTACCGGGTCACCGACGGCCTCATCGCCGAGTTCGGCGCCGACCGCGTCGTCGATACCCCGCTGGCGGAGTCCGGCATCATCGGCACCGCGATCGGACTGTCCCTGCGCGGCTACCTCCCCGTCTGCGAGATCCAGTTCGACGGCTTCGTGTTCCCGGGCTTCAACCAGATCACCACCCAACTGGCCAAAATGCACTCCCGCAGCAACGGCAACCTGACCGTGCCGGTGGTCATCCGGATCCCGTACGGCGGCGGAATCGGCTCGATCGAACACCACTCGGAGTCCCCGGAAGCGCTGTTCGCGCACACCGCCGGCCTGCGCATCATCACCCCGTCCAACCCGCACGACGCCTACTGGATGATCCAGCAGGCCGTCGACTGCCAGGACCCCGTGATCGTCTTCGAGCCGAAGCGCCGCTACTGGCTGAAGGGCGAGGTGGACACGGAAGCCCCCGGACACTCCGCGGACCCGTTCAAGGCGCACGTGCTCCGCGAAGGCACCGACGCCACTGTGGTGGTCTACGGCCCGCTGGTACCGGTGGCCCTGGCCGCGGCCAACGCCGCTGCCGAGGACGGCCACAGCGTCGAGGTGATCGACCTGCGTTCCATCTCGCCGATCGACTTCGACACCGTCACCGAATCCGTCAAAAAGACCGGCCGGCTGATTGTGGCCCACGAGGCCCCGACCTTCGGAGGAATCGGCGGCGAAATCGCTGCCCGGATCAGCGAGCGTGCCTTCCACTCACTCGAGGCGCCCGTCATCCGCGTCGGCGGCTTCCACATGCCCTACCCGGTGGCGAAGGTGGAGGAAGACTACCTCCCGGACATCGACCGCCTCCTTGAGGCACTGGACCGTGCTTTTTCCTACTGACCGGCCCTTTCCTGCTGACGCCCCCGTACTGAGACGCCTCCCAAATCAAGGACACCATGACTCTCCATAAGTTCAACCTCCCCGACGTGGGCGAGGGGCTGACCGAGGCCGAAATCGTCTCCTGGAAGGTCAAGGCGGGCGACACTGTGGCCGTCAATGACGTCATCTGTGAGATCGAGACTGCCAAGTCCCTCGTCGAACTGCCGTCCCCGTTTGCCGGAACCGTCACGGAACTGCTGGTCAAGGAGGGCGTGACAGTCGACGTCGGAACCCCCATCATCAGCGTGAGCGACGCAGCGCCCTCCGGCGCCACCCCCGCCGCCCCCGCCGCCCCGGCTGCCGCCGTCGAGCCCGCTACTGCGCCGGTTGAGGCACCCATGTACGGGAAGCTGGAAGCGGACACGCCCGACGCCGGGGAATCCGCCGGGCGCCCGGCCGGCGGTCCGCTGGTCGGTTCGGGCCCCAAGGCCGACGCTGTCAAGCGCCGCCGTCGGGTCGCCGCCCCGGCGGCGAAGCCTGCGGCCGGGACCGGCCCGGTCGCCGCTCCCGTCCCGCCGGCCGAGCCGGTGGAGGCGCACGACATCCGGATCAGCCCGGAATCCGTCGCCCACGCGGAGCGCCCGGCAGCCGCGGAGAGCATCGACCTGCGCCCCACCCTCGGCGGCGCCATCAGCGGCCTCGTCAGCAGGGTCCTGGCCAAGCCGCCCGTGCGGAAGATCGCCCGCGACCTCGGCATCGACCTGTCGGACGTCATCCCCACCGGCGCCCGCGGCGAAGTGACCCGCGAGGACCTGGTCAGCTACCAGGCCCAGCGCGACGCGGAGGTGGACAAGGCGGACAGCTTCTGGGGCAAGACCGGACGGCCGCAGGAACAGCGGATCGAACGGATCCCGGTCAAGGGCGTCCGCAAAGCCACCGCGAGGGCCATGGTCGAGTCGGCCTTCGCCGCCCCGCACGTGAGCATCTTCGTCGACGTCGACGCCAGCCGGACCATGGAGTTCGTCAAGCGGCTCAAGGCCTCCCGCGATTTCGAAGGCATCAAGGTTTCGCCGCTGCTGATCCTCGCCAAGGCGGTGATTTGGGCCGCGGCCCGCAACCCCAGCGTCAACGCGACCTGGGTGGACGACCCGGACGGCGCCGACTCCGCCGAGATCCATGTCAAGCACTACATGAACCTCGGGATCGCTGCGGCAACGCCCCGCGGCCTGATGGTCCCGAACATCAAGAACGCCCAGGATCTCTCGCTCAAGGAGCTGGCGCTGGCCTTGAACGACCTCGCCACCACCGCCAGGGCAGGCAAGACCCAGCCCGCCCAGATGCAGGGCGGCACCCTGACCGTCACCAACATCGGCGCCCTCGGGATCGATACCGGCACGCCGATCATCAACCCGGGCGAGGTCGCCATCGTGGCCTTCGGCACCATCAAGCAGAAGCCCTGGGTCCTCGACGGCGAAGTGATTCCGCGCTGGATCACCACCCTCGGCGGCTCCTTCGACCACCGCGTGGTGGACGGCGACCTCTCGGCACGGTTCATGGCCGACGTCGCGTCGATCCTGGAAGAGCCAGCGCTGCTCCTGGACTGATCCGCGGGCCCGGGCTGGCTGCTCGGCCCTCGGCCCGTCGGCAACGCTCCTGCCCAGTTACCTCGGCCCTGCCCACCCGGCGCCCGCGCATTTCCGCGGCGCGCCGGGGCTGGAACGCTTACCCGCGGCCGGTAACCGGGCAGGAACGTCGCGAGGTCCGCTAATTTGATATGCAAAACGTCCCAATAGCTTCCAAATAGATATTTCCCCTTACTAATAGGTCCTCCTAAGCTGATCTGAGCACGGCATTTCGCCTGCTCCGAGCTGCCCGGGAGCTTCAATGGAGACGCGCCACCTCAAGTACTTCATTGCCGTGGCCGAGGAACGCCATTTCGGCCGCGCGGCCCAGCGGCTGCACATGGCCCAGCCGCCGCTGTCCCAGCAGATCAGGCAGCTCGAGGAACAGCTCGGCACGCCCCTGCTGCTGCGCACCACCCGCAAGGTTGACCTCACGCCTGCCGGGCAGGTCCTCCTGGACAGGGGGCGGCTGCTGCTCCAGGAACTCGAGTCTCTCGAGGAGGACGTCAAGCAGGTCGGCGCCGGCGCCACCGGCGTCATCCGCGTCGGCTTCACCGGGACCGCCACCTACCGGCTCATGCCCAGCATCGTCCAGGCCGCCCGCCGCGCCCTTCCTGGCCTCCGCATCACCGTTCAAGGCGAGATGCTGACACCACAAATGGAGTCCGCGCTGGAGGAGGGCCGGATCGACGTCGCTGTCCTCCGGCCGCCGGTCCGTTCCGGAGATGTCGCGCTCAAACTGCTGGAACAAGATCAGCTTGTTGCCGCCCTCCCGGCCGATTCACCGCTGGCTGACACTGGGATCCTCGAGCTGGCCGACCTCGCCGGCCAGGACTTCATCGGCTATCCAAGCTACTCCGCCGTCAGCAGCATCGTGGTGGACGCCTGCCGCAAGGCCGGGTTCCAGCCCCGGCTTGTCCAGGAAGCGAGGGAGACCTCGACCCTCCTCTCGCTCGTTGCCGCCGGGATGGGGATCGCCCTGGTGCCAATGACGTCCAGGATGTTCTCCTTCCAGGGCGTGGTGTTCCGCCCGCTGCGCAATCCGCCGCCGGTCGACCTCGCGGTCGCGTGGAACCGCAACACCGAAACGCCCCTCCTGCGCAGTTTCCTGCAACTTTTCGACTCCCTGCCCACAGCCGCGCCAAAGGAACCCAGCCGTGAAAATTGAACGTATTGAGGCCATCCCGTACTCGATTCCCTACGCGCGCCCGCTGAAGTTCGCCAGCGGTGAGGTGACCTCCGCGGACCACGTGCTGGTCCGGATCTACACGGATACCGGCATCTGTGGTGTCGCCGACACCCCGCCGCGGCCCTACACGTACGGCGAAACCCAGGACTCGATCGTCTCGGTGGTGACCAAGGTCTTTGCCCCGCAGCTCGTCGGGCTTGATCCACTGGACCGCTCAAAGGTCCAGCAGCTGCTCCGCCGCACGGTCAATAACCCCACGGCCAAGGGCGCCCTGGACATCGCGCTCTGGGATGTTATCGGAATCTCCTTGGGCACGCCGGTGCACAAACTGCTGGGCGGCTTCACGGACAGCATGCGGGTCTCCCACATGCTTGGCTTCAAGCCCGCCGCCGATCTCCTCGAAGAAGCGCTCCGCTTCCGCGAAACGTACGGCATCAACACGTTCAAGCTGAAGACCGGGCGGCGGCCGCTCTCCCTCGACGTGGAGGCCTGCCATGTCCTGCGGGAGGGGCTCGGAACGGACACAGAGATTTACCTCGATGCCAACCGCGGCTGGACGGCGAATGAGGCCGTGGAGGTCCTCCGCCGGACCGAGGGCCTTGGCCTGTCCATGCTGGAGGAACCGTGCGACGCCGGAGAGGCCCTGGGCCGCCGCCGGCTGGTGCAGAACTCGAGCATCCCGATTGTGGGCGACGAAAGTGTTCCCACCCTGGGCGACGTCTCCCGGGAGCTGCTTTCAGGTGGCAGCAACGCGATCTGCATCAAGACCGCGCGCAGCGGTTTCACCGAAGCCCAGCAGATCCTCGGCCTCTGTGAGGGGCTCGGTGTGGACGTCACCATGGGCAACCAGATCGACACCCAGGTCGGCAGCCTCGCCACGGTCACCTTTGGCGCGGCATTCGAGGCCACCTCCCGGCGTGCAGGGGAACTCTCCAACTACCTGGACATGACCGACGACCTCCTCGCCGAACCGCTGAAGATCGCCGACGGCGCCATCCGGGTCCGTGAGGTCCCCGGCGTCGGCGCGGCCATCGACGCCGACAAACTGCGAAAGTACCGCCAGGACTAAGCCGTTCTGCCCGTATCCTTTCCTCCGATTTTCCGACACCGCAAGGAGAACCACATGCTGTACCTGGTCCGCATGGACGTCAACATTCCGCTGGACATGCCCAAGGAGCGCGCAGACGCCATCAAGGCGGAGGAACGGGAGTACTCCCAGCAGCTTCAGCGCGACGGACGCTGGGCTCATTTGTGGCGGGTCGTGGGCGAGTACTCCAATTACTCGGTGTTCGACGTCGCGGACAACGACGAGTTGCACACCCTGCTCTCCGGACTGCCGCTCTTCCCGTTCATGGACATCAAGGTGACGCCGCTCGCCAAGCACCCGTCCGCCGTCGAATAGGCCCCGCCGGATTCATATCCAAAAGCTTTCAATGAGAGCGAAATAGGTATTTCCCCCCGATCAATTCCGGGCCTACCGTGGAATCAACACCGGATGTGATCCACCGCACGACGCGCAGTCCGTCGCCCATCGACAAGCGTTTTTACCATCGTTCTTTTGACAAGGGAGTCACCATGACCACGGAAACCGAAGCCACAGCAGCCTCCTCGGGCGCGGGGGCAACTGCCCGCTTCCGGGAGAACAAGAAGATCGCCGCCAGCGCCGGCCAGGAGCGGGTCAGCATCCTCGCCGGCCGGGTCATCAAGGCAATCAACGACACCGTCCTGGACGAGAAAGTCACCTACGACGAGTACAACGCCTTCAAAGCCTGGCTCATCCAGGTCGGCGAGGACGGCGAGTGGCCGCTGTTCCTGGACGTCTGGGTGGAACACTCCGTCGAGGAAGTAGCCAACTCCAGCCGCCACGGCTCCAAGGGCAGCATCGAAGGGCCCTACTACATCCCGGACGCCCCCTCGCTCAACACCCCGGCCACCCTGCCCATGCGCGACGACGAACCCGGCACTCCGCTGCTTTTCCAGGGCCAGGTCACGAACGTCGACGGCGAGCCGCTCGCCGGGGCCCTGATCGAGCTGTGGCACGCGGATGACCTCGGCTTCTACTCCCAGTTCGCCCCCGGACTGCCCGAATGGAACCTCCGCGGTTCCATCACCGCCGACGCCCAGGGCAACTTCCAGATCAACACCATGCAGCCCGCGCCGTACCAGATCCCCACCGACGGGGCGTGCGGGGCCCTCATCGCGGCCGCCGGCTGGCACGCATGGCGGCCCGCCCACCTGCACCTGAAGGTCTCCGCCCCCGAGCACCAGCTCATCACCACCCAGCTCTACTTCGAAGGCGACGAACACGTGGCCGACGATATCGCCTCGGCCGTGAAGCCTGAACTCGTCCTCGCGCCCACTGAGCGGGCGGACGGCAAGGGTCGCGAAGTCACTTACAACTTCGTTCTCGACCCCCAGGACTAAGCCCCTTTCCCGATCCCGGGGCCGGAATCTTCCTGCCCTGGGGTCGACCCAGATTCATTCCCAACACCCGCCGCGATGCCCCCTGCCCAAAATGCAGTTGCCGCAGCCGCACGGATCCCGGATCAGTCGGGCCAGAACATTTACACGAAAGTGAGTTACCGGTGACTAAACTCGCCTATAACGTCCAGGACGTTATCGACAACACGCCCATGGGATTCAAACGATGGTCCATCGTCGTCCTCTGTTTCGTGATCGCATTGCTGGACGGATTCGACACGCAGTCCATCGCATTCATCGGTCCGGCGATCGCCGAAGACTTTGGCTTGAAGGCCACTGACATGACCTGGGTGATCACCGCCAGCACTGTTGGCATGTGCGTGGGCGCCATGTCCCTTGGCACGTTCGGGGATCGAATCGGTCGCAAGAAAACCATCCTGCTCGCCCTTGCACTTTTTGGCGTGTTCTCCCTTGCTGGCGCCTTCGCTCAATCGCTGGAGCAGATTGTCATTCTGCGCTTCCTCATTGGCCTCGGCATGGGCGGCGCCACGCCTGCCCTGCTGGCTTTGACGGCAGAGTACAGCCCCAAATCGCGACGCGGCACGTTCATGACATTGGTGCTGCTGGGCCTGCCTGGCGGCGCGCTGCTCGGCGGGCTTGTGGCAGCGGCCTGGCTCCCCGTCTTGGGCTGGCGCGGAATATTCCTGGTCGGAGGCGTGCTGCCCCTGATCATGGTCCTGATCTGCATGAGGATGCTCTCCGAGTCGCCGGTCTTCCTGGCAGCCAAGGGCACGCCCGCAGCCGACGCAGAGGCGCGCCAGATCATGGCGGCGGTCTCCGGCGGCCCGGTCAGCCCGGACGCCGTACTGACGACAAATGACAAAGCCGAGGAGCGCAGTTCCGTTGCAGCACTCTTCTCAGCCAAGTACCGGATGGTTACCATCGCAGTCTTTGCCACCTACCTGCTCAACTGGATCGCGTGGTTCCTGCTGCTGCTTTGGATGCCCACCGCACTCAAGATGTTGGGGCTGGCAGGCTCCCAGGCCGCCATGGGGACCGTGACCGTCAACGGCGCGTTCATCCTCTTTGCTATCCCGCTGTCCATCATCCTGCCCAAGGTAAACCCCCGGAACCTGCTGCTGGTCATGTTTGGCGCGGGAATCCTCATCGCGATTGGACTTGGATTGGCCGGCTCCAACTTTGCGCTGGTGTTCGTGTTGATCGGGCTGGCCGGCTTCGGCATTGGCGGCCAGCAGTTGGCCCTGAATTACCTGATCGCCAACGCCTACCCCACTCAACTTCGTGCCACGGCTACCGGCTGGGGAATCGGCATTGGCCGTCTTGGTTCCATCGTGGGCTCAGCCCTCGGCGGGGTCATCCTTACGGGACTGGGCGTCTCCGGATACTTCATGGCTCTCGCTGTTCCGCTGGTCCTCGCCGGGCTGGCCACTCTCCTGGTGCGAAGCCAGGCTGTCCAGGCCGAGCCTGCACCGACGGCGACGCCACTGGAACGTGAAGCCGTCAGCTAGCGCGGGCAGGAGACCGACGGGAAGTGCCCGCCGCAGCGGTAGCGGGGTATGCGCGGCGGGCACCTGCCAGCCATGAATTGGCAGCAACTGACAAGCAAGGACACACAGCAATGCGTTTTACCAACAAGGTTGTAGTAGTTACAGGTGCCGCCCAAGGGATCGGCGCAGTCGTCGCCCGGAAGATTGCCGCCGAGGGCGGCAGTGTGGTGCTGGCGGACCGGTCTGAGCTGGTCACGGAGGTGTGTGCCGAGCTGATTGCCGGTGGTGCTCCCGCCCGGTATTTCCTTTGCAATCTGGAAACTTATGCGGGCGCCGCGGACCTGATGGCCTTTGCGCTGGCGGAGTTTGGACGGATCGACATCCTGATTAACAATGTTGGCGGCACGATCTGGGCCAAGCCCTTCGAGCACTATCAGGAAGACGAAATCGAGGCCGAAGTGCGGCGCTCCCTTTTCCCCACATTGTGGTGCTGCCGTGCCGTGCTGCCGCACATGGTCGAGCGGACGGCCGGGGTCATCGTGAACGTCTCCTCGATAGCCACGCGCAGCATCAACCGCGTGCCGTACGCGGCGGCAAAGGGCGGGGTTAACGCGCTGACCGCGTCACTGGCCTTCGAAGCCGCTTCGCACGGAATCCGCGTAGTGGCGACGGCGCCCGGCGGCACAGCGGCCCCGCCGCGCAAGGTGCCCCGCAATCCCAACGCGCAGTCGGACCGGGAAGCGATTTGGTATCGGCAGATCGTCGACCAGACCACCGAAAGCACCCTGTTCAAGCGGTACGGCACCCTTGACGAGCAAGCCGCCCCGATCTTGTTTATGGCCTCTGACGACGCCAGTTACATCACTGGTGTTGTCCTGCCGGTGGGCGGAGGGGACCTCGGATAACTCCGCCCGGTCCGAAGAAACAGCAGGAAGGAGATATCGATGACGCAGGACGTCATGGGAAGCATCGAAAAGCGGGAATTGCGCCAGGTATTCGGCACGTTCGCTACAGGTGTCACCGTAGTCACCACCCGGACGGACGACGGCGTTCCGCACGGCGCCACGGTCAACGCCTTCGCGGCGGTTTCCCTCGACCCGCCGCTTGCCCAGGTCACGCTGACCCGGGCCTCGCGCGCCGCAGGGTATCTGGAGGGTGCCCCGTTCGCCATCAACATCCTCTCCCTCGAACAAGTCGATGCGGCCCGGCACTTTGCCGGCAAAGTCGTCGACGCGGAACCGGAATGGACTCTGGACGGCAACGTACCGGTGCTGGCCGGGAATGCCGCCACGCTTGAGTGCCGGCCCTGGAACATCTACGACGGCGGCGACCACATCATCGTTGTCGGTGAGGTCATTGCCATGGAGATCACCCAGCGGGAACCGCTCGTGTTCTTCGGCGGTGAGCTCCGCACGATGGGACGCCCCGTCGGGGGAGCCCGGTGGCATCACACCGAAGATGACTCCGAATCGGGCTGGTTCGCGGGATCCAACTCCTTCACGCCGCTGCATGCCCCAAAGTCCCCCTAGCCTGCCGGGTCGTGCAGGGTTGTCATAGCCCGGCCGCGACGCTCGTGCCCGGTTACCTCGGCCCTGCCCGCTTGGCGCCCGCGCAATTCCGCGGTGCGACCAGGCTGACACGCCTGCCCGCGGCCACCGGGCGCGGAGACCCGCGTCAACGGCCGGTCCTGTCCACGGCGGCACTGTCCTGTCCACGCAGGCGCGGCGGCACTAGAGTGGCACCAGCCCCCGCCAGCCCGGCGGACGCGGATCAAAGGAGATGTTGCGTGTTTTCCAGCCCGTTCCCCGATGTGGAAATTCCCGATGTCAGCCTCTACGACTACCTCTTTGGCGGCCTGGAGGAGGCGGACCTGGACCGGATCGCCGTCGTCGACGGCACGAGTGGTGCGGAGACCAGCTACCGGACGCTGGTGGGGCAGATCGACGCCGTCGCCGGAGCCGTGGCGGCCCAGGGGCTGGGTGTCCACGGCGTCGCGGCGATGCTTTGCCCCAATATCCCGGCCTTTGCTGTGGTTTTCCACGGGCTCCTGCGCGCCGGCGCGACGGTCACCACCGTCAACTCCCTGTACACGGCGGACGAGATCGCCCTCCAGCTCGCCGACGCCGGCGCGGAGTGGTTGTTCACCGTCTCGGCCCTGCTCCCCGCAGCCCAGGAAGCCGCCGCCCGGGCCGGGATCCCGGCCGGCAGGCTCGTCGTCCTCGACGGCGCCGCCGGCCACCCGTCGCTGCGGGACCTGCTGACCTCCGGTGCGCCGGTACCGGACGTCAGCTTCGACCCCTCCACCCACGTGGCCGTGCTGCCGTACTCCTCCGGGACCACCGGCCGGCCCAAAGGCGTGATGCTCAGCCACCGGAACCTTGTGGCGAACGCGGAGCAGTCCCGCGGGCTGCTCAAAGTCACCCCGGAGGACCGCCTGCTGGCACTGCTGCCGTTCTTCCACATCTACGGGCTGACCGTGCTGCTGAACCTCGCCCTGCGCCAGCGTGCCTGCCTGGTCACGATGCCGAAGTTCGAGCTGGCCGAGTTCCTGCGGATCATCCAGGACCAGAAGTGCAGCTACCTGTTCATCGCACCGCCGGTGGCCGTGGCCCTGGCCAAGCACCCGATGGTGGCCGAGTACGACCTCAGCTCCGTGCACACCACGCTGTCCGGGGCGGCGCCGCTCGACGGCGAACTGGGCGGCAGGCTGGCCGAACGCCTGGGCTGCCGCGTCCTGCAGGGTTACGGCATGACGGAGATGAGCCCGGTGTCCCACCTGATTCCGGTGGACGCCGCGGACCTGCCCGTCAGCTCGGTCGGCTACACCGTTCCCAACATGGACTGCCGGCTGCTGGATCCCGCCACCGGGGACGAGATTGAGGTCCCGGCGGAGGGCACCAGCGCGCCCGGCCACCTGCTCTGCCGGGGACCCAACGTGATGCTCGGCTACCTCAACCGGCCCGGGGAAACGGCGGACACCCTCGACGCCGACGGCTTCCTGCACACCGGGGACATCGCCACCGTGAGCGCCGGCGGCGTGGTTACGATCGTCGACCGGCTCAAGGAACTGATCAAGTACAAGGGCTACCAGATCGCTCCGGCGGAGCTGGAGGCGCTGCTGCTGACACACCCCGGCATCGCGGATGCCGCGGTGATCGGAACGCCCGACGCCGACGGCCAGGAAGTGCCGATGGCGTTCGTGGTGCTCCAGCCCGCGGACGGCGGCGAGCCGCTCGACGAGGCCGCGGTGATGGACTACGTGGCTGCCAAGGTGGCGCCCTTCAAGAAGATCCGCCGGTTGGAGTTCATCGACGCCGTGCCGAAGTCCGCTTCCGGCAAGATCCTGCGCCGGATGCTAAAGACCGCAGGGGCGGCAGCCGGGTAGGCACGGAACCGCCCCTAGGCACCGCCGGGCCGCCGGCGCTGCCTAGCTGGACGAGTCGGTCTTGGCGATGTAAACGTCGCAGGGTGCGTTGTGGGCGACGGAGTTGGCAACGCTTCCCAGCACGCGGCCCAGTCCCTGCATCCGCCGGTTGCCGACCACGATCAGCTGGGCACCGGAGCGGGCGGCTTCGTCGATCAGGGCCTCGGCGGGTTTGCCGCGGGCGGCCGCGTACGTGACATGGAGCGCCGGGGTACGGAGGCTGTCGGCGACGCTTCGGGCGACCTTCTCCGCGTCACCGGCGTCGGAGACGATCCACTTGTCGCTGCCGCTGCCGTAGACCTCGGTCCGGTCGCTGTCGAAGGCGCTGACCACGTGAAGAGTGGCCCCCAGCGAAGCGGCCAGGTCACGGGCGGTGTGCGCGGCCTTCAGGGCAGTCTCGCTGCCATCAACACCGACAACAACAATTCCGGTCATGAATTACTCCTTGAGGTCAACGAACGGCTGGCCATACACCAATAACTCAGGCTACAGGGCGGCGATGGCTTCCCGCAGGACCGGTGCCAGCCGGCGGACTCCCTCGCGGATGGACTCCGGCGGGACGGCGCTGAACGCCAGCCGGATCTTGTTGGAGGGGTCGTCGGAATGCGTGAATGCCGCGCCCGGAATGAAGACCACCCCGGCGTCGATTGCCTTCGTCAGCAGCGGGTAGGTGTCCACGCCCTCGGGCAGGGTGACCCAGACGAAGAAGCCCCCTTTCGGCCGGGTCCAGCTCAGGCCCTCCGGCATGTACTCGTCGAGGGCGGCCAGCATCGCATCGCAGCGTTCCTTGTACAGCCCCCGGTACGTCTCGATCTGGCCGCGCCAGTCGTAGTCGCGGAGGTAGGCGGAGACCAGCATCTGGTTGAGGGTGGGCGGGCAGAGGGTGACCGCCTCCGAAGCCAGGTAGTAGCGGCGCTGGAGGTGTGCCGGGACGAGGGCCCAGCCGATCCGCAGGCCCGGCGCGAAGATCTTTGAGAAGGACCCCATGTAGATCACGTCGTCCGGATTGTCCGCCCGCAGCGGGGTGAGGGGCTTGCCGTCGAACCGGAGCAGTCCGTAGGGGTTGTCCTCCAGAACCAAGATATTCGCATTGCGGCATATATCCACGACCTGCTGCCGCCGCTCCGCCGACAGGGTGATGCCGGAGGGGTTGTTGAAGCTCGGGATCGTATACAGGAATTTGATGCTCCTGCCGGCCGTCTGCAGTGCGGCGATCTTGGCCTCGAGGAGGTCCGGGACAATGCCGTCCTCGTCCATCGGCACGGTGGCGACCTCCACCTGATAGGCCTCAAAGGTGTTGAGGGCACCGACGTACGTGGGATCCTCGACCAGCACCACGTCGCCGGGGTTACAGAAGACCTTGGTCGCAACATCCTGGGCGGACTGTGAACCCGCGGTGATCACCACGTTTTCCGGTTTGGCGTCCAGGATCCCTTCGGCGGCCATGACTTCGCAGATCTGGGTCCGGAGCTCCTCGGTGCCCTGCCCGCCGCCGTATTGCAGGGCGGTCATGCCCTGTTCGGCGACGATCTTCGCGGCGGTCTGGCCGAGCCGTTCCAGCGGCAGGGACTGGAGGTACGGGCTTCCGCCGGCCAGCGACACGAGGCCTGGGCGCATCGAGATGTCGAAGACATCGCGGACTGCCGACTGCTTGATGTTTGCTGCGCGCTCCGAGAACAGGTTCTCGTGGCGGTGGGCGGACGTAGCCGCACGTTCGATAGCGTCAATTGCCTCGGCCGGAAGTACTTCTACGGCGGCATCAAGTGTTTCGTGGGTCACATCTCCCAGAATACAACCCTTGTTGCTGCGGGGGAAACTTTTGTTTCCCAGCAGCTTTTTTCGCTGCGGAAACGGACAGCCGCTACGTGGAACCACGTAGCGGCTGTCTGAAATCGGCGCGAGATCGCCGGGAACTAGGCTGCGGAAGCCGTGCGGGATTCTTCCAGCGCGACGAAGACGCCCTTGATCTGCTCCACGACCTCGACGTCGTCCTTCGGGTGAACCTCGGCGAAGCGGACCATGGAACCGGGGACGGCCAGCTTGACGTCCTCAAGGACCTGGGCGCCGGCGATGCCGACGGCCTTGCGGGCCTCATCCTGGGCCCAAACGCCGCCGAACTGGCCGAAGGCGGTGCCAACGACGGCGGTCGGCTTGCCGTTGAGGGCGCCTGCGCCGAAGGGGCGTGACAGCCAGTCGATGGCGTTCTTTAGCGAGGCCGGGACCGTGCCGTTGTGCTCCGGCGTGACCAGGAGCAGGGTGTCGGCGTCGTTCGCGGCGGCGCGCAGGGCGGCTGCGGCGGCCGGGACCTGGCCCTCGACGTCGATGTCCTCGTTGTAGAACGGGATGTTGCCGAGGCTGTCGTGGATGAGCACCTCGACCTGCTCCGGCGCGTTCAGCTGGATGGCTTCGGCGAGCTTCTGGTTGGTGGAGCCGGCGCGCAGGCTGCCGACCAGGGTGAGTACGGTGTTCTTGGACATGTGAACTCCTGGGTGTCGCGCCGCGGATGGTCCTGCGGCTGGCTGGACATGGAGGCCATTGCCGGCCTTCACAGATCAAAACGGACTGCGGTCCGGTTCTATTCCCCGGGACTAGAATGTGCGGTGTGAGCCTCATCCCAATCCGACCGGGCCTGGAGCCTGAGCGCCGCGACGCCGCACGGAACCGCGAGCTGCTGCTGCTGGCTGCCCGCGAGCTCATCGAGGAATGCGGCGCGGACGGGCTGACCATGGGCACGCTGGCGCAGCGGGCCGGCGTGGGCAAGGGGACGGTGTTCCGGCGGTTCGGCAGCCGGGCGGGGCTCATGATGACCCTGTTGAGCGACGCCGAGGCCCAGTTCCAGGGACGTTTTATGTTCGGCCCGCCGCCGCTCGGCCCCGGCGCCCCGCCGCTGGAGAGGCTCATCGCGTTTGGCGAGGAGCGCATGGCCTGGGTGCTCGAATACGGCGAGCTGGCCAGGGCCGCGGACGTGTCGGCCTACAACCGGTTCGACGTGCCGGCGGCCGTGCTCTGGCACCGGCACCTGGAGATGCTGCTGCGGGAGGCTGGTGTCACAACGGACCCCTGGCTGATGGCCACCTCATTGAGTGCGGTCCTGGAGCCGGAGCGGATCCTGCATGCCGTCCGCGTCCACCACATCGACCCGCAGCGCCTCGTCGCGTCCTGGGGCGAGCTCGTCTCGCGCGTAGTGCGCGGCGCCTAGGCCGATCCGGCCGCCGGTGGCGCCCCACCTAATCCATTCCCCGGAATTATTCATAACGATCTGATACCTGACTCGCGGAATGCCGGGGAGTGCGGCATTCGGCGGCGGTGTCCATGTGATAGTTTCCTCTGGAATGTGACCTGCAACATAGTCCACAAGGACTCGCCGAAAGGCCTGCAGGCGGCCAGATACCCGCTGGCCCAGATCCCGGATCGGCGGCGGTAATCCCCTGCCGGATGGGGACTACGGAAGGATCAAGTAGTGAATCTTGTCAAGAATCCTGCGTGCGTCGAGGCTGCTTCAGCCGGTCCGGCCGCGGCAGGCACCGCACAGGCAACGGCGATCCAGAACTAGTCATCCCATGCTCCGATACCTCGCCAAGCGCGCCATCACGTACGTCTTCATGATCTTCCTGACCACCACAGCCGGGTACTTCCTGGCTGTGAACACGCTGCAGCCCGCGCTGCTGGAGCAGGAGCGGATCCCGCGGCCCACCCCCGAGCAGGTGGCCAACTCCTTCCGGCTCAAGGGCCTCGATCCCGAGCTCAGCCCGTGGGAACGCTACGTCGATTGGCTCACGGCAATCGTCACCCGCTGGGACTGGGGACGCAGCCCCAACGGCGCGTTCATCAACGCCGAATTCGGCGACCGGGTCTGGATCTCCACCCGGCTGTTCATTGCATCCATCATCCTGACCCTGATCATCGGCATCGCCCTGGGCGTCTACACGGCGGCGCGGCAGTACAAGGCCTCGGACCGGGTCATCACCTCCTACAGCTACCTCGTGTACATTGTGCCCGCACCGATCGCCTACTTCCTGGTGCAGCTCGGTGCCATCAACATCAACGAGACGGTCGGCGAACGTATCTTCTTTGTCACCGGGATCTCCACACCGGGGCTCGACGGCGACGGCTGGGCGCAATTCATCGACATGCTGGCGCACTACGCGGTGCCGACCTTCGCCATCACGATCGTGGGCTGGGGGGCCTACCAGATCGCCCAGCGCCAATACCTCCTGGACAACGTCAACGCCGACTTCGTCCGGACCGCGCGCGCCAAGGGGCTGACCCGCAACCAGGCCATCAGCCGCCACGCCCTGCGCGTTTCCTTCATCCCCGTGGCGCAGAGCATCGCCTTCACCATCCCGGCCATCTTTGCCGGCGGCTTCTTCGCCGAGAAGATCTTCGCCTGGCACGGTGTCGGGTCCTGGAGCATCGACGCGATCGCCCTGCAGGACGTCAACGCCGCGACGGCGACCCTCGCCTACGGCTCCGTGATCTTCGCGATCGGCGCGATCCTCGCTGACTTCGCCACCACCCTGGTCGACCCGAGAGTGCGGGTGCAGTAACCATGACAAACCTCAACACCATCGACCCGGCCGCCGTCGCCGGCGAGGCCAAGATCGAGAACAACGACGTCGTCATCGCGAAGTCCTCGATCATCCTCCGCCGCTTCCTGCGCAACAAGACAGCCGTCGTCGGCCTGGTCGTCTTCCTGGCGCTGACCCTGTTCTCCTTCGTGGGCGGCTTCTTCACCAGCTGGGACAAGGAGACGATCGACCCGTTCAACATCGGCATGCCGCCATCGGCCGAGCACCTGCTGGGCACCTCCCAGGCCGGAATCGACCTCTACGCCCTCACGGTCGAAGGCACCCGGATCTCGATCCTGATCGGCCTCGTCGTCGGCCTCGTCTCGGTCCTGATCGCCGCCGTCTACGGCTGCACCATGGCCTACTTCGGCGGGAAGGTGGACAAGGTCATGTTGTTCGTCCTCGAAGCCCTGATCATGATGCCGGCCCTGCTGGTGGTCGCCGTGGCCACGAGCGGCGGCGGCGACGGCCTGCAAAAGAGCCTGCCCAGCTGGCTGCTGCTGATCATCGTCCTGCTCGTCTTCAGCTGGATGGGCACCGCCCGCCTCATCCGCTCGCTCTCGATGTCCCTGATGTCGCGCGACTTCGTCAAGGCGGCCCAGTACATGGGCATCCCGCCGAGGCGCATCGTCTGGCGGCACCTCGTCCCGAACATCGGCTCGCTTCTGGTCCTCGACATCACCCGCGGCATCACCGGCGCGATCCTGGCCGAGGTGGCGTTCTCCTTCATCGGCATCGGCATCAAGGTCCCGGATGTCAGCCTGGGTGTGCTGATCGGCCAGGCCACCTCCCAGGTGTCCACCTTCCCGTGGATGTTCTGGGTCCCGCTGACCGTCATGTTCCTGCTGACCGGTTCGCTCGCCATGATGAACGACGGCCTGCGGGACGCATTCGACCCGAGCTCCAGCTCCGTCGGCAGCGCCAAGAAGAAGGGCCGGCCCGGCAAGACACAGAGGAGTGCCGCATGAGCCACGAAATGACCGCCAGCCCCGCACCTTCCGGGCTGTCCGCCGCCGATCTCTCCACCGCTGAGCGCCTGCACGTCGCCGGGCTCCACGCCCCCACCGACGCCGTGCTCTCCGTCCGGGACCTGAACGTCCGCTTCAACACGGAGAACGGCGTGGTGCACGCTGTCCGCGGCATCGACTTCGACCTCCGCGCCGGCAAGACGCTGGGCATCGTCGGGGAGTCTGGGTCCGGCAAATCCGTCACCTCCCTGGCCATCCTTGGCCTCCTCCCCCCGACGGCCGAGATCACCGGAGCGGTCCGGCTCCAGGGCAAGGAACTCCTGGGCCTCAGCGACAAGGCCATGTGCCAGCACCGCGGCAACGACATCGCCATGGTCTTCCAGGATCCGCTGTCCTCCCTGACCCCGGTCTACACGGTGGGCACCCAGATCATCGAGGCGCTCACCGTCCACAACCCCACGATGAGCAAGCAGGCCAAGGAGGCGCGCGCCGCCGAACTGCTCGGCATGGTGGGCATCCCCAGCCCGAAAGACCGGCTCAAGGCCTTCCCGCACGAGTTCTCCGGCGGCATGCGCCAGCGTGTCATGATCGCCATCGCGATCGCCAACAACCCGCGCGTGCTGATCGCCGATGAACCGACGACGGCGCTCGACGTCACCATCCAGGCGCAGGTCCTCGAGGTGCTGCACACCGCGCAGGAGGAGACCGGCGCCGCCGTCGTGGTGATCACCCACGACCTGGGCGTGGTGGCCGGCATGGCCGACGACATCATGGTGATGTACGCCGGCAAGCCGGTGGAGACCGGCAGCGTCGACGACATCTACTACAACCCGCGGATGCCCTACACGATGGGTCTGCTCGGTGCTGTGCCTCGGGTCGACGTGGCAGAGAAGTCCTCGCTGGTGCCGATCGAGGGCATCCCGCCGAACCTCATCCACACCCCCACGGGTTGCTCCTTCGCGCCGCGCTGCCCGCTGGTCAGCGACGCCTGCCTCCAGGGCGAACCGGAGCTGTGGCCCGTCGCCGGGGACAACCTCGACGGCGGCCTGCCGCACCGGGCCGCCTGCATCAAGACCGACTCCCTCGGCCTGGAAGTGGACGTCCGCGAAATCTTCAAGGCCCCGGCGGTGCCGGTGTCGCGCTTTGACGCGATCCCCCGCGCGGAACGCCGGACCGTGCTGGAGCTCCGGGACGTGAAGAAGCACTTCCCGCTGCTGAAGGGTGCCCTGATCAAGCGCCGGATCGGCACCGTCAAGGCGGTGGACGGGCTGAGCTTCGACATCCGCGAGGGCGAGTGCTTCTCGATCGTCGGCGAGTCAGGCTGCGGCAAGACCACCACCCTGCTGGAAATCATGGAGTTCCACAAGGACCAGGACGGCGAGGTGGTCATCGGCGGCCTTAGCAACAAGGAAGCCTCGGACGCCAGGACCAAGAGCGCCATGCGCAAGGAACTCCAGATGGTGTTCCAGGACCCCACCGGCGCCCTCGATCCGCGCTTCACCGTCTTTGAGGTGCTGTCCGAGCCGCTCGAGAACGCGGGCATGGCCAAGCCCCAGATCCGGAAGCGGATCATGGAACTGATGGAGCTCGTGGGCCTCCAGCCGGACCACGTGAACCGCTWCCCCMACSAGTTCTCSGGCGGCCAGCGCCAGCGCATCGGCATGGCCCGCGCCCTCGCCGTGAACCCCAAACTCGTGGTCCTCGACGAGCCTGTGTCCGCCCTGGACGTGTCCGTCCAGGCCGGCGTGATCAACCTCCTGGACCAGCTCCGCGCGGAACTCGGGCTGAGCTACCTGATGGTGGCCCACGACCTGTCCGTGGTGCGGCACATCTCCAACCGGGTGGCCGTGATGTACCTGGGCAAGATCGTGGAGATCGGGGACGTGGACAGCGTCTTCGACAACCCGCGCCACCCGTACACACGGGCCCTGCTCTCCGCGATTCCCGTCCCGGACCCTGTCCTGGAACGCACCCGCGAACGCATCATCCTGCAGGGCGACCTGCCCTCGCCGCTCGAGGCGCCCAAGGGCTGCAACTTCGCAACCCGCTGCCCCGTCTTCGCGGCCTTGCCGCCGGCCCGGCAGGAGAAATGCCTGACCCAGGAGCCGTTGCTGGAAACAGCGGCGTCCACCACACAGGCCCCCGGCCGCCGGGCCGCACCGGCGGCCCCCACAGACCAGCAATTCGCCTGTTTCTACCCGGACGGCGAACTGGACGCGGACATGCTCGTTGTCCACGAAACCACCTGACCTACCAGTCACACGCAGCACAACTCGCACCAAAAATGGAATGAAGGGGAACTCATGAAGAATCTGACCAAGATCGGCGGCGTTACCGCCGTCGTGGCAGCGCTTGCGCTCACCGCTTGTGGCGGTGGCGGCGGCGCCGCAACAGGTCCCGACGCCGGCAAGGGCCAGGACGCAGGAAGCGACCTGGCCAAGCTCGTCAGCATCAACGCCAAGGACGCCAAGGACCTGCAGCCGGGCGGCACCGTCACCCTGCCGCTGGGCAACATCGGTCCGGACTTCAACGGCTTCTCCAACAACGGCAACAGCGCGGACAACACCGCCCTGCACCGCCCGATCGACCAGGCCGGCACCTGGGGCTGCTGGAACTTCGATTTCGACGGCACCGCCACGCCGAACAAGGATTTCTGCGAAGACGTCAAGAGCGAGGTCAAGGACGGCAAGCAGACCATCACCATCAAGGTGAACGAGAAGGCCACCTACAACGACGGCACGCCGATCGACGTCAAGGCCTTCGAGAACACCTGGAACATGCTCAAGGGTGAAAACAAGGACATCGACATCGTCAGCTCCGGCGCGTACGAGTTCGTTGACTCCGTCAAGGCCGGTTCCAGCGCCAAGGAAGTCGTTGTCACCACCACCCAGCCGGTCTACCCGCTGGACGCCCTCTTCACCGGCCTGATCCACCCGGCCGTGAACACCCCGGCGATCTTCAACGAAGGCTTCACCGGGGACATGCACCCGGAATGGATGGCCGGCCCGTTCAAGCTGGACCAGTACGACAGCGCCGCCAAGACGGTCACGCTCGCCCAGAACGACAAGTGGTGGGGCAACAAGCCGGTCCTGGAAAAGGTGGTCTTCCGCCAGCTTGAGAGCAGCGCCGCAATCGCCGCTTTCAAGAACGGCGAAATCGATGGCGTTTCCGCAAACACCATCACCCCGTACAAGCAGCTCGACGGCACCAAGAACTCCGAAATCCGCCGCGGCCAGCGCCTCTTCGCAGGCGGCCTGAACCTCAACGCGCAGAAAGCGCCGATGACCGACGTCGCGATCCGCAAGGCGATCTTCACCGCCGTCGACCGCGAAGCGCTGCGCAAGGTCCGCTTCAACGGCCTGAACTGGGAAGAAACCAGCTCCGGATCGATGATGCTGCTGCCGTTCTCCGAGTACTACCAGGACAACTACCCGGTCAAGGAAACCGGCGCCGAGGCCGCCAAGAAGGTCCTCACCGACGCCGGCTACACGGCCAACGCCGCAGGCGTCATGGAGAAGGACGGCGTCCCCGCCGCCTTCAAGATCAGCAACTTCGGTGACGATCCCACCACCCTGGCCTTCGCGCAGACCCTGCAGAACCAGCTCAAGGCCGGCGGCATGGATGTCGGCATCGACCAGCGGGCTTCCGCCGACTTCGGCAAGGTCCTGGGCAGCCGCGACTTCTTCATGAGCGTCTCCGGCTACACCGTGGGCGCCGACGCGACCGACGCCGTCAAGCAGTTCTACGATTCCAAGACGAACGAGAACGAACTGGGCGACGCCGAACTGGACGCCGAAATCAAGAAGCTCTCCACCATTGCCGACAATGCCGAGCGCAACAAGGCAGCCATGGAAGTTGAAAAGAAGCACATGGAGAAGTACTTCTCCATGGGTGTCGTCATGAACGGTCCGCAGATCTCCTTCGTGCGCACCGGCCTGGCCAACTACGGCCCGTCCCTGTTCAAGAGCCTGTCCCAGGTTCCGGACTGGACCACCATCGGCTGGGAAAAGAAGTAACACCCAGAAGTAGGAACAGCTGAAAAAGCAAGGCCGGCACCCGTGGCTTCCAGGGGTGCCGGCCTTCGCCGCTTAACACGCCGCGTGACTAGGCGCGCGGGAGTAGCGTGGGAGCCATGACAAATGACTCCCGGCCCATCCGAGCTGCCGTGGCCGGCTTCGGCCTATCAGGCAGCGTCTTCCACGCGCCTCTCCTCGCGGCCAACCCCGCGTACTCGCTCGACGTGATCTCTACTTCCGACGCCGGCCGGCAGTCCGCCGCATCCGACCGGTATCCCGGCGCCCGGATCGTGGACACCCCTGCGGGCATCCTTGAGCTCGCCGGCGAACTGGACCTGCTGGTCCTGGGAACCCCGCCCGCCACGCACTACCCGCTCGCGAAGGCAGCGCTGGAAGCCGGACTCGACGTCGTCGTCGACAAGCCTTTTACGGTGCGCAGCGCGGAAGGCGAGGAACTCATCCGGCTCGCAGAGCAGCTGGGCCGCGTGCTCACGGTCTTCCAAAACCGGCGCTGGGACGGCGATTACCTGACCGTCCGCGGGCTGCTGGACAGCGGTGCACTCGGAACCGTCGCCCGGTTCGAATCCCGCTTCGAACGCTGGTCCCCGACGGTCGCCAAGGCCTGGAAAGCGGACGCGACGGCGGACGACGGCGGCGGTGTTCTGTTCGACCTCGGCACCCACCTGCTGGACCAGGCCGTACAGCTCTTCGGACCCGCCACGGTCACCCACGCGGAGCTGGCGGCGCGCCGGGCGGAGGAGAAGACCGACGACGACGTGTTCCTCGCCCTGCGGCACGAATCCGGCGTCACGAGCCACCTGTGGATGAACATGCTCTGCGCCCAGCAGGCGCCGCGCTTCCGGCTGCTGGGCAGCGACGGCGCCTTCACCAAGCACGGGATTGACCCGCAGGAACCCTTCATCGTGGCCGGCGGCAGCCCCCTGGACCCGGACTACGGGGTCGAAGACCGTGAGTGGGCCGGGCACCTCGGCCGGGACGGGCACCTGGACCGGCTGCCCACCGAGCGCGGCGCCTACCCGGAGTTCTACCGGATCCTGGCGGAGAAAATCATCGGCGGCGGGGCGGGATCGTCACTGCCCGTCCCCGTGGACCCGGCCGGGCCGGTGGAGGTCCTGCGGCTGATCGAACAGGCCCGGTCGCTGGCTTAAACAGCAATCGACTGGCCCATACCGCCCTTTTGGGGTCCAAAAGGGCGGTAACGGAACAGCCGATGCTGTTTTGGCGGCTGGTTACGCGGAAACGAGCTCGTGCCAGTCGGCAACCAGGGGCAGGTTGTGCGCCTCGGAGACCGAGCGGTGCGCCACCTTGCCGCCAGCGATGTTGAGCCCGGCGGCGAGGGCGGCGTCGCGTTCGAACGCGGCCTTGACGCCCAGGTTGGCCAGGGCGACGGCGTAGCGCAGGGTGACGTTGGTCAGCGCGTACGTGGAGGTGTTCGGGACGGCGCCCGGCATGTTGGCAACGCAGTAGAAGATCGTGTTGTGGACCTTGTACGTCGGTTCCTGGTGCGTGGTGGGGTGCGTGTCCTCGAAGCAACCGCCCTGGTCCACGGCGATGTCCACCAGCACGGAGCCGGGCTTCATGCGGGAGACGAGCTCGTTGGTGACCAGCTTCGGGGCCTTGGCGCCGGGGATCAGCACGGAACCGATCACGAGGTCGGCGTCGACAACGGACTTCTCGATCTCGTAGGCGTTGGACGCCACGGTCTTCAAGCGGCCCTGGTACTGGGCATCCAGTTCGCGCAGGCGGTTGATGTTGATGTCCAGGATGGTGACGTCGGCGCCGAGGCCCAGGGCCATGGCGGCGGCGTTGGTCCCGGCAACGCCGGCGCCGAGGACAACCACCTTGGCCGGGCGGACGCCCGGGACGCCGCCGAGCAGCACACCCTTGCCGCCGGCCGGGGCCATCAGCGAGGTGGCGCCGACCTGGACGGACAGGCGGCCCGCGACCTCCGACATCGGGGCGAGCAGCGGCAGGGCGCGGCCTTCCTGGACGGTCTCGTAGGCGATGGCGGTGACGCCGCTGTTGATGAGCGCCTGGGTCAGCTCGGGCTCGGCCGCGAGGTGCAGGTAGGTGAAGAGGACCAGGCCCTTGCGGAAGCGGTGGTATTCGGCCTTGACCGGCTCCTTGACCTTCAGGACCATGTCGGCGCGGGACCAGACGTCATCGGCTTCGACGACGATCTCGGCGCCGGCGATGGCGTACTCCTCATCCGTGATGCCCGAGCCCAGACCAGCGCCGCGCTCCACCAGGACCGAGTGGCCGTGGGTGCGGAATTCGTGGACGCCGGCAGCCGTGATGGCGACGCGGAATTCGTTGTTCTTGATCTCTTTGGGGACACCGATGATCATGTGGGGCTCCATTGCTGGCGGCCTTGTGGGCCTGGATGTGTGGGGGAAGTCGTACTTCCAGAATAAATCCCACTGTGAGGCAGGCTACAGGCCCGGCCGGACGGCAGCACCGGGGTCCCGCGGAATTCCGGGGTTTTCCAATTAGCGGGCTGGACAAATGTCGAAGCGCCAAACGTCAGGTGTCGCCTGCTGTCCGTTGTGGGGTGTTAGCCGCCGCATTCCCAGCCGGGGAGGAAACGGCAGTAATGTTGCAGGATGCAGCAGCAGGACGTCGAACAGCTCGTGGAGCAGGTCGCACTAAAACTGGGCCGCGGCCTCTCCCTCGAGGATCTCGACGGTCTGCTGCTCGCCTACAGCTCCAACCAATCGCACGCGGACCGCGTCCGGGTGAACTTCCTGCTCACCAAACGCGTCGCGTTGGACGTCAGCGCCTGGCAGCTCTCGCACGGGATCGCGACAGCGGTTCGGCCTGTGGTGGTGCCGGCGAACGAGGAGCTCGGGATGCTGGGCCGCGTCTGCGTTCCCCTGCTGCTGCGCGGCTTCCGGGTGGGCTACCTGTGGGTCCAGCTGGAGGCCGACGAGCCAAACGCGACGTCGGTCCTCGCCCAGCTGCCAGAGGTGGCACCGGAACTCGAACAGCTCTCAACCCTGCTGCTGGAATCCAACACCGCCGAATCCGAGTTCCGCCGCCGCCGCGAGCAGGAATTCCTGGCCGCCTGCCGGGGCGAGTCCAACGCCGTCGCGGCCGTGGGCGGTTGGAAGGAAGTCCAGGGGCGCGGTCCCTGGCAGCTCGTGACAGTACTCGACGCCGACGGCTGGGTGGAGGGATCGGACCCGATCGCCTCCACGCTGATCCACCGCTCCGCGGCGCTGCAGGCCACCATCGGTGTGGATGCCGCCCTGTTCAGCGCCGGCACGGAGACCCACTCCGTCGTCTTGTTCAAGGAGTCCACCGGCCGGGCGGACCACGCCCAGGTGCTGGTCCACTACCAGCTGGAGCTGGCCAAACGCTCCGGCCGGGCGGTGCATCGGATCATCCTCGGAACCTCCGAGGGCTTCGCCCGGCCGCGGGAACTAGCCGACGCCTACCGACAGTCCCGTCAGGCCGCCCAGGCCGCGGCGGTGGATCCCCAGCTGGGGGAACTCGTGGACTGCCGCGCCACCGGAATCTACCAGCTGCTGGCCTCGGCGGGCGGCGGAGCTGGGGCGTGGGCGGACGCTGGCTCGGTCTACTTCCGCCTTCTGGAGGACCACGACCGGAACCACGAACTGCTGCCCGTCCTGGAACTCTTCTACGACAACGACGGCTCAGTCCAGGAAGTGGCGGACAAGCTGCATCTGCACCGGAGCAGCGTCTACAACCGGCTGGGCCGGATCCGGCAGTTGCTCGGCGTCGATCCGCTCAAGGGAATGGTGCGGCTGGAACTCCACGCGGCCCTGAAGGCGCGGCGCTGGGCGGACCGGCCCCGGATCTAGCCCGATGGGCTTTGGGTCCGGCGGTTTTGGATCTGGCGGCTTCAGGTGCCGCGGCCCTCGCGGTTCGGAGGTTCGGCGCCGAACTGGCGGTCCTGCTCGGGGCGGACGTCGTCACGGCCGGCTGCCTCCGCCGTCTCACGCGCCAGTGCGCGCGCCCTTTGTCTCCTGCGGAGCGTGATCCGGCTGTCCGTCCACAGCGCGACAGCTACAAACGCCACACAGCTGGACATAAAGGCCGCCGTATTATTCAGCCCCATCGCGGTTCCGAGGATGCCGGTGAGCACCATGGCGGCAATGCCTGCCACGATGTGCCACCCTCTGAACTTACCCACAATCCAAGCGTAACCCCGGCCCTCCGCGCTCCTCCGCGCCGGGCCGGGATCGTTGTTTGATCCTTATCACGCCGTCACGAAGCATCGGCGGCACCGTCATCCCCGGGGCCCGGTGCATCGTCGGCGGAATTGTTCTATTTCTGCTTTTCCAGCCAGGCCATGATGTCGGCGAGCCGGATCCGCCGGTGCGTGCCCCGGTACTCCACTGGGATTTCGCCGCGGTCCGTCATGTTCCGCAGATAGGTGTGCGAGATGCCCGCCAGCTCCGCGGCCCGGGACGTGGTCAGCATTTCCTCCACGCTGCTGACCGTGACCGCCTCGCCCCGGCTGAAGCGCGCCAGCAGGTCGACGACGGCGTCCCGCGCCTGGGCTGGCAGCCGGTGCACGGTCCCGTCGACGAACACCGTGATGTCGTCGCTGCCGTTGAGGGCGTACTGGAGTTTCTGCGCGTCCTCGGCCGGAAGGGCGGCGGCCACCCGGGGAGCAATCAGTGTCATGGAGTGCATCCTAGCGCCCCGGGCGGGGGCCAGCGCTTCGGTTACAGGCCCAGTTCCTCAAGGACCGGCAGCTTGGCCCGGACCCAGGCGCGGGCCTCGGTGGCGCTCGGTGCGGAGAGGGCCAGCTTGGCCAGCTCCTGCGCCTCGGCCAGGGTGACGGTCTTCAGCACCGCAGCCACGGCGGCGAGCGACCGGGCCGTCATGGACAGCGTCGAGACGCCGAGCCCGGTCAGGACGACGGCGAGGGCCGGGTCCGCGGCGGCCTCACCGCACACGCCGACGGGCTTGCTGGAGCCTTCCGCGGCGGAACCCTCGACGGTCAGTCCAACCAGCCGCAGGACGGCCGGCTGCCACGGCGTGTTGAGGGCCGCGAGCGGGCCGAGCTGGCGGTCGGCGGCCATGGCGTACTGGGTGAGGTCGTTGGTGCCCAGGCTCGCGAACCCGACCTCCCGGAGGATGGCCTCGGCGGTGAGCGCCGCCGACGGTACTTCCACCATGACTCCGGGGGTCTTGATCCCGGCCTCGGCGCACAGTGTGGCGAACCGGGCGGCCTCCTCCGCGGTGGAAATCATCGGCGCCATCACCCAGACGTCCGCCTCGGATTCCTGTTCCGCCCGGGCGATGGCCTGCAGCTGGCGTTCCAGCACGCCCGGCGTCGTGAAATCAGTGCGGTAACCGCGCACGCCGAGGGCGGGGTTCGGTTCCGTGGCGTCGGTGAGGAAGGGCAGCGGCTTGTCCGCGCCCGCGTCGAGCGTCCGGAGCACCACCTTCTTGCCCGGAAAGGCGTCGAAGACGCCCTTGTACGCGGCGGCCTGTTCGTCCACGGTGGGTTCGGTGTCCCGCTCGAGGAAGCAGAATTCGGTCCGGAAAAGCCCCACACCCTGCGCGTTGAGCTTCGCGGCGGCCACTGCGTCCTTGGCCCCGCCGACGTTGGCGAGCAGCGGCACGAGGTGCCCGTCCGCCGTCGCGCCGGTGCCGTCAAAGTCGGCCAGCAGCGAGGCGGTGGCGGCCCAGTGTTCGGCGGCGGCCCGTTGGGAGTCATCCGGGTCCGCCGTGATCAGGCCGGCGGCACCGTCCACATACACTTCCGTGCCGTCCGGAAGCTGGTCCACTCCGGAGGCGGCCACGACGGCGGGGAGTCCCAGCGAGCGGGCAATGATGGCGGTGTGGGACTGCGGTCCGCCGCCGGCCGTGAGCAGCGCCAGGATCTTCTCCGGATCCAGGGTGGCCGTGTCCGCCGGAGCCAGGTCTTCGGCGATCAGGATAAACGGGGTGGGGGAGGAGGGAATGCCCGGGGCCGGGACGCCGCGGAGCTCGGCTACGATCCGGGCCCGGACGTCCAGGACGTCGGTGGCGCGCTCCGCCATGTAGCCGCCCAGGTTGTGCAGCATTTCCGAGACCGAGCCGCCGGCCTCCCAGATGGCCCGCTGGCCGGACGTGCCACGGCCGATCAGTTTGGCCGCGGATTTCAGGAGCATGGTGTCCGTGGCCATGAGTGCAGTGGCCTCCAGGACTGCCTTCCCGTCGCCGCTGACCGTCTCGGCGCGGGCCTTCAGCTCATCGTGGACGGCCTTCGCGGCGGCCTTAAGGGCCGCCGTCGCATCCTCGGCCGTGACGCCTGCGGGCAACTGTTCCCCGGCCGGCGGTTCGCTGACGGGTTTGGGCATCTGGCGGATCGTTCCGATGATGCGGCCGGGGCTGACGCCTACTCCTGGGAAGTTCTGCATTGAAGGTCCTCATTCTCTGCCGTGGGCCGGTAAGCCATTAAGTCRGGTGACGCCGGGGCCGTCCGAACCGGGGCGGAGGTTCCCTCCCGGATCGTCCGGCGGCGCCCGCCGACAGCTACGTCGGCAGGCGGATCCGGCACCTGAAAAAATTGTATGTGATGCACTTCATATAGCGTTGCTATAGGTGCTAGGGTAGCGGTTATGAGTTTCGATGGCCAGCTTCCGCCTAAGACGCGGCTGCTCCGTGCAGCCGCCGAGTTGTTGGCCAGCTCCGCCGGGGGTACCGTTTCCACCCGCCAGATCACGCAGCTGGCCGGCGTCACAGCGCCGACCCTCTACCACCACTTCGGTGACAAGGAGGGGCTGTTCGACGCAGTCGTCGCGGCAGGTTTTGAAGAGTATGTGGCGGGCGAACGCGACTTCGCGCCGTCCGGACAACCGCTGGAAGACATCCGGCGGATGTGGGACAACCACGTGCAGTTCGGGCTCAAGCAGCCGGAACTGTACCTGGTGATGTTTGGCAATATCCGCCCCGAGAGCCGCCCGGCCGTCGTCGCCGACGCCGAGGGCCTTATGGAGGAGATGCTGAACAAGGCCGCCGTCGCCGGCCAGCTCAACGTCCCCCCGCGCGAAGCTGCCAGGAGCATCCTGGCTGCCAACGTGGGCGTGACACTGATGCTGATCACGGAGAAGGCGCCCGAGCGCAACCTCGAACTGTCCACCATGACCCGGGACGCCATGATCTTTGCCGTGTCCTCGGACCAGGCCAAGAACAGCGGCCCGGAGGACTCCGGGAAATCCTCGGTGGTGGTGGCGGCCATCGCCCTGAACGCGGCGTTGCAGTCATCGCACTCGGACCAGCTCTCCAGCTCGGAACTCAAGCTTTTCCTCGAATGGCTCCACCGGATCTCCACCAGCTCCACCAGCTAGCTCGGCGAAATTATCGGACCATCCTGCAAAGCTGCGGGAACGACGGTTAGGAACTCACATGGCAACAGAGACAGTTGCGAAACCACGCACCAGCGCGCGGGTACACGTCCAGAAATTCGGGACCTTCCTGTCCGGCATGATCATGCCCAACATCGGGGCGTTCATCGCCTGGGGCATCATCACGTCGCTCTTCATCGAGAAAGGTTGGCTACCCGTCCCCGAGCTTGGCGGCTACGGCACCAACGCCGCGGGTGAGCCGAATCTGGGCCTCGTCGGTCCGATGATCACGTTCCTGCTGCCCCTCCTGATCGGCTACACCGGCGGCAAGATGGTCTACGGTCACCGCGGTGGCGTAGTCGGCGCGATCGGCACCACCGGCGTCATCGTCGGCGCCGGTATCCCAATGTTCATTGGCGCCATGATCATGGGTCCCCTCGGCGGCTGGAGCATGAAGAAGATCGACTCCATCTGGGAAGGGAAGATCCGCCCCGGCTTCGAGATGCTGGTGAACAATTTCTCCGCTGGTATCTGGGGCGCGCTGCTGGCGATGCTGGGCTTCTTCGGCATCTCACCATTGGTCTCGGCATTCAGCCAAGCCGCCGGGAACGTGGTCCAGTTCCTGGTCAACAACGGACTTCTGCCACTGACCAGCATCTTCATCGAACCCGCCAAGGTCCTTTTCCTGAATAACGCCATCAACCACGGCGTGCTGACCCCGCTGGGAATCCAGCAGGCGCTGGCACAGGGACAGTCCGTCCTCTTCCTGCTCGAGGCCAACCCCGGTCCGGGCTTGGGCATCCTGCTCGCCTACTCGATCTTTGGCAAGGGCCTGGCTAAGGCAACCGCGCCCGGCGCTGCCTTGATCCAGTTCGTCGGCGGCATCCACGAAATCTACTTCCCGTACGTACTGATGAAGCCGATCATGATCCTCGCCGCAATCGGCGGCGGTATGACCGGAATCTTCACACTGGTGGTCACCGGCGCCGGCCTCCGCTCCCCGGCTGCTCCGGGCAGCATCATCGCTGTCTGGGCCGCGACGCCGGCGAACAGCTACTTCGGCGTGACGCTCTCCGTGCTGTTGGCCTGCACGGTCTCCTTCCTGATCGCGTCGGTAATCCTGAAGGCCAGTAAGGCGCCCGCAGAGGAAGAGCTCGACGAGGCCACGCACCGGATGGAGGAAATGAAGGGCAAGAAGAGCTCGGTGTCCTCCATGCTCGCGGGCTCCGGTGCATCCGCGTCCGGCGTTGCGGTCCTCGCCGGACCGGTCAAGAACATCGTCTTTGCGTGCGACGCCGGCATGGGCTCGTCCGCGATGGGCGCCTCGGTGCTGCGGAACAAGATCAAGGCAGCCGGCTTCCCGGACGTCAAGGTCACCAATTCCGCGATCGCCAACCTCAGCGACACGTACGACGTCGTCA
Source organism: Arthrobacter sp. YAF17 (assembly GCF_052113365.1). NCBI lineage: Bacteria > Bacillati > Actinomycetota > Actinomycetes > Micrococcales > Micrococcaceae > Arthrobacter > Arthrobacter sp. YAF17. The sequence continues at coordinate 66,139 of NZ_JBFRDB010000007.1, read as the reverse complement.
TCACGCACCAGGACCTGACGGAGCGGGCGAAGCCGGTGACCGCCAGCGCCGTGCACGTCTCGGTGGACAACTTCATGAACAGCCCCCGGTACGACGAGATCGTGGAACTGGTCAGGTCAAGCAACACGGACGGGGAAGCCGACTCGGCCGCTGGCGCACCTGCTGCAGCCGCCGCGGCGCCCGAAGCTCCCGAGGAAACGGGTCCCGCCGGCATTTTGGTCGCCGAGAGCGTCGTGCTCAACGGCACTGCCACCACGCGTGACGCCGCGATCGACGAGGCCGGGCAGCTCCTGCTGGACCGCGGCGCCGTCGACTCCGGCTACGTGGACGCCATGCACGAACGCGAGGAATCCGTCTCCACCTACATGGGCAGCTTCCTCGCCATCCCGCACGGCACCAACGCCGCGAAGGACCACATCATGAAGTCCGCGGTATCGGTGATCCGCTACCCGAACGGCATCGACTGGAACGGCAAGGAAGTGAAGTTCGTGGTCGGCGTGGCCGGCGTCAACAACGAACACCTGCACATCCTGTCCTCGATCGCCAAGGTTTTCACCAACAAGGCCCAGGTGGCCCAGCTTGAGGCGGCCACCACGGTCGAGGAAGTCCTGGCCCTCTTCGGAAAGGTCAATTCATAGTGAAGGCTGTCCATTTCGGAGCCGGCAACATCGGGCGCGGTTTCGTGGGCCTGCTGCTGCACGAGGCGGGGTACGAGGTGGTTTTCGCGGACGTCGCGGAGGCCCTCATCAACCAGCTTGCCGCGGCGGACTCCTACCGGGTCCACGAGGTGGGGGACAACCCCGCCGTCCGCGCCGTGGAGAACTTCCGCGCGCTGAACTCCAGCACCCAGGAGGCGGACGTCATCGCGGAAATCGCGACGGCGGACATCGTCACCACCGCCGTGGGGCCGCACATCCTCAAGTTCGTGGCGCCCGTGATCGCCAAGGGGATCGCAGCCCGTGCCGCCGGACTGGCCCCCTTGCAGGTGATGGCGTGCGAAAACGCCATCAACGCGACCGACATCCTGAAATCCGAAGTGGCTGCCCAATGGGATCCGGCCGCCGGAGCCCTGGATGACGCCGCCGTGTTCGCCAACACGGCGGTGGACCGGATCGTGCCCAACCAGGAGGCCGGGCAGGGCCTGGACGTTACCGTGGAGACCTTCTACGAATGGGTCATCGACCGGACCCCGTTCGCGGGCAAGGAACCGGTGATTCCGGGAGCGACCTTCGTGGACGACCTGGAACCGTACATCGAGCGGAAACTGTTCACCGTGAACACCGGGCATGCCGCCGCGGCCTACTTCGGTTTCGAGGCAGGCCTCGGCAAGATTTCCGAGGCCATGGCCGATCAGGACGTCGCTGCCGACGTGCGCGCCGTCCTGGACGAAACCAAGGAGCTCCTGGTGGCCAAGCACGGGTTCAACCGTGAGGAGCAGGAGGCGTACGTCCAGAAGATCCTGGGCCGCTTCTCCAACCCACACCTGCCGGACACCGTGCTACGGGTCGGCCGGGCGCCGCTGCGCAAGCTCAGCAGGCATGAACGCTTCATCGGGCCCGCGGCGGAATTGGCCGAGCGCGGGATCGTCCCGGAGGCCCTGCTCGGCGCGATCGCCGCAGCCCTGCGCTTCAACGACCCGGCCGACGACGAGGCAGTGGAGCTCGGGAAGATCCTGGCCTCCACGGGCGCGGACGAGGCAGCGGCGAAGATCACGGGCCTGGCCCCGGACCACCCGCTGTTCCCGGCCGTCTCCACTCTCGTCGAGGAGGCCAAGGCCGCCGTCTAGTCTGTTCCCATCGCCGAAGCATGCCGCCGACGCCGGAGCTCCCCCGAGTTCCGGCGTCGGCGTTTTTAAGCCGTTGCGCTATCACTCTGGGTTGCCATCCGGCGGGTTTGGCCACTCAGAGTGATAGGGCAACCCCTGGGGTTCCTTGACCATTAGGTTGCCTAACTGTTAGGCTACCTAACTATGACCGCCAGTGAACCGGCTGACCCCGGCCTCCTCGCCCTCGCCCAGGACTTCCGCGAGGCCCTCCGCCACAGCATCTACCTCGTCCGCCGTCTCGACGCCGACGGCGAACTCAGCGCCGCCCAGCTCAGCATGCTCAAGATGCTGCTGGACGCCGCCCCCGGCCCAGGTGGCAGTGCTTCCTCCGCCGGCGGAGTGCGGGTGGGCGAAATCGCCCGGAACCTCGGCGTCAAAGTGCCCAGCGCCACCGAGCAGATCATCAAGCTCGAGCGTGCCGGCCTCGCCCGCCGGGAACCCGACCCCGACGACTCCCGCGCCGTCCGTGTGACCCTTACGGAAGCCGGCCTCGCCGCCGTCGCCTCCGCCAACGAGAGCCGCAACGCCGTCATGGCCGGCATCCTCTCGTCCCTCTCGGACGATGACCGCGCCGCCCTGGCCGCCGCCCTTCCGGTCATCGGCCGGATAAACGCGACGCTCCAGGCCTAATATCCAACCGAAGTTTCCATCATTTAGGAGTTCCGCCCATGGACGGCCACCCCGCCGACACCCTGCCGGCAGCCGAAGTCACGCTCGAGGCCGAGAAGACCTCGCTACTCAAACAGCCCAAGGCGGTGTGGGCGACGGCCCTCGCGGCGGTGTTCGCCTTTATGGGCATCGGGCTGGTGGACCCCATCCTGCCGGCGATCGCCAAGAACCTGGATGCCTCCCCGAGCCAGGTGTCACTGCTCTTTACGAGCTATTTCCTGGTGACCGCGGTCGCCATGCTGATCACCGGCTACGTCTCATCCCGGATCGGCGGGAAGCGGACGCTGTTGATCGGACTGGCAGTGATCGTTGTGTTCGCCTCGCTGTCCGGCACCTCAGGCAGTGTTGCTGAGCTGATCGGCTTCCGGGCCGGCTGGGGGCTGGGCAACGCCTTGTTCGTGGCCACGGCGCTGGCGGTGATTGTCGGCGTCGCGAGCGGCGGGGCCGGCACGGCGATCATCCTGTACGAGGCCGCCCTCGGCCTGGGGATTTCCCTCGGCCCGCTGCTGGGCGCCCTGCTGGGCGGCTGGCAGTGGCGTGCCCCGTTCTTCGGCACGGCCGTGCTGATGGCCGCTGCGTTCATCGCCCTCATTGCCCTGCTGCCCAAGACCCCGCTGCCCGAACGCAAAGTCCGGCTCCGTGATCCGCTGCTGGCCCTCGGGCACAGGGGGCTGCGGACGACGGCGGCCAGCGGCCTGTTCTACAACTACGGCTTCTTCACCGTCCTCGCCTTCACGCCCTTCATCCTGGGCATGGACGCCTACGGGATCGGCGGGGTGTTCTTCGGCTGGGGCGTCGCGGTCGCTGTCTTCTCGGTGTTCGCCGCCCCTGTGCTGCAGAACCGCATCGGAGCGGTCCGGGTCCTGACCGGCACCCTGGTCCTCCTGATGCTGGATTTGGTGGGGCTGGGCCTGGCCGCCGGGCACTCGGTTCCCGCCGTCGTCGTCCTCGTGGTCATTTCCGGGGCGCTGCTGGGCGTCAACAACACCATCTACACAGAGCTGGCCATGGGTGTTTCCGATTCGCCGCGGCCGGTGGCCTCCGCCGGCTACAACTTCGTGCGCTGGATGGGCGGCGCCTTGGCACCCTTTGCCGCCGCGCAGCTGGGCGAGCACTTCGGCCCGCAGGTGCCCTTCTTCGCCGGCGCCGTGGCCATGGTGGCCGCGATTGCTGTGGTCTTTGGCGGGAGGCGCTACCTCACGGCGCACGAGCCGCACGTGCTTTAGCAAGCCTGGCTTCATGCAGAAGCCGCAGCCATGACGAAGAACGCCCATGCTTCCAGGGAAGCATGGGCGTTCGTGTCGTGTCGCCGGGTGCAGGGCGACCTTACGCGGTCCGGCTCAGGCCTTCGCGGACTCCTTCGAGGAGTCTTTCGCCGAACCCTTCGCCGAACCCTTGGGCACAAACAGGGTCTCGGCCTGTTCCAGGGACATTCCGTTGGTCTCCGGCACCTTGAACTTCACGAAGAAGAACGACGCCGCCGCGAACATCGCGTACATGGCATACGTCAGGGGCAGCGAGGCCGCCGCCATGACCGGGAAGCTGAGGGTGATGGCGAAGTTGGCGATCCACTGCGCGGCTGCGGCGAGGCCCAGGGCGCGGGCGCGGATCCGGGACGGGAAGATCTCGCCCAGCAGCACCCAGACCAGCGGGCCCCAGGAGGCGCCGAAGCTGATGACAAAGACGTTGGCGGCCACCAGCGCCACCGGGCCCCACGCGCCGGGCAGCGAAATCGCGTCGCCGGTCCCGGTGGCGGATCCGAAGGCCACGGCCATGGTGCCGAGGGAGACGGCCATGCCGATGGAACCCGCGAGCATGATGGGCCGCCGGCCGATCCGGTCCACGAGGGCGATCGCCACGAGGGTCACCAGGATGTTCGTGACCGCAGTGGCCACGGAGATCGTCAGGGAGTCCTTCTCCTGGAAGCCGACAGCCTTCCACAGGGTGGTGGAGTAGTAGAAGATCACGTTGATGCCGACGAACTGCTGCAGCACCGACAGGATGATGCCGATCCACACCACGGGCTGCAGGCCGAAGGCCCTGCCGCGCAGGGAACCCTTCTGGCCCGCGACCTTGTCCTCCTCGATGGCCTTCTTGATGTCGCGCAGGTGGCGGTCCGTGTCCTCGTCCGGGGCGATGGACTGGAAGACCTTGAGGGCTTCCTCATCCTTGCCCTGGAACACCAGGAACCGCGGCGACTCGGGCAGCGTGTAGGCAATCCAGCCGTACACGACGGCGGGCACGGCGCCGGCGAGGAACATCCAGCGCCAGGCCTCGATGCCGAACCAGAGGACCTGGTCGGCGCCGCCGGCGAAGTTCGCGAACAGGGCGTCCGAAAGAAGCGCGGCAAAGATACCGGTGGTGATGGCGAGCTGCTGGAGCGACGCCAGGCGTCCGCGGACGTGGCGCGGGGAGATCTCGGAGATGTAGGCCGGGGCGATCACGGAGGCCAGGCCGATGCCCAGGCCTCCGACGAGACGCCAGAAGATGAGGTCCCACACGCTGAAGGCAAAGCCCGTCCCGATCGCGCTGACCAGGAACAGCAGCGCACCGATCTTCATGGCGGGGATGCGGCCGTAGCGGTCGGCGACCTTGCCGGCCAGATAGGCGCCCGCCGCGCAGCCGAGGAGGGCCACGGCCACAGCGAAGCCGGTCACGGCCTCGCTGAGCGCGAACTCGTCCTTGATGGCGTCGACGGCGCCGTTGACCACCGAAGAGTCGAAGCCGAAGAGGAAGCCGCCGACGGCGCCCGCCACGGCCAGCCAAATGACCCGCTTGGGGATCTTGGCTGCGGTCTGGTCTTGGGTGGTGGTCATCTGGCTCCCTCGGCATTTCGCGTTCCACGGCCTGCGCCGCAGCTACCCAGTCTTACACCAGAGCCGAAGCGACGCCTGTCACACGCCTCAAAAAGTGAGAGGAAACATACAGTTGCCCGGCGCGGCGCGCGGGCTCCGCCGTCGTCCGCTTCGAGGTGAGACGGGAACGTCACGCGGCGCACTCTTTAGGCCGCTCAACCCCGCACATTCCCTGGAATTCCGCGGATCCGCATCGGCAGGCACATCGAAAAGCTGCCTGCCGTGACGCCACGGGCCGCCGGGAGCAGACCTTACCGCTCGACCAGGATCCCGTCCGGATCGCACCACATCATCGCGCCGGGCCGGAGGACGACGCCGTCGATCTCCAGTTCGACGTCGGCCTCGCCGGCGCCGGTCTTGGCGCTCTTGCGCGGGTTGCTCCCCAGCGCCTTCACCCCGAGCGGCAGCCCGGCGATTGCCGTCCGGTCCCGGATGGCACCGTTAATGACGACGCCGGCCCAGCCGTTAGCCACGGCGCTCGCCGCGATCAGGTCCCCCATCAGTGCCGTGCGCAGCGATCCGCCGCCATCCACGACAAGGACCGCGCCGTCGCCGGGTGTGGCGAGGGTGGACTTCACCAGGGCGTTGTCCTCGAAGCAGCGGATGGTCCGCACCGGGCCGCTGAAGTGCGTGTGGCCGCCCAGCGACTGGAACTGCAGGGCCACGGATTCAAGCTCCTCGCCGCGTTCGTCGAAGAGGTCGGCGGTATTTACGGCGGATGCGGCCATCGGTTCTCCTGTGCGGTGGAAATAGGGGGGCGGATCGTGATCCCCACGATAGTCTGGCTCCACACTGATCTTCAGTCTGCGTCATCCGTTTCCGGGGGGGGAACCGAATTCCATGAGCCTGTCCGATACGCCCGGAGCAGCACCGGACCCTGCCCTTGCCGGTCTCGCCGCCGAAAGCACGACGGCGGTGGCGCTCGCCGAACCCGAACGGGCCGTCCGCCCGGTCTGGATTGCCGGCGTCGTCCTCGTCAACCTGGGCATCAACGCGGCATTCTTCGGCCCGATCCAGGTGCTCCTCGGCCAGCAGGCCGCAGCGTTCAGCGAAGGCGACAAGGAAGCGATCCTCGCCCTCGTGACGGGTGCCGGTGCGGCGGTGTCACTCGTGGCCAACCCCCTGTTCGGCGCTTTCAGCGACCGCACGACGTCCCGCCGGGGCCGCAGGGTCCCGTGGGTCCTCTTCGGGGCCGTCCTCGGCGCCGCGGCCCTGATTGCGCTGGCGGGTGCGCCGAACGTGGCCGTCATGACCCTGCTCTGGTGCCTCGTCCAGGCCGGCTGCAACGGGGCCTATGCCGCCATCACCGCCGCCATCCCGGACCGCGTTCCGGTGGCCCAGCGCGGCACGGTGGGTGGCCTGGCCGCCATGGGACAGACGGTCGGCATCCTTGCCGGCGCGGTGATCGCCGCGGCGGTGACAGGGAACTTCGCCGTCGGCTATCTGGTCTGCGCCGTGGCGCTGCTGGCCGGCGTCGTGCTGTATTTCTTCAGGAACGACGACGTCCCGCTCCCCGCGGGGGCGCGCCCGCCGTTCAGTCTGGCCGGCTTCGCCAGGGGCTTCTGGATTTCCCCGGTGCTCTACCCGGACTTCGCCTGGGCCTGGCTGACCCGGCTCCTGGTGAACATCGGCAACCACATGGTCACCCTCTACCTGCTGTTCTTCCTCAAGGACGCCGTCCACCTCGAAGAGACCCAAGGCATCGCGCCGGAGCTCGGCGTGCTGATCCTGACCGGGCTGTACGCGGTGATGGTGATCATCACCAGTGTGATCGGCGGCCGGCTGAGCGACCGGATGGGAAAGCGGAAGCCGCTCGTGATCATCTCCTCGGTGGTCATTGCGGTGGCCTCGTTGATCCTCGCATTCGCGCCGAACTGGACCGGCGCCCTGCTGGGCGCCTCGGTGCTGGGCATCGGTTTCGGCTGCTACCTCGCGGTGGACTTCGCCCTCATCACGCAGGTGCTCCCGGCGGCGCTGAACCGGGGCAAGGACCTGGGCGTCCTCAACATCGCCAATTCCCTGCCCCAGGTGCTCGCCCCGCTCATCGCCTTCCCCTTCGTGACGATGTGGGGCGGCTACGTTTCGCTGTATGTGGCGGCCGCGGTGATCGGGCTGCTGGGGGCCGTGTTCGTGGTCAAAATCAAGGGCGTTGAATAGGCCCGAACCTGCGGCCGGGGAGGCCCCGTCCGGGTACTTCCAGCGCTGCCAGTGACTGGATCGGCGCCCGAGAGCGTGGCGTATAGTTGACGGCAATTGCCGCGGCAGCGCTGTGGGGGATCCCTCACGTCTGCCGAGAAAACCGACCCCGGAACGCTGCTGATGCCTGAATTCCACTCAGAACTTCCTCCGATGGCCCCGCCGCCCACCCTGCCCCGGCAACGGCTCCGCTACACCAGGATCCTCGACGTCGCCGCCGGGTTCGCCCGCAAGGGCCTGGACTCCGTGGTCCTCTCCGAAGTCGCCGCCAAGGCCGACGTTCCCCTGGGCACCCTGTACCGCTACTTTCCCTCCGCCACCCAGCTGGTGCTGGCGCTCTACCGCAAGCAGCTCACTGAACTGCACGCAGCCAACTCCCCGGCCGCTCCAGCCGCGGGCACGTCCGCCGCGCCGGCGAAGAGGCCCGCGGGACGCTCAGCGAAACCGGCAGCGGGGAACGCCGCGGGCGACGTTCCGGCCCAGGCGACCGTCGGCGTCGTGATGGAAATCTTCCACATGCGCCTTATGCAGCCGGCGGTGGAGCAGTGCCTGAACAAGGCCGTCTACACCAAGGACACAGACACGACGAAGCTGCTCCGCGAGATCGACTCCACGGCCGAGAAGGCCGTCACTGCCGTGAGCGGCGACGCCGCCGTCTCCCGGGTCCTGCTGCTGACCGTCACTGGACTGGTCCAGTCCGTCCGCTGCCGCCGTCTTTCGCTCTTCGAAGCCGAGGAAGGCCTCAAAAAGGCCTGCGCGCTGCTGACATCCAGCCGTCCCGCCGCGTAACCGGTCTAGACCAATCTGATTTTATACTCGGCAGTAACGGCACTTTTCGGTGATCCGGCTCACCAAAAAGCCCGGATAAACGTTTCACCAGCGGCGGGAGTGTGTCGTGTGACACTTCGAGCCCGGGACGTTTTGTTTACCATTGCAGAACCGGAGCGGCCCAGCCGTCAGCAGTACCGGAGCTTCACCGCAGACCCACCAACCTCGGGTCCCTGCCGACGTTCCCCCAGACCATCTTGAGCACGCCTGTGCTTGAGCTTCCATGAGCCGTACGCCCACGGTGAGCCCCAGGAGACAACGACGTGTCCACTGAAACGATCATCCCCACCGACGCCACTTCCGCCGCAGAGCCCGTAGCGGTGCTCAGCGACGAGGAAATTTTCGCCGCCCACCAGGGCGGCAAGCTTTCCATCGCCAGCACCGTCCCGCTCGCCAGCAAGCGCGACCTTTCCATCGCCTACACGCCGGGTGTTGCCCAGGTCAGCCGCGCGATTGCCGCCAACCCGGAACTCGCCAAGACCCTCACCTGGGCCCAGCGACTGGTCGTTGTGGTCAGCGACGGCACCGCTGTCCTTGGCCTGGGTGACATTGGCGCCAGCGCCTCACTGCCCGTGATGGAGGGCAAGTCGGCCCTGTTCAAGGCCTTTGGCGAACTCGACTCCATCCCGCTGGTGCTCAACACCACCGACGTCGACGAGATTGTGGAGACCCTCGTCCGGCTGCGCCCGAGCTTCGGCGCCGTCAACCTCGAGGACGTCTCGGCGCCACGCTGCTTCGAACTCGAGGACAAGCTCATCGAGGCCCTCGACTGCCCCGTCATGCACGATGACCAGCACGGCACCGCCGTCGTGGTCCTCGCCGCCCTGACCGGCGCCGCGAAGGTGACCGGCCGTGACATCGAGACCCTGCGCGTGGTGGTCTCGGGCGCCGGCGCCGCCGGGATCGCCGTCGCGCAGATGCTGCTCGCCGCCGGGATCACAGACGTTGTGCTGCTGGACTCCCGCGGCGTTCTCAACACGGAGCGTGCGGACATCGCCGCCGACCCCGCCAGCAAGAAGGCCCAGCTGGCCGCGGAAGGCAACCCGCGCGGCGTCTCCGGCGGCCCCGCCGAGGCCCTGCTGGATGCGGACGTGTTCATCGGCGTGTCCTCGTCCAAGCTGGCGGAGGAGCACCTCAAGCTCATGAGCCAGGACTCGATCGTGTTCGCGCTGTCCAATCCGGACCCGGAGGTCCTGCCGGAGGTTGCACGCCAGTACGCTGCCGTTGTGGCCACGGGCCGCAGCGACTTCCCGAACCAGATCAACAACGTCCTCGCGTTCCCCGGGATCTTCCGCGGAGCCCTCGACGCCGGCGCCCGCCGGATCACGCCGGCCATGAAGCTGGCTGCTGCCCGCGCCATCGCCGAGCTGGCCGACGAGGACCTGTCCGCCGACTACATCGTCCCCAGCCCGCTGGACCCGCGGGTGGCACCGGCAGTTTCCGCCGCCGTCGCCGCGGCGGTCGAAGCCGAGTAACCACGCCTGAACAGACGACGACGGCGCCGCTTCCTTGGGGGAACGGCGCCGTCGTCGCATTCCGGCTTCCGGCTTCCGGCGCCCGTCGGGGCGCCGTCCCGTACCGCCCGGGAACCTTAGACTGGGGCGATGAACCCCGAGACTGTTGTGACGATCCTGTGCGGCCTCGCCATCCTGGTGGGCGTGGCCGGCACCGTCATCCCCGTACTGCCCGGCAGCATCCTGATCGGGCTGAGCCTGCTGTCGTGGGCCATCTGGGGAGGCGCCGGGACCACCGGCTGGGTGGTGTTCGCGATCGGCATGGTCTTCGTCCTGGCCGGAATGGCCGCCAGTGCGGTGCTGACCGGCCGGAAACTGAAACAGCACAACATTCCCAGCCGTTCCGTGGTGGCCGGGCTGGTCTTCGGCGTTGTGGGGATGTTTATCATCCCGGTGGTGGGTCTGTTCGTCGGTTTCGCCGCCGGCCTGCTGCTGAGTGAACTGCACCGCACCAGGGCTTTCGGCACCGCGGTGGCCTCCAGCGGGGCCGCGCTGAAAGCCACCGGCCTGGGCATGATCGTCGAGTTCGGACTCGCGTGCCTCGCCGGCAGCACGTGGGTGATCGGCGTGTGGATTTCGGCCGCGGCCTAGTCTGCCCGCGGCCCGGCCACGCCCATTAGCATGGATGCATGAGCTCCGAACCGGGAGAATCCGCTCCGCGCCCGGCCTTGTACCGCGACCCCCGCGACCTTACGCCTTTCCGCGCTCCGGTCATCCGGACGCCCGTCCGCGGATTGGCCGAGGGCGTGACCGGTGTCCTGGCGGGGCGGATCCGCGGCACCCTGCCCGTGGAGGGCGGCACGCCCCGGCTCGGCAAGGTGGGCGGCAGGTCGCCGTCCAAGTCGGCCAAGGCCGTGCACGCTGCCATCTTCGGCAGCTCCGACCCGGACCGGCTGATCGCCCTGGCGCACGCGCAGCCCGGGTGGGCCGGGCTGTGCTACCTGACGGCCGGGTTGCTGAGTTATGTCCAAGGCGGCCACCTGCGTGCCTCCGAACTGCTCCAGCGGGGCCTGCTCACCAGGAACGACGACGAGGCTAACCGGTACGCTTTCACCTACCTGACCCGTATCGTCACCCGGGTGACGGTCGCCGAACGGGTGGAGGTTCCGGTCCTGTTCAGTGAGGAGGCGGTGTTCCTGGCGTGGTCCCACGCGCTGCGTGAGACCGGGCAGCGGGAGGCCGCCCTCGCTGCACTGACCGGGCTGCCGCCGTCGTTGCCCCTGGCCCTGGCGCGCTGCTCGCTGGCCGCTTCGCTGGGGCGGGATGCGGACGTGGTGGAGGACACCGAAGGTCTGCTCAACGGGGATGACCTCTCCGCCGCGCTGCTCCTGGTCCGGGCACGCTCGTTGCGAAGGCTTGGTGCCAATGCGGCCGCCCGTGCCGCCCTGCAGGAGGTCCTCCGCCGCCGGAAGACCGACTTTACGCTCCGCGGTGACGCCCTGACGGACCGGGCCCTCCTGCTGCTGGACGATGGGCGGAGGGCGCTGAACCGGCGGGACTGGCAGCACCGCCCGCCGGCCGATCTGGAGACGGTCAAGGCCATCCGGAAGGACGCCGAACTGCATGAGCTCTGGGACCGCGAATACGGCCGGGACGACGGCGGGTGAATCCCTGGCGAACACGTTTCGTTCCGCGTCCATGACCCTTGCGGGCGCGCGGAAACAGGGAGTAGAAACGAGGGATGAGAGATGCGTCAGCGCGCTGGGTGCAGCACTACATCGCCGCCTGGACGTCGAACGATCCCGAGGACATCAGGGCTCTCTTCACAGAAGACGCGGTGTATGCCACGAGACCAGGTGATCCCGAGCCGTGGACCGGGCGGGAGCAGATCGTGGAGCACTGGATTGCCGCGGGTGATGCGCCGGGGAACTGGACCTTCGAGTGGAGCCTGCTGGGGGTCGACGGCGGGAGGGCCTTCGTGCAGGGCCGCACCGACTACCGCGGGGACAGCCGCAGCTACGATAACCTCTGGATCATCCAGCTCACGGGGGACGGGCGCGCCACGGCATTCACCGAGTGGTACATGCCGCGCAAGTGACGGGCTGGGTGCTGGCCGGGCAGTGCTGGCCTCAGCCGCGGGACAGGGTGTGGCCCAGGAGCGGCAGCAGCTGCTCTGACAGCAGCACGGCGCCGAGCGCGACCATGATGACGCCACTGGCGAGCGTCACTTTCCGCGCCGCCCCCGGCCGGGAGTGCAGCAGTTTGCGGGCCAGCAGCGCAACGCAGGTGTAGACCACGGCAACCAGCAGAACAAACGTCAGGCCAAGGAGTCCGGACTGCACCGGGACCGGGAGGGACGCCTCCGGGCTGACAAACTGCGGCACTAAGGCCACGTAGAACAGCAGACCTTTCGGGTTGATGCCGCTGGTTCCCATGCCCTGCAGGAAGGTCCGGAACTGGTTCGCCGGCGCCCGCACCTCTGCGGTGCCGAAACTCGCGCCGCGCCAGGACCGGATCGTGGTGAGGCCGAGCCACAGAAGGTAGGTCGCGCCGGCCACCGTGAGCCACCCCAGCACGCCGGGAATCCCCGTCAGCAGGGCCGCCAGGCCCGCGACCAGGAGTACCGTGTGCAGCACATAGCCGCCGCAGAGCCCGGCGACCGCGGGAACGAAACTGCGCTGCTTCAGGCCTGCGGTGATGGAATACGCCCAGTCCACCCCTGGGGTGCACGCAAGGGCGCCGGCGACCACCAGAAAGGCGATAAATAGCTGGGGGTTCACGGCGGTCTCCTGACATTTTGGGTACAGGAAAAGCCTAGAAAATTTTGCGCCGGAAGTGTTCCCTGTTTTCGCGGAGAAATGCCCTCAACGGGTAAGATTATTGCGTGGTTGACCATTTGGACAGAAGTATTTTGCGCTACCTCAAAGAGGACGGCCGCATGACGGCCACGGCACTCGCCGCCAAGGTGGGATTGACCGTGGCGCCCTGCCACCGGCGGCTCCGCGACCTGGAGGCATCCGGCGTCATCCGCGGCTACCGGGCGGACATCGATCCGGCGGCCGTCGGGCTCGGGTTCGAGGCGATCGTCTTTGTCACGCTGCGCCAGGTGGACCGGGCCACGATGGAGATCTTCGAGAACCGTGTGGCGGACAATCCGAACATCGTGGAGGCGCAGCGGCTGTTCGGTTCCCCCGACTACCTGCTGAAGGTCATTGCCGAGGACCTGCCCGCCTACCAGCGGTTCTACGACAGCGAACTGACCTCGCTGCCCGGCGTCGAGCGGCTCACGTCGACACTGGTGATGAAGAACCTGAAGACCAATATCGGCCCGCCCGTCTAGTCAGGTGCCCGGCGGGGCTTCAGGAACCCAGGAGCCCCGTGGTCCGGTAGGGGATGACCTCGCGCAGGAACATGCTGGTGGACGTCCGCACGATTCCCGGGCAGAGCCGGATTTCCTCCGAGACGCGGTACAGATCGTCCGGGCTCTTCGCCACGACGCGGATCAGCAGGTCCGTCTCGCCGGCGGGAGCATGGCATTCGAGGACCTCCGGGATGTTGCGCAGCGCGGCAATCGCCTCGTTCAGGTGGCTCTGATCCAGCTCGGCGCTGACCGACGCCGCCACGCCCCGGCCCAGCGCCGACGGCAGCACCCGGCTGCTGTTGGCACGCAGGGCGCCCGACGCCGTCATCCGCTCCAGGCGCGACTGCACGGTGCCGCGCGCCAGGCCGAGTTTCTGGGCCAGCACCATGATCGGCAGCCGGGGATCTTCGTCGAGGGCGAGGAGGATTCGCCGGTCCGTCGGGTCGAGTTCCTGCAATGTGACTACTCTCTGTACGTCGCTGCGGCCAGACTTGATCAGATTGACCAGTACAACCCAAGTCCGTTGCGCCTACTGTATGGCTTCTGTTCAAATAGTGACAACAAAGGGACAGGCCACCGCCGGATCCCGAACAGGCTACAAGCACCCCGGCACACCACCCGGACCTTGGATGAGGCTTCCCGCAAGGAGCCCGCCCGCTGATTGACTCTTGTTCACACCATCGTCATTCCGCACACCGCATTCGCAGTTCCACCAATTCGCATTTCTCCCAATTCGCAGTGCCATGGCCCGGAGCAACGCCCCGGGCCCGGCACGGCAAGAGCCCCTGAGCCACCGACGTCGGTTTTCCGAAGTCATCGGTAGCTGAGGGGCTCTTGTGTTGCTGCGCATAGGCTGGTGACATGACCTCTGCCGGCCGCTTCGCCCCCAGTCCCTCCGGCGAACTGCATGTCGGCAACCTCCGCACGGCGATCCTGGCGTGGCTCTTCGCCCGGTCCACCGGCCGGCGGTTCTTGATGCGCGTGGAGGACCTGGACCGGGCCCGGGCCGGCGCCGAGGCGGAGCAGCTCCGCGATCTCGCGGCCATCGGCGTGACGTGGGACGGGGGAGTGGTCCGCCAGACCGACCGCGGGCCCCTCTATGCGGAAGCGATTTCCCGGCTGTCAGCGGCAGGTCTCACGTACGAGTGCTTCTGCACCCGCCGCGAAATCCAGGAGGCACCCTCCGCGCCGCACGCCCCGCAGGGAGCCTACCCGGGCACATGCCGCGACCTCTCCGCGGCCGAACGGGAGGCGAAGCGTACCGTCCGGCCCGCGGCGGTCCGGCTCCGGTCGGCCGTCACGGAGGCGTCAGTGCAGGACGTGCTGCACGGCAGCTACACCGGTGTGGTGGATGACTTTGTGCTCCGCCGCAACGACGGCGTGACCGCCTACAACCTCGCCGTCGTGATCGATGACTCCGCCCAGGGCATCGACCAGGTGGTCCGCGGCGACGACCTGCTGCCGTCCACTCCCCGGCAGGCCTATCTCGCCTCGCTGCTGAATATGCCTGTTCCGGAATATGCGCATGTTCCGCTGGTATTGAACGCCGACGGCGCCCGGCTGGCCAAGCGCGACGGCGCCGTCACACTCGCCGACCTCGCCGCCGTCGGGCATTCCGCGATGGAGGTGAGGGACGCGCTGCTGGCATCCCTCGGTTTGCCCGGCGGGCCGCTGGAGCACGCCGTCGCCGTGTTTGACCCCGGCATGCTGCCTCGGGAGCCGTGGGCGTGGCCCGGGCTGGGCGGGCCGCACGCGTAGGCTGGAAGCATGTCAGAACCAGAGTTCATCGAAGCGCGCAGCACGCAGCCGAGTTTTACCGTCGAGACGGCGAAGGTCCTCGCCGAAGTGGCCCACAACCGGCAGAAGGACAAGCTTAAGCGGCCGTACCGGGAGCATGTGATTGCCGTCGGGGATGCCCTGGCGGACTTCGACGACGACATCCGGATTGCCGGTTACCTGCACGACATTGCCGAGGACACCCCGATGACCCGGCAGGCGCTCCTGGACATGGGCGTTTCCGAGCGCGCCGTGGACATAATCGAGCGCGTCACCAAGCGCCTGCAGGAGAACCCGGACGATTACCAGGCCGGCATCCGCCACATCGCCGAGGACCACGACGCCACCTTGGTGAAGATCGCCGACAACGCGCACAATTCCCTGCCCGAGCGGGTCAAGGCGCTGGCCGAGAAATGGCCGGACAAGCCGCCGGTCACCCGCTACAACGACGCCCGCCCGGTGCTCTACGCCGCCGTTCCGGTGGAGGAAATCCGGTTGATCCTGGCCCGGATCAACCCGTGGCTGCTGGCGGAACTCGACGATCGGCTCGACGAAGCGGACGACACCGACTACGAGAACCTCTCCTACGAAGACACCCCTAGCAACGCGGGGAATGACACTACGGCTGCCGACGAGCGGTAGACCCCGCCTCGAGCCTTTCCAGGGCGTGCTGGAGCCGCTCTGAGCCGCCTCTCTCATCAATGACGATGGAAACGCCCAGCGCCAACACAATCGCCAGCAGGCAGACCGCGACCGAGACCCCGGCTGCGGCCAGGCCAACTGAAGCGGCCAGTGCGGCGAGGACCCCGACGGCAACGGCGATGACAGTCCGGTCCAAACCAACCATCACGCTGTACAGCAAGGTCAGTGACCCCTTGAAAAGGGCCACGGGAACAGCGATCGTGGCGACGGCCGCGGCTGCGCTGATATGCGCCTCGTGGTCGATGTAGTAGGCCGCCACGTGCAGTCCGGCGCCCGTGGCGGCAATCGCCGCGAAGATCGGGATATGCCCGTAGCCGAAGCGGAACGACTGGTGCCGTCGCAGGTGGAGCGCGCGTCCGGCCGGCAGCAGGAAGTAGATCCACCACATGCCAAACGCCAGGGCTGTCCCGCCAAAACCGACCAGCGCCGCGTCCACGCTCCAGCCGTGGTTGCCCACGATGGCGCGCAGGGTTGCGATGGCCCCGATGAGGCATTCGCCCAGGGCGATGATGGCCAGGAGTCCGTACCGTTCGGCAATGTGGTGGGCATGCCACGGCGTTCTGGCCTTGCGCTCGGCAGCATACGGGGTGGCCATCTCCAACACGATCAGGGGCAGGATCATCACAAACGTGGTGAGAACGTCGGTCTCGACAACGAGTACCCCGATCCACCCGAGCTGCACCAGTGCGAGGTACTTGGCGTAGCGCAGGCAGGTGTCGCGGCGGGCGGGATCCTGCCGTGCCGCGCGGAGCCATTGGGTAACGAGCGCGAGCCGCATGACGACGTAGCCGCCAACAATCACGGCGTTGTCGACATGTTTTCCCTCCACCAGTGAATGGAACATGGGCTCAATACCCATGGTGAGTATCAGGACCCCGACGATCTGGATCATGGTGACCACGCGGAAGATCCAGTCGTCAGTGTCATAGGCGCTGGCGAACCACGTGAAGTTGATCCATGCCCAGATGACGGCGAACATCGCGAAGGAGAATCCCAGGAGCCCAGGGACGAAATGCGCTTCAGCGATTTCGTGCGCAAACTGGTTGCCCGCAACGCCGAACGCAATCACGAATGTCAGGTCGAAGAAGAGCTCAAGCGGTGTGGCGGCCCGGTGTTGCTCATGCGGATCGCGGCCGCCCATGCGTGCCATGGCATGGCGGAAGGGGTTGGAGGACATGAGTCACAGATTACCGTCCGGAGGGCCGGCTCCTATCAGGGGTTTCTCCCCTTTACACCCGGCCCAGGGCGTCGATGTCCTCGAGGAATTGCTGGTGGACCTCGTCGCTGACGGTCGTCCGGGTATCCGCGATCGCGTCGAGGTAGTCCTGCGTCGCGGGGCCCTTGCGGACCGCTTCGCGAATGGAGACGCTTCCGCTGGAAGCCAGCCCGCCGTCGTCGTACACCGCTTTCTCCAGGGCGCGCTGGGAAGCGCTCCGGGCCGCGAATTCGATGTCCGCGGGCGAGAATCCCTCGGTCCGGTCCACCAGCAGCTCCACGTCCACGTCGTCCACGACCGTGGCGGGTATAAACCGCTGCCACATGGCTTCGCGGGCCTGGCGGTCGGGCAGGCCGATGGGGATGACGTAGTCGAACCGGCCGTGGCGCAGGAACGCGGAGTCCAGCGCACGGATGAAGTTGGTGGCGCAGACCAGGAGGCGGCCGGGCTGTTCGCGGAACGCCGGGATGATTTTGAGCAGTTCATTGGTGACGCCCTGCAGGGGCGACGGCGGTTCGCCGGAGCGCTGGGAGGCGATCTCCTCCACCTCGTCGATAAAGACGACGGCGTGCTCCAGCTCGGCGATCTCCAGGAAAGTCTCGCGCAGCGCGCCCGCGAGGCCCTTGGGATCGGAGGCCAGTCGGGAGGGGAAGACCTCCACGAACGGCCACTCGAGGCGGGACGCGATCGCCTTGGCGAAGGTGGTCTTGCCGGTGCCGGGAGGACCGAAAAGGACGACGGCGCGCGGCGGCACCACACCGTACTCGTCGGCGAGGTCGGCCTCGGCCAAGGGCAGGACCAGGCGGCGCTCCAGGAGCTCCTTCTCGTTCCGCATGCCGGCGACGTTTTCCCAGAGGTCGCGGGCCAGGATCCGGCCGCCGAGCTGGCTGAGGGGCTCGAGCTCCTGGCGCTGCACAGGGATTCTCCGCTCGAAATAGCGCAGGTTCTTCTTGAGCACGAAGCCGCGGCCCAGGAACGCCTCCACCCGGGTCTCGGATTCCGGCATGAGCGCGGAAAGCTTGTTCAGGCCGTGCGGCGCCATCCGGTTCTCGACGGCGGCCAGCAGCGAGGTGCCGATCCCGCGGCCGCGGTATTCGGGGAGGGTGGCCAGGAAAACGATCCAGCCCTGGTCGTGGGCGGCACGTCCGACGGCCGCGCCCACCACCTGATCGCCTTGGACCGCAACGACGGCGTGGTCCTTCTCGCAGGAGGCCAACACCTCGGAAAGCGCGTAGACCGGCTCGACGTTGGTGGCCTTGAGGGTCTCCCAGAGGTGCAGGATGCCGTCAAGATCGGCGGAGTGGAAATCCCTGATTCGCCAGTTGGTCATGAGATGTCTCCCGGGTGGTTCGTCGCTGAGCCAGTGTGAGCCTGTCTGCTGAGCATATGCGAACCGTCACCGCGGGGAGTTGCGGGGACGTTGCGTTACGGGCGCGCCGGTGGACTGAAGCCCCGCCGAAGTGAGACGTCGCGCCCATGATGCTTCGGGACATCGGCGCGACGTCTCACCTCGCGGTGGACTGGCGGGCTACAGGGCGGCGAGCAGGTCCTTCATCTCCTGGATCTCGCCCGTCTGGGACGCTGCGATGTCTTTGCCCAGCTGGACGGCCTCGGCGTTCTTTCCGGAGCGGACCTCGGCGTTCGCCATCTCGACGGCGCCTTCGTGGTGCGCGATCATCTGGGTCAGGAAGAGCTTCGCGGCCTCGATGCCTTGGGCGGTGTCGAGCTTTGTGAGGTCGTCGCCGCTCATCATGCCCGTCATCGAGTGGCCGCCGGGAGCCTGGGTGGGCTCGCTCCAGTCCATGAGCCAGCCGGTCATTTTCTCGATCTCGGGTGCCTGGGCGGCCTTGATCTTCATTGCCAGCGCCGTGATCCTGGCATCGACGCCCTGTTTCTTCAGGATCAGATCGCTCATCTCCACAGCCTGGGCGTGGTGCGGAATCATGGCTTGGGCGAACATCGCGTCCGAGCCGTTGTGGTCCGCGGCGGCGGGTGCGGCACTCGAGCCCGTCGTGGCGTGGCCGGTGCTGTGGTCCATGCCAGGCATGCTGTTCCCGCCGGAACCGGAGCCGGTGGAGCAGCCGGCCAGCGCAATCATGGCGGCGAGGGCTGTGGCGGAAAGCGTGAGGGTTTTCTTCATGGCAAATCGTGTCCTTAGTGGGTCCGGCGGAGGAGCCGGGTGGCTGGCGCGCGGAAGCCAACGCTGGCAGTCCGGCGCGCTGGGGCTGGTGGTGCCGGCGTCTTCCGGCACATGCCCGGTCCTACGTGCGGCTGATGGACAGGTCGCGCGGCGTGGGTGTCCCGGGAAGATAGGCGTACCCTGCCGGACGGTCCGCCCGCGACGCGGTCCAGGTCCCGCTGTCAAGGAAGGTGCTGCCGGGCTGCGGAGCGCTCAAGGACGCGCCAGCCGGCGACGGCGTGCAGCCGGAGTGAACTGTCGGCTTCTCCGCGCAGCCGTCCTCGCAGACGCACGACGGCGGCACCTCGGTTCCGCCGATGGTCACCGAAGCGGGCGTCACCGAAACAGGCGGCACCGAAGGTTTGGCGTGTGCGGTGCCCGTGGCGTTGGGCACCCGAGTCGAAACGCGAACATTGGAGGTGTGGTTGCCGTGGGTTTCGTGCGCCGACGCGGTGTGCATCTGGCCATCGGAGTGCAAGCCGGTCGACAATGCCGTGCTGCCGGAAGAAGCCGCCTGGACATGCATTCCGTGGGAGCCGGCGAGGACATGCATGCCGAGCAGCCCGAGGACCACGGCGACGAGCCCGGCCAGCAGCAAGGCACCACGGAGCAAGGCGACGGGGCGGGCCGCGGTGGCAGCGGGCATCGCCGTTCTCCTTCCGTGCAGTCTGTGCAGTCGTGGCCCCGGGCAGTTTCACGAAGGCTTTAGGCTACCCGTTATCAACGCCTGCCGCCGGAATTGTGTTCCGTCGGTTGGGCGGGAAACAACTGCAGCGGTCCAAAGTGTGACATTATCTGCATATGAATGCAGATATGCAGGCAGAGGTCGACAGCCCGCACGTGGAACTGGCGGTGGAAGTCTTCTCGCTGCTGGCTGATGCCACCCGAGTCCGGCTGATCCTGGTGCTGGGGGACGGTGAGCTGCCGGTCAACGCGCTCGCCGAAAGAGTGGGGAAGCCCGCTGCCGCGGTGTCGCAGCATCTGGCCAAAATGCGGTTGGGCGGTATGGTCGCCACCCGGCAGGAGGGCACCAAGGTCTATTACCGGCTGAGGGACAGCCACGCCAACCAGCTCGTCATGGACGCCATCCACCAGGCGGAGCACGCGCTCGGCACGGCCCCACGGCACGGCGCATGAACCGGCCCGCGGAGTCCGTGGAACAGCACGATCACGGCGACGGCCAGGAACACGCCTACAACCATTACCACACGCACCCCCACAACAATTCGCATCCTCATGACCACGGTCCACACCCCCACAGCCACGGTCCGCAGGGACACCACCACCCGCACCCCCATGCCAAGGGGCTGAAAGGCTGGCTGCAGTCCGTCTTCGTCCCGCACTCGCACGACGCCGCGGATTCCATCGACGAAGCCCTCGAAGCCAGCACCCAGGGCATCCGGGCGGTCAAGCTCTCGCTGTTCGGGCTGGGTGCCACCGCACTGTTCCAGCTGGTGATTGTGCTGGTCAGCGGTTCCGTGGCGCTCCTGGCCGACACCGTGCACAACTTCTCGGACGCCTTGACGGCTGTGCCGCTCTGGATCGCGTTCCTGCTGGGCCGCCGCCGGGCCACCAGGACGTACACCTACGGCTACGGCCGGGCCGAGGACCTCGCGGGGCTGTTCATCGTGGCGATGATTGCACTCTCGGCGGTCGTGGCCGCCGTCGAATCCATCCGCCGCTTCTTCGAACCCCAGCCGGTGAACAATCTCGGCTGGGTGCTCACAGCCGGCCTGGTGGGCTTCGCTGGCAACGAACTCGTCGCGATTTATCGGATCCGGGTCGGCCGGCGGATCGGCTCCGCCGCCCTCGTGGCCGACGGGGTCCACGCCCGCACTGACGGCTTTACGTCACTCGCCGTCGTCGCCGGCGTCATTGGTATCTGGCTCGGATTCCCGCTGGCGGACCCAATCGTGGGCCTCCTGATTTCGGTCGCCATTGGCGTCCTGCTCTGGGGCACCGTGCGCGACGTCGGACGGCGGCTGATGGACGGCGTCGACCCGGAACTGACGCAGCGGGTCGAAGCCCTCATCGCGGAACACTCGCGGGCCGGCGGCACCGCTAGGCTGCGCTGGTCCGGCCACCGGCTGCACGTTGAAATCTCGGTACCGATCCCGACGGATGCGCACCTGGGTGAGCTCGCCTCGGTGGCGTCCAACCTCGAAAGCGGCATCCGGCGGGCCCTCCCGCACGTCGGCGCGGTGACGGTTGTGCCCGCCTTCGCCATGGCCGAGGCGCCGAGCACCGCCTAAATCCCGAGGGTCGCCAGGCTCTGCTGCAGCGTCTCGGCCGAGTGGTGCAGGGAGGCGAGCTCGCCGTCGTCCATGGGTGTATCCAGAACCGTGCGGACCCCGCCGTTCCCCACGATGCTCGGCAGTGACAGCGCCACCCCCGAGATCCCGTACTGGCCGTCCAGCACCGTGGAGACAGGCAGGACGGCGTTTTCCGAGCGCAGCAGCGCCTCCACGATCCGGGCTCCGGAGAGGCCGATGGCGTAATTCGTGGCGCCCTTGCCGGCGATCACCTTGTAGGCGGCCTGAGTGACCTCCCGGGCGGTATCGGCGAGGTACCCGGGTGTGAAGACACGTTCGCCGTCGACCGTCCACTGGCGGATCGGCACGGGGCCGATCGTGGCGCCGGACCAGATGGGGAACTCGGTGTCGCCGTGCTCGCCCACCATGCTGGCGTGGACGCTGGTGAGGGACACTCCGGCCTTGTGCGCCAGCAGCCAGCGCAGCCGGGACGTGTCCAGGACCGTGCCGGAGGAGAAGACACGTGCGGCGGGCAGCCCGGAGATCTTCTGCGCCGCGACGGTCAGCACGTCGCAGGGGTTGGTCACCAGCACGTAGACGGCGTCCGGGGCGTGCCTGAGCAGTTGCGGCATGAGCTGTTCGAGGATGCGGACGTTCGTGCCGGCCAGGTCCAGGCGCGTCTGGCCCGGCGCCTGCTTCGCCCCGGCCGTGATGACGACGACGTCGGCCCCTTCCGTCGCGGTGATGTCCCCGCCGCCGGTGACGGTCGCCGCTGCGGCGGAAAACTGGGTGCCGTGCGCGAGGTCGAGAACTTCGGCTTCGGCCTTGGCGGTGTTGACGTCAAAGAGGGCGACGCTGCCGGCGGAGCCGCGGATCAGGGCCGCGTAGGCCAGGGATGAGCCCACGCTGCCGGCGCCGACAATCGCCAGTTTGGAGCCTGGATTCTGGGCCATGGGCTTCTGTTTCCCGTCAGAGCGAGGTTGTCACAGARCCAGCCGCGACCGTGGCCGTCCGGACTCCGCTTCAAGCTCACCAAGGACCGGGGGGCTTGGGCAGGGCCGTTGGACCCTAAGCGGATCGCCCTAGAGCACACAGCGCGACGGCGGCGGGGCGGCCGCCGCCGTCGCGCTGTGTGTGCGGTGTCAGGTCAGAGGTGCTGGATCCCGGCCCGCTGCATGGCGTCCTGGTAGACCTCGACGTTCTTGGCCAGGAGCTCCTCCTGCTTGGCCGCCGAGACGGCGAACGCGCGGCCGCCAAGGGCGGTGGCCTTGTAGATCTTGACGCCGCGGTTCTTCAGGGAGGAGTGGTACGTCTTCTCAAACAGGGTCAGGAAGGCGTGGGCGTCGGCGCCGTGGGCGATGACTGCGGAGACGCGCCGGTTGATCTTCAGGAACTGGCGGAAGGGGCGCAGACCGTCGGTCTTCTCCTGGACGTTCAGCGCGGACGGGAGATCGGGGTCGCGGACCCAGGGGTAGGCGTTCCACGGCATGACGTAGCGGGGGTCAAGCTCGACGGCATCGTAGATGGAGGTGGCGCGGCGGGCGGCTTCGTCATCGTTGAAGTGGGAGACGAAGCCCGATTCGGTGCCCTTGCCCGGTGCGATGTGGAGGCTGACGATCCGGCATTCGTCCTCGTCATGGACGGGATCGATGTACGGGACGACCGACCCCGGCTTCTTTTCCATCAGTTCGTCGCAAAGCTGCGTTACGGCGGCGATGTTCGGTTCCTGCAGCAGGGTCTTCTTTTCGTCCCAGTCAATCGTCACGATTTCTCCCTCAGCGCTCGGCGTCCAGAATCAGGCGTCTTGTTCCACTCTACGCTTCTGGCCGGGACGGCGTTTTTCGGCGTCGGATTGCGGCGCCGTCGCGTGCCGGATAGCCTCTTGCGGTCGTCCGGCTTCTGTGGTTAGCTACTTGAGTAATGAACCAACAGGCCGAGTCTCTCCTGAGACTCCGTGAAAGGACGGTCGGCAGTGCTGGACGAAACGCGCCCGATCTTTCTCCAGATCGCCGAACTGATCGAGGGCGATATCGTGGCCGGCGCCCTCGCGGAAGAGGCACAGGCTCCGTCCACCAACGAATTTGCCGCGTTTTACCGGATCAATCCCGCCACCGCGGCCAAGGGGATCAACAAGCTCGTTGATGAGGGAATTCTTTACAAAAAGAGGGGGATTGGCATGTTTGTTGCCTCCGGAGCGCGGGCCCGGTTGCTGGAGCGGCGGCGGGAAGAGTTCTTCCAGGACTTCGTCCAGCCGCTCACCCGGGAGGCGCGCAAACTCGGCATCAGCGTGGATTCGCTGACCGACATGATCAATCGCAGCAATTCAGATCCCGTACTAACGGAAAGGAGCGCGGGACGGTGAATACGCCAACGCAGCCGCCGGTGATTGAACTGACGGACGTCACCAAACGCTACAAGGATACGAAGGCCGTGGACGGAGTGACCCTCCGCATCGACGGCGGCAAGATCTACGGCCTGCTGGGACGCAACGGCGCCGGCAAGACCACGCTGATGTCCATCCTCACCGCCCAGGACCCGGAGTCCTCCGGCGATGTCAGGGTCTTCGGCCAGCACCCCTACGAGAACGACGCCGTCCTCTCGCGGATGTGCTTCATCCGGGAATCCCAGAAGTACCCGGAAGACTTCACGCCCGCGCAGGCGTTCAAGGCGGCGGCGCTGTTCTTCCGGAACTGGGACCAGGACTTCGCCGACCGCCTGGCGGAGGAGTTCACCCTCCCGCTCAAGCGCCGCATCAAGAAACTCTCACGCGGCCAGCTGTCCGCCGTCGGCGTCATCATCGGACTCGCCGCCCGCGCCGAACTCACCTTCTTCGACGAGCCATATCTGGGGCTCGACGCCGTCGCCCGGCAGATCTTCTACGACCGCCTTGTCGAGGACTACTCCCGCCACCCGCGGACCATCGTCCTTTCCTCCCACCTCATCGACGAGGTCGCCAACCTGCTCGAACACGTTCTCCTGATCGACCACGGACGGATCATCCTGGACGACGACGCCGAAAACATCCGCGGTTCCGCCGCCACCGTCACCGGCGAGGGGACGAAGGTCGCCGAGTTCACCGCAGGGCGCAAGGTCCTGCACCGGGAACGGCTGGGATCCCTGGCCTCAGTGACGGTCGAAGCCCGGCTGGGCAGCGCTGACCGTGCCCGGGCCGCAGACCTCGGACTGGAACTCTCTCCGGTGTCACTGCAGCAGCTTGTGGTCCGGAAGACGATGGCCGCCCCGGCCGGGGGTGCCGGCGTCGAACCACGCACAGCAACGGATCCGTCGGAAATGGAGGTGGCGCCATGAACCGCGCCGTGAGTGTTGCCCGCATGCAGCTGATCAACAAGTGGACGTACCTGGGCATCCCGGCGCTGATCATCGCCGCGAGTTTTGCCCTGACCTATGCCATCTGGCTCATGATTCCGGACAATGTGGAAACCCGGTACTCAGGCGCTTCGCAGGCTGTGGTCTGGTACTTCCTGGCCCTGGGCATCCAGTCACTGACGTATACGTTCCCGTTCTCGCAGGCGATGAGCGTGAGCCGGCGGACCTTCTATGTCGGCACCACCGGGCTGTTCGCCGTCGTGGCCCTGGCCGTCAGCCTGCTGTACTTCGTGCTGGGCAGGGTGGAAGTGGCGACCAACGGCTGGGGCCTGAACGGGCAGCTGTACTTCCTGGGCTGGGCGGCTGACAGTCCGGCGGCCGTCCAGATCCTGTTCAATTTCCTTGTGATGCTGGCCCTCTACATGACCGGGTTCTGGTTTGCCACCGTGTACAAGAGGTGGCGGGCCACCGGGATGCTGGTGGTCTGGACCCTGATTGCGGTGGCGTTGGTCGGGCTGATCGGACTCGCCACCTGGCAGGGCTGGTGGCCGCAGGTTGGAACGTGGTTCGAGGTTCAGACGCCCCTGAGCGTGAGCGGCTGGACGGCGCTCTTCTGCGCAGTGCTCGGCGTGGGCTCCTACTTGACGCTGCGCCGGGCAACGCCCTAAACGCAACGATGCCGTGGAGGGCAGGGGTCCCGGAAGCTGCGGACCTCTGCCCTACCCATGTCCGCGGCCCGGGCGTACGCTTAAAGCGCCTGCAGGTAGCCATCTGATTACGCCGGGTCGTTCAGGACATGAAAATGTCCGAGCCATCTCATAGCGAGATCGCGAAGGTACCTGCAGGCCTTGTGTTTAACGCGGGGCGGCCTTGACGTGAACAGTGCCGCAGTCGCTGTCCTAACAGCCGCTGCACGTGGCTCCCGTTGCACCGCATCGAAACCACCGGAACCGCTGGCCCCGCCCCGCCGCCCCGGGCATGATGGAACCCATCCCCAGGTCCCCAACCCGGCGCGGCGGCCAACGCCCGCGGGCTGACCCCGAAGGCAGGCAAGGCGTGAACTCAGAAGCGATGGAACGGGCCCGCGAGGTTGAGGCGCAGCTGACCGATGAGGAGCGCTTCTCACTGCTCATCAGCGTCATGGGCACCAACGCGACGCTCACGGAGAAGGATCCCCGCATCCCGGACGGCGTCCCGATGAGCGCCGGCTACACGCCCGGAATCCCGCGGCTTGGAATCCCCGCCCTGCTCATGAGCGACGCGAGCCTGGGCGTCACCAACCCCGGCTACCGGGAGGGCGACACCGCCACGGCCCTCCCGGCGTCGATCGCCTTGGGCGCCACCTTCAACCCCGAACTCGCCCGCATGTCCGGGCAGATGGTGGGCAGGGAAGCCCGGAGCAAAGGACTCAACGTACAGCTCGCCGGCGGCCTCAACCTGCACCGCGACCCGCGCAACGGCCGGAACTTCGAGTACCTGTCCGAGGACCCCTGGCTCACCGGTGTGCTCGGCGCGGAGTCGGTCAGAGGCATCCAGGGCGAGCAGGTGATCTCCACAGTCAAGCACTTCTCCCTGAACTGCAACGAAACCAACCGGCACTGGCTGGACGCCGTCATCGACCCCGCCGCGCACCGGGAATCCGACCTTCTCGCGTTCGAGATCGCCATCGAGCGCGCCCAGCCCGGCTCGGTCATGACGGGCTACAACAAGGTCAACGGCACCTACGCTGGCGGCAACAAGACCCTGCTGCAGGGCATCCTGAAAGGCGCCTGGGGCTTCCCCGGCTGGGTGATGTCCGACTGGGGCGCGACGCCGAGCTGGGACTTCGCGCTGCAGGGCCAGGACCAGGAATCCGGCGTGCAGATCGACGTCATGATGTGGGGGAAGGAGCCCTTCACCGCCCCGCTGCGCGAGGCCTACGCGGCGGGTGAATTCCCCAAGGAACGCCTCTCCGAGATGGTGCAGCGCATCCTCTACGCCATCTTCGACGTCGGCATCGACTGCTGGGAGGGAACGCCCGACATCGACCTGACCGCCCACGCAGACATCGCCCTCGAGACGGCGCGGCAGGGGATTGTCCTGCTGAAGAACGAGGGCGTGCTCCCGCTGGCAGTGCCGTCCGCGGGTGGCGGGCCCCTCAAGATCGCGGTGATTGGGGGCCACGCCCAGCTCGGAGTGCCGATCGGAGCCGGGTCGAGTGCCGTGGTGCCGCCCGGCGGCTACGCCGAAAGCCACACTATCGGCGGCCCGGGCATCATGGGCAGCATGCGGAACCTGTACCTGCTGCCCTCCTCGCCGCTGGCGGAACTTCAGAAGCTGCTGCCCGACGCCGCGATCGAATACGACCCAGGGATGAGTCCGGCCGAGGCTGCGCTGCTGGCGCGACGCTCCGACGTCGCTATTGTCTTCGGCGTCCGGGTGGAGGGCGAGGGGTACGACAACGCTGACCTGTCCCTGCCGTGGGGCCAGGACGCCGTGATCGAAGCCGTCGCCGACGCCAACCCGAACACCGTCGTGGTTCTCGAAACCGGCAACCCCGTGGCGATGCCGTGGCTCGCGAAGGTCAGGGCCGTTCTGGCGGCCTGGTACCCCGGCCAGTGCGGCGGGCAGGCGATCGCCGAAATCCTCACCGGCGTCACCAACCCCTCCGGGAAACTCCCGCTGACCTTCCCGAACGGCCTGGACCAGACGCCGCGGCCGGAACTCCCGGGCCTCGGAACGCCATGGGGGACTCCAACGACGGTCAACTACAACGAGGGATCCGACGTCGGGTACCGCTGGTTCGCGAAAACGGGGCAGCAGCCCCTGTTCCGCTTCGGCCATGGGCTCAGCTACACCCGGTTCGAGTATGCGGACCTGACTGTGTCAGACGTCGCGGTGCAGGGCCGTGACGGCGTGCGGGCCGAGCTCACGGTCACCAACACGGGGCCGCGGAGGGGGGCCGACGTACCCCAGCTTTACGTCCTTGAAGGACCTGCGGGCCCCGGGATGCGGCTGCTCGGCTTCGAACGCGTGGACCTTGGACCCGGTGAATCACGGACTGTCTCGCTTGAAGTTGATCCGCGGCTGCTGGCGTCCTACGATACGGATCGCGGGCAGTGGCACACCGCCGGCGGCAGCTACCGGCTGGTGCTCGGCCACTCGGCGGGCGACTTCACCCTCGAGGCTGACGTGTCACTGACGGAGGCATGGTTCGGCCGCTAGCCAGATAACTGTCTCAGCAGGAATCGGGCCGGATTCAGGTAGCGGCCGATGCCGTGGACGACGGGTTTTCGGCCCTTGGTCTGCGGCGTCTGGTTTTGGCGTGGTGCCGGAGTCTGCGGCGGTGGAGGCTGGTGTCGGCGGCCGGCGGCGAGGTGCCCGGGAGTGGTGGTGCGGTGGATTGGTAGCTGTGGCCGGTGGGGGTGGTGACTTCGATGGTGTGTCTTGGTCCTGGACGTGGTCTGACGCGCCAACCAGGGGTTTCTTTGGTGTGGTTGCAGGCTTCGCAGAGTCCGGCGCCGTTGCTGTGCGTGGTGGGGCCGCCGTGGTGCCACGGGATGATGTGGTCCAGGTGCCGGATGGGGGCGTCGCAGTACGGGGTCCGGCAGGTGTTGTCCCGGACCTGGATGAAGCGGCGAAGTCCGGGCGGGAAAATCCGGGCGCGGGAGTCCATCGCGACAAGGTCCCCTGTGCCCGGGGCGGTGTAGAGCCGCCGGAGCCACACGTTCAGGTCACGGTCGTCGGCGGTGTCAGGGACCGTATCCGTTCCCTCAGTACGTGCTCGGCCGGAGTCTGTTCCTGCCACGCCGCTGCCGCATGCTCCGGTTCCGCCCTCTGGTTCCTGGCATGCGTCGCCCGATTTTCCTCCACGGTTGAGCAATTCGCGCGCCCAGCTGGCGGGGACGATGCCGTAGCCGGGGAGCCGGGCGGGTTCGCTGTCGCCCTGGAACAGGGTGCGGTCGGTCATGACGAGCTGGACCTCGACGCCGGTGATCCCGCCGGGGGTGCGAGTGGTTCGCTCGACAAGGGCGTCTGCCATCAGCTGCCCGCGGGTGCGGGGGTCCCCGGCAGAACGCAGGGAGTCGGCATGCCGGGCAAGGGCCGCGTGCATCGCGACGCCAGCCGAGACGGGGAGCAATGCGGTGAGGTAGCACATGGTGTCCGGGGCCGGGCGGATACTGACGTGCCGTTCGGTGGCGGAGCGGCTGGCACGCTGGGTGACCGAGCGGGGGTCCCGCCGGTAGGCGGCGGTGCGGGCCGCAGCGATAAGCGAACGGTCCCCGGCGCCGTCGAACGTCCCGGTGTCGGGGGCGAGTTCCTCATCGACGGCGGCCCGGTCCTCCGCCGAGAGGCAGGCGGTTTCCCCTACGAGGAGGGCGGCGCGCCATTCGTTGAGCTGCCCGGCCTCCAAAGCAGCCAAAGTGTGAGGCATCTCCTTAACCAAGGCCTTCGCCAACCCCAGGAGCCGGTTCCCCTTGGCCGGGGATTCCCGCCGGGCGAGTGCGATCTGCGCGGCCACCCCGGCCCCGAGCTCGGCCGCGGGCATCCCGGCGTCGGACTGTACACGGCGCTGGAGCAGATCGAAGGCGACGGTCAGGCGGGCCTGCGACGCGGCCGCGGCGGACTTCGCGTCCTCGAGGTCCCGGATCTGGTTGATCAGCCCAGCACTGTCACGGGCGGGCCGGACAGCGGCCAGCGCCCCGACCACCTCCGCGACCGTCTTGGCTGTTGCCGCTATTGGAGCCACGCCGGGCTCCTGCCTGCCGTTCATGAATCCAAGCTATCGGTCACCTCAGACAATTAAAGCGGCCGCAGAACCGGCGCTTCCGTAAGCTTTGAAGGAACGCCCCGCCCCGATCCAAGGAACCCATGCCGATCAACAGACAGTCACTGAAGCAGGACGGCTTCACCGGGTTCCGGGCGCTCGGGGACCTCGAGATCAACCGGATCCCGCAGAAACCCGGGATCTTCGCGGTGCTGCAGCCCGAGGGCTTCCGGCCGCAGTACCTGGCTAAAAGCACGGCCGGCGTCTTCAAGAAAAAGGACCCCACTCTAAAAACGGATGCGCTCGCCGCCGAATGGGTCGATGCCGCGGACGTCCTCTACGTAGGGAAGGCCGGATCGGGCAGCAAGGGCAACCGCGGGCTCCGCCGGCAGATCCAGGAATTCGTCGACTTCGGCAACGGCAAACCGCCCGGCCACTGGGACGGCCGGCTGATCTGGCAGCTCGGCGCGGCCACTAGGCTGATCATCGCCTGGAAGGAGCTGCCCGTTGAGCAGCTGAACGCGGCCGAAGCCGGCTACCACGCGGCGTTCGTGGAGGAGTTCGGCCGGCTGCCGTTCGCCAATCTGATCCAGTCGCGCGTCAAGGGCGGCTAAGCCGGCTTTAGGCCGTCCCGGAACGTAAACCGCCCGGCCACGAGTGTCGCGGCCACCGGCATCGCCGCGAAGACAGCGTCCGATACCGCCAGCGGATCGCCGTCGAGCACCACCAGATCAGCCGGGTCCCCGGCCCGGACCGTGCCCCGCCCGCGCGTTGACGCCGTTAGGGCCTCCTGCCGGGTGAGTGCCTGCTCCAGGTGCCAAGGTCCGCGCCCGTCCTGCCGCGCCCGGGTAGTCGCCGCCGACATTGCGCTCCACGGCTCCAGCGGCGCCACCGGAGCATCGGAGCCCAGCGCCAGCGTTGCCCCGGCGGCCAGCAGCGACCGCAGCGGAAACGCCCGGTCCGTGCGGCCGGCCCAGTTGGAGTCGGCCGCATCGCGGTCATCCAGGGCATGGGCGGGCTGGACACTCGCCGTCAGGCCCAGTTCGCCGAAGCGGGCGAAATCCTGGCCGCGGACAAACTGGGCATGCTCAATCCGACCGGCGATCCCGGCCGCCGCAAACGCATCCAGCGCCACCTCGTTGGCGGCGTCGCCGATCGCATGCACCGCCGGGACAAAACCCGACTCCCGGGCCCGGACCAGCAGTTCCAGCAGCTCCGCCTCGCTCACCGTGAGCAGTCCGCGGCCGCCGTGCGGATACGGGTCCACGCAGTACGCCGTGCGGGTGTTCAGCGAACCGTCGATCAGCACTTTGAGCGGACCCACCCGCAGCAGCCCCGCCCCGCCGGGCACCTCCAGCCCCGTCCGCAGCCCCGCCGCAATGGCCCTGTCCAGGTCCTGCGGGTAGACGCCGGCGTCCACCCGGAAGGAGCCGAACCCGCCGGCCAGGCGACGCAGCCACACGTCGCGGTTCCACGTCATTTCGAAGTCGACAATCCCCACGATCCCGCGTGCGGCCGCCGCCTGCGCCGACTCGCCTACCCACGCGTCCACCACGGCGTCCGGCAGCCTGCCCAGCTCACGGGTCAGGTCGAAGGCCGGCTCCTCGCGCAGCAGCCCCGTCGCATCCACCGCCACGCCGTAACGGGAAGCCGCCGCACTGTTGAGCCAGACGCAGTGCAGGTCATGGCTCAGCAGCGCGGCCGGCCGGCCCCGGGTGGCGCCGTCGAGCAGCTCCAGACTGGGAACATCCGCCCAGACGGCGTCCCGGAAACCGACGCCCACCACCGTCAGGCCGCCGCCGCCTTCCTCCGCAAAGCCGGGACCGGACAGATGGGAACGCACGACGTCGGCCGCCTCACCCGCCGAGGCGGCGCCGGAGAGATCAATCCGGTTGGCGGCGAGGGCCCACTGTGTCATGTGGACATGCTCATCCCACAGCCCCGGGATGACGTACCGGCCGTCCAGCTCAACCACCCGGGTTCCGGGGTTGCCCGGCGTCCCTGCGGGCGCGATCCGCGACACCACCCCGCCGGCCACGTGAACGTCGTACAGCGCCGTCCCGCCGGGAATCCGCGCCGAGGCGAGGACGAGGTCATTCACGGGGTCGGCAAGTGTCTCAGGCATAAGGAACAGGCTAGGTGCCTGAGTGCGCGGCGCCAATCCGGACCCGCCGCGGCACCGGTTCGGGCCGGGGAATGCCGCCGGGCTCCGGGGTGGCCGCAGGACAAGGGACTTTCGCCCCTTGCACCGGAAACATGCACCCTCCATGCTGGATTCTGGGCGGTTCCTGCACGGCCATTGGGGGATGAACCGCCTGTTACAACAGTTGTACGGTCTCGCTCGAACCTTGGGGAAGGAAAGGCATCCTGCGCTGGCCCGCGTCTGCGGAACAGGGCAGGAGACCGCAGCCAGCATGACTGTTAACAGCGATTTCTACACTATTCAGGCCGCTCGCGGGCAGCACGGGAGCTCTGATGCCCCGTGACCCACCGGCACCACGGAACCCGCAGCAGCGCCTATTACGCCCACCCCTCACACGGTGATCCCAAGATCAAAGTGCTCATCCGAATCGACGCCAGTGCGGAGTCGGCGCGGGTCGACGTGCGGGGCGTAGTCACGCCCGCGAACATCCGCGCCCTCTATGTGGTCTGCCGCCGCGTCGCAGCCAAACTTCCCGGGTACGAAATCGTGGTGGACCTGGCCCACGCCCGCGTGACAGCCGATGCCATCGAGGAACTCCACGAGCATGCCCGCCATTCGATCATGTCGTCCGGCATCGATGCCTCCGTGACGCCGTGCCGGCTGCGCATCGTGGATCCGCCGAGCCTGCTCAGGATCAAGGAGAATGCGTGAAAGCCCTCGTCTACGGCGGTCCCGGCGAAAAATCCTGGACGGACGTCCCCGACCCGGAGATCCGGAATCCCAGCGACGTGATCGTCAAGGTGGACACCACCACGATCTGCGGCACGGATCTCCATATCCTCAAGGGGGATGTTCCCGCTGTGACCAAGGGCCGGATCCTCGGCCACGAAGGCGTGGGCACCATCACCGAGGTCGGCTCCTCGGTCACCAGCCTGAAAGTCGGGGACCGCGTCATCATTTCCTGCATCAAGTCCTGCGGCCACTGCGCCAACTGCAAGACCGGGCTTTACTCACACTGCATGGGTGAGGAAGGGGCATCGGGCATCGGCTGGGTGTTCGGCCACCTGATCGACGGCACCCAGGCCGAGTACGTCCGCGTCCCCTACGCCGAGAGCTCCCTCCATCTGCTCCCTGAGGGCGTCACCGACGAACGGGCCGTGATGCTCTCCGACATCCTCCCCACCGGTTTCGAGATCGGTGTGCAGTACGGCCGCGTCAAGCCCGGCGACACGGTCGCCGTCGTCGGATCCGGCCCGGTGGGCCTCGCCGCGATCGCCACGGCCGGACTCTACGGCGCCGCCGCCATCATCGCCGTCGACCTTGACGCGAACCGGCTGGAGAAGTCCCGCGAGTTCGGCGCCACCGACGTCGTGCTCTCCAGCGACGCCGACTGGAAGGAACAGGTGCTCGCGCTGACCGACGGGCAGGGCGTGGATGTGGCCATCGAGGCGGTCGGCATTCCGGCGACCTTCAGCATGTGCACGGACATTGTGCGCCCCGGCGGCAACGTGGCCAACGTCGGCGTGCACGGCAAGTCCGTGGAGCTGCATGTGGAGAACCTCTGGATCCAGAACATCAACATCAGCATGGGACTGGTCAATGCCAACACCACGCCGATGCTGCTCAAGCTCGTGGCGCAGAACAAGGTGCCGGCGGAGAAATTCGCCACCCACCACTTCACCTTCGACCAGTTCCTGGAGGCCTACGACACCTTCGCCCGGGCCGCGGAAACGAAGGCCCTCAAGGTAGTGATCACGGCATGAAAGCCCTGGTTGTCTACGATTCGGCCTACGGCAACACCAGATCGGTCGCCGAGGCAATTGCCGGCTCACTCGACGGGCTGGAGGCGAGTTCCGTACCGGTCGGCGACTTCAAGCCAGAGGCGCTCGCCGCGGGGGACCTGCTGGTGGTGGGCAGCCCCATCAACGGATGGCGCCCGACGCCGAAAATCACCTCGCTGCTCTCGGCCCTGGGCAGCGGGTCCCTCAAGGGCGTGAACGCCGCGGCGTTCGACACCCGCGTCCGGATGTTCATCCACGGCGATGCCGCCAAGAAGATCACCCATGCCTTGAAAGCAGGCGGAGCCGACATCATCGCCGAACCCATGCCGTTCTACGTGAAAGGAAGTGAAGGGCCGCTGCGCGACGGCGAAATCGACAAAGCCGAGAGCTGGGCGCGCAGCCTGCTTACCTCGCTGGGGCGCTAAACCGGCGTCCATGCTGAACCGGGGTCTCACAAGGACCATGTGAAAGGACGGCGCTCATGCGACCAGGCCGGATTGTCATGCTCGTGCTGGGCACGCTCAGCGCACTCCTTGGCTTGGGGCTGCTGGCCGGCTCCGGCGCCGTCGGGTGGGCCAACTATCAACAGCGCGACAACGGGTACTTCACCACGCCCGTGGAACGCTTCGCCGCCAATTCCTTCGCCCTCACTTCACCGCGCCTCGACGTCATGACAGAAAGGAGCTTCCCTGAAACGGCTCCGTTCGTGCCGGGCAGCGTCCTGCTCCGTGGTTCGGCGGCCGATCCGACCAAGGCGATCTTCATCGGGATCGCCCCACAGGCCGACGTGACGGCCTATCTGGCCGATGTCAACCACTCCGAAATCGTCGACGTCAGATTCTCGCCGTTCCGGGCCCTGTACCGCGACGTGACCGGTCCCAAGGTGCCGGCATCGCCCGCGAACCAGGGTTTCTGGACTGCGGTGGCCACCGGGCAGGGAACCCAGGAGCTCAAGTGGGATCTGCGGCCGGGGTCCTGGTCGGTGGTAATCATGAATGCCGACGCCACGGCACCGGTTGCCGTGGATCTTCAAGCCGGCGCCCGCTCTGATCTCCTGTGGCCCGTCTTCATCGGGCTGCTGGTCGGCGGAATCCTGCTCCTCCTCATCGGACTGCCCCTGATCATTTTCGGCGCCGCCGGACTGGGCCGCGGCAAAGGCGGACCGCCGGCCGGACCCGGCCGGCAGGCCCAACCGTATGGCGGCCAGCCCGTCCCGGGACGGCCGGCCTACGCCGCCCAGCCCTCCACTGCGGGCGCCCTCCCGGGCACCCCGCCGGGGGTGGCGCCGGGCATCCCGCCGGGTTCCGGCGTCGTGTATCCGGCACGGCTCAGTGGCTATCTGGACCCGGACCTGTCCCGCTGGAAGTGGCTGGTCAAGTGGTTCCTGGCCATCCCGCACTTCATCGTGCTCTTCTTCCTCTGGTTTGCCTTCGGCGTGGTCACCATCGTGGCGTGGTTCGCGATCCTCTTCACCGGGCACTACCCGCGCTCGCTGTTCAACTTCAACGTCGGCGTGATCCGTTGGAGCTGGCGGGTGGCCTTCTACTGCTACGCGGCGCTCGGCACCGACCGCTACCCTCCCTTCACCTTGGAGCGCACCGATTACCCGGCCGACTTCGACGTCGACTATCCCGAGAAGCTCTCCCACGGGCTGGTGCTCGTGAAGTCCTGGCTCCTTGCCATCCCGCACCTGCTGATCATCGCGCTGCTCACCGGCACGGCCACGACCTGGGTGTATCGCGAAGACGAATGGTCGCAGGTGGGCGCGGGGATGTCCCTCTTCGGGTTGCTGGTCTTCATCGCCGGCGTCATCCTGCTGTTCACGGGGGTGTACTCCCGGGGGCTGTTCGAATTCCTGATGGGGCTGAACCGCTGGATCTACCGTGTCACCGCCTACGTCGCACTGATGCGGGACGAATACCCGCCGTTCCACCTGGATATGGGTCCCCGGGATCCCGGCGAAGCCTCTGCGGTTCCGCCCGCCATGACTCCTGCCGGCCCCGGGTATGCGCCGCTCCCGGGCGGACCCGGTGATACGTCCTATGCCGGTGCGCCGCCCTATTCCGGTCAGCCGGGCCCCGGCGGAACTGGTCCGGCCACACCCGCGCCGGGCGGGGGGCAGGCGGGCTTCTACGGTATCGGCGGCCCAGCAGCTGCAGGTCCGGACCAGCCGGAGGCGCCCGCGATGCCGCGGCGACCGGAGCCGCCCGCAGGCCCGGACAGCACAGCACGTCCGGACAACCCGCAGGGCACTGCACGTCCGGACAACCCTGATATCCCCTCCGCGCCGCCGCGCGTCTGACCCGATCCGCGAAAATTCCCCGCTTCCTGAACTCAGCTACCCCTCTTGCCAGCGACCCCCGGCGAGAACATAGTTGAGGGAATTTACCACTCCACCGCGGGAGGCAGGCGACCATGCTGAACAATGAGGTGCAGGGAAGCGGACTGCTGCAGGGCAAGACCGCGCTGATCTACGGTGCGGGTGGCTCCATCGGCGGGGCCGTGGCCCGGGCCTTCGCGGCGGAGGGCGCATTCGTCCACCTCGCCGGCCGCACCGGGTCGCGGCTGGAAAAAGTAGCCCGGGACATTCAGGAGGAGGGCGGCCGGGCGGAGACCGCCGTCGTCGATGCCCTGGACGAAGAGCAGGTCGACGCGTTTGTGGATCGGGTGGCCAAGAAGAACAAGAAGATCGACATCTCCTTCAACCTGATTTCGTTCGGCGACATCCAGCAGCCGCTGATGGACATCGACGTCAACGACTTCACCCAGCCCATTACCCTGGCCGCACGCACCCACTTCATCACCACCCGGGCCGCGGCGACGCACATGATCAGGCAGCGCTCCGGCGTGGTGCTGATGTTTGGAGGCTCCGGCCCCCAGACCATCCCCGGGCTCGGCGGCTTCAAGGTGGCACTGGACGCCATGGAGGGACTGCGCCGGCAATGGGCCTTGGAACTGGGAAAACACGGCATCCGCGTGGTCACGATGGTGTCCGGCGGCATCATCGAGACGATTCCGTGGCAGGCGGAGGGACGTGAGGACATCGTGGTGGAAATCGCCAGGACGGCCCACCTGAACCGCACCGCGACGCTGGCCGACGTCGGCAACGTCGCCTGTTTCGTAGCCTCGGACAAGGCCGGGGCCATCACCGACGCCACGGTCAATATCTCCGCCGGCGCCATCGTGGACTATTAGCGGCTACGCCACCAGGTTCGCTGCGGCTACCCGACCGTCACCTTGATCCGCTGCACCACGTTGTTGCCCATGCCCTGGTAGTTCCAGGCCTGCTCCAGCGGCTGCGTGGCGTCGGTGGCGTCCGTGGCGCGGCAGGCCAGCTCGTGTCCTCCGGGGTCAGCCACCCAGGGCAGCGACCACGCGCACCAGGCGAAGGGCGCGGCCGGGTGCTCCAGATGCGCCGGCGCCCACTTGCCGTCGATGCCCACGTCGACCCGCTGCACCGCACCCTCGCCGGACCACGCCCGGCCGGTCAGCATCACCAGCCCCGCCGGCAGGATCCTGCTCCTGGTGAAGAAGTCCGGCACGCCCGGCGGGACCATCAGCGAACGGACCTTGATCCACGTGACGGGCGTGCCGGCGTCGTCCGCGTCCTGTTGGTAGCGGTACGCGACCGTCTGCTGGAACCCGTCGAACGGTTTGGTCAGCACCTTGATCGAGGAGAGCCACTTCACGCTTGCCATGCCGTACCAGCCCGGGACCACCAGCCGCAACGGGTAGCCGTGCTGTGGCGGCAGGTCATTGCCGTTCATCCGGTAAGCGAGGACGATGTCCGGCCGCAGGGCCTCGGCGATTGGGAGGCTCCGGGCAAACTGCTGCCGGACGCCGCCCTGGATTCCGCTGTCGGCGCCGGTGAACGCCACCTCCACGGCCTCATCCTCCACCCCGGCCTGGGCCAGCAGGTAGGCGAGCGGAACCCCGGTCCACACGGCGGTGCCGACGGCCTCGAGCTGCCAGGGCTGGCTGAGCGGACGGGGCCGCAGCAGCGAACGGCCGTTGCCTGCGCACTCCAGGGTCACGGGGATGCTGATCCGCGGCGCCCGGCGCAGCGCCTTGAGGTTCAGTTCCTGGGCCCGCTGCACGGCGCCGCCGATCCGCAGATGCCAATGCTCGGCGTCGATGAAGGGAATGTCGAAGTGGTTCAGCAGGTAATGCAGCCCGGGCGGGGTGGTGTCGCTCTGCAGGGCCTCCAACGGCATGGAGTGGTTCCGCACCGCGAGCTGGAGTTCCTCCGCCGTCAGCGGACCGTGGCTCGGTTCGCCCGGGTGCGGCGCGGGCTTCCGTCCGTGTTGCGGCGTCTTCAGGATGGACGAGTGTCGGGACATCTGCTTTGGCATGGCGCTGCGATTCTGCTCCGGACCAGCCCGGTTTTGGACCGGTGTCACCCGTATTCAGGTCTACGCCGCAGCCCGGAACCCGTCAATACTGGGCCCGATCGGGCTCACCGCGACCCTGCGCGGACGCCTAGAGCGTGTGCGACTCGGCCAGGAACTGCCCCAGGCCCAGCGGTTCACGGCCCGTGAGTTCGTGCACGGCCGACGTCGGACCGGACAGTTCGCCCGCCGCGATGGCGGTGTAGGTGCTCACCCACGCGTCCACCTGCCACGGCGGAGCGCCATAGGAAGCCCGGGAGGCGTAGGCCTCCTCGACGGTTTCATTCTGGAAAGTGATGGTCCGGCCGGTCCCGGCGGTGAGGAGGCTGGCGGCCGTGGCCAGGGAGATGTCCTCGGGTCCGGTGAGGTCGTAGGTCCGGCCGACATGCAGCGCCGGGTCGCGGAGCACGGTCACGGCGGAGCGGGCGATGTCCGCCCGGGCGACGGCTGCCACGACACCGTCCCCGGCGGGTCCGCGGATAACGCCGTCCTCGCCGGCCAGCAGGGGCATGAAGTCGAGGTAGAAGTTGTCCCGGAGGAAGGTGTAGTCCATTCCGGAGGCCTTGATCCATTCCTCCGTGGCGTAGTGGTCGCGGCCCAGGGTAAAGGTGGAATCGGGTGCGGCTCCGAAAAACGAGGTGTATACGATGTGCTGCACGCCGGCGGCCATGGCCGCGTCCACAAAAGCGTAGTGCTGCTGCAGCCGGTCTTCGGCCTCGGCGGCGGAGACCATAAACAGCGTCGTTACCCCGTCCAGCGCACCCTTGGCCAGCACCGAGTCCATGTAGGTGCAGACGACGGGGACGGCACCTTCCAGTTCCGGGGCGCGGGCGGCGTCGCGCACCAGCAGCCGCTGCGGGCTGCCCGCCTCGGCCAGCAGCCTGGCCACCAGGCCGCCCAGGTTCCCGGTGGCACCGGTGACGGCGAGCGTGGGCAGGCTAGTCATCTATGCCTCCCGGGAGGCGGGCGACTTGGTTTGCGCCGGGTCCCGTTCGGCGAGCGAGCCGATCGCGGCGTCGATCTTCTCCATGATTCCGGCGTCGAGCTTCACACCTGCGGCCGCCACGTTCTTCTCGATCTGTTCCGGGCGGGATGCGCCCATGATGGCGGAGGCCACGTTCGGGTTCTGCAGCACCCAGGCGATACTCAGCTGGGCCATGGTCAGCCCGGCCTCGTCGGCTATGGGTTTGAGCTGCTGCACACCGGTGAGGACCTCATCGGACATCCAGCGCTCGATCATTCTCGAGCCGCCCTTGGCATCCGTGGCACGGCTGCCTTCGGGGGCCGGTTTGCCGGGGTGGTATTTGCCGCTCAGCACGCCCTGGGCAATCGGCGACCACACAATCTGGGAGAGGCCCAGCTCCTCGGACGTCGGAACCACCTCGGCCTCGATGACGCGCCACAGCATGGAGTACTGCGGCTGGTTGGAGATCAGCTGGAAGCCCAGGTCCTTGGCGAGGGCGTGGCCGTCGCGGATCTGGGCGGCCGTCCATTCGCTGACGCCGATGTAGAGGGCCTTGCCCTGGCGCACGACGTCGGCGAAGGCCTGCATGGTCTCTTCCAGCGGGGTTTCGTAGTCGTAGCGGTGCGCCTGGTAGAGGTCCACGTAGTCCGTCTGCAGCCGGGTCAGCGAGCCGTTGATGGCCTCCATGATGTGTTTGCGGGAGAGGCCGAGGTCGTTGTGGCCCTTCGGCCCGGTGGGGCCGAAGACCTTCGTAAAGATCTCCAGCGACTCGCGCCGCTCACCCCGGAGGGCTTTGCCGAGCACGGTTTCCGCGGCCGTGTTGGCGTAGACGTCAGCCGTGTCGAAGGTGCTGATGCCGGCGTCGAGCGCGGCCCGGACGCACTGGGTGGCAACGTCGTTCTCCACCTGCGAGCCGTGCGTGAGCCAGTTGCCGAAGGTGATTTCCGAGATCTTGAAGCCGCTGTTTCCCAAGTATCTGAATTCCATGAGTTTCACCGTAGCCGACTTGCCTGCCGGGGGTAAGGCCTCAGCCGGCTTTGCGCTCCTGGGCCTGCGGCGTGGGCCGCTGGCGGTTCTGGGGCGTCCACTGGGGCTTCCGGGGCACTGGCAGCCGGCCGGGTAGAGAGACCAGCGAGCCGGTGTCCAGCATGGACTTCGCGGCGGGCATCGGGGCTTTCCGGAAGGCCGGCGGGACTGTGCCGAGCTGGCCGTTCCGGTCCGTGGCCGACTCGACGAGCGGTGCCACGGCCAACACGTCCCGTGCGGGAGCCGCGGGGCTGGGCAGTTCGCGGACCGAGACCTTGACGGCCGGGGCAGCCTCCGCCCTGGCACGGGCGGCGGCGCGGGCATCAGCCTGCGCGACGGCGGCAGCCCAGTCCGGTGACAGGGCGGGTTCCTTCTTGGCGGGCTTTTCAGGCTTCACCGGTTTGGCAGCCTTTGCGGCTTTCACCGGTTTCGCGGCTTTCTGCGGCCGGGCGTGTTGGGTGCTTCCGACGGCCCGGACCGGGCGGTCCCGCTGGACGTGGCCGGCGGCAAGGGCGGCTTTTCCTGTGGACGGCCAAAGCCCGCGTCCCAGGGCCATGATGGTCACGGCAGCCAGCCGGCCGAGGCCGGCGATCACCAGCGTGGCCACAAAAACGAGGAAGAGGCCGAAGAACATGACGGCCGCCACACCGAGGGTCCCGAGGAAGGTCAGGTTGAGGGCGATGGTTGTCGGATCTTCCATTTCACCTCTCCTTGCCGGCCTTGCCGCGACGTTGCCCGCCAAGAGCGGCGGGCAACAGCACCCCTTAACCATACGGACTTTTTTCCGTGGACACGCAGGCATCCGGAGTCTTGGCCGAGTCGTGTCAGAGCTGTTATGGGTCCGTAACCCCTCCGCCGCCGGAACTGTGCGTCTATAGTCTGAAGGTGCCCGGCCGGCGTGGCCCGGCCCCCTGAAAGGACAACTGTGACGCCCCCAGCCACCGCCAATTCCGCGTCCAATGCCCAGCCGGAACGGCCCCTGTTCCGCGGTCATTGCCCCTGCCTCTCCGGGGAGCAGTACGCGGACTGCTGCGGTCGCTTCCACGCCGGCGAAGCGGAAGCCCCGACGGCGGAGCAGCTGATGCGCTCCCGGTACAGCGCCTTCGTGGTGCTGGACGCCGGCTACCTGCTGCGCACCTGGCACCCTGACACCCGGCCGGCCTCACTGGAACTGGACCCGGACCAGCAGTGGCGGCGCCTGGACATCATTTCAACCGGGCGGGGCGGCCCGCTGGACACCGAGGGGACCGTGGAGTTCAAGGCCCACTTCCGGCACGACGGCGAACGCGGGGTCCACCACGAGACGAGCCGCTTCCTGCGGGTCGACCGCCGCTGGTACTACCTTGACGAAACCGCCTAGCGCTCCTCGACGGTGTCCGCCGGGGTGAAGCCGGCACGGTCCACCTTGCGGTGGAAGTGCATGCCGGCGGTTCCGCCGAGAACGGCGCCAACCAGGGCCACTGCGGCCACCACCACTGCGGCGATGATGCTGGTGGTGGTCAGTTCGCCCTCGTTGACCGGGATGCGCGGGAAGCTGTTGAGCTGGGCCAGGATGTTGTACTGCTGGCCGGCCACCAGGCCGAGGATGGCGACGATGACCGCGGCGATGAGTGCCCAGACCCACACCATAAAGCCCTGCTTGGCGCCATTGAAGCGCGCCATCCGGCCGGCGACGTACCCGCCGGAATAGTAGGACACGAACAGGATGACAAGCAGCACGATGATGCCGACCATTCCCACCGTTTGATTGGCGGAGTTCACAGCCGCGTTGACGTCCGTGTTGGTGGCGAGGCCGACGGCGGTGCCGGCGGCGGCGACCAGTGCGGTCAGCAGGACCGCCATGCCGGTGGCGGCGAGCCAGCCGAAGAAGGCCGAGCCGATCTTGATGCCGCCGAACTGCTCCTTTTCACGGGCCACCACGGTTTCCCGGGTGGGGACCTCGTCGGCGACGGTGTCATGGCCGGCGACGGCGGCATGGTTACGGCCGGTCCCGTCGTGGCGCTCGGCGGTCACGGCCTGGGCGCGGGTCGGTTCCGGGCGCACGGCGTCGTGGCTCCGGGTGGTGACGGCGTCGGGAGCGGTGCCGGTCGGAATGACGCGCGTGTCGTTGGCGCGTGAAGCGTCCTGACGGGCAGCATCCTCCCGGGCGTCGTGGATCCGGGCCTCGTGGTTTACGGCCGGTTCCCCGTCACCGGAGCGTCGGGGCGTGCGGTCTTCGGGGCCTGCTGGGCTGCTCATGAGGAATGCTCACTTTCACTGATTGACCCGGGCTCAATGTTTGAGTCGGGCACCGCAAGGCGGAGACCCGCGCGCAGGTCTCAAGTCCACCTAACCACGGGCAGCGGGAGGTAGCAAGGATGCTTACTATTCGTTTGCGGCGTGCATAACGGGGGAAGGCCCTCGTGTCAGCGATACCTCCGGTGCAGGTTCTCCTTGACCGAAGCGCGGGGGCTTGCGTCGGCAATCCAGGGGCCGGTGCCTTCGGACTGGTCCAGGACTCCGGTCTCGAGCCACTCGTAGTCGCCGGCCAGGACATTGCGGGTGAGCACGTGGTCGCCGTCGTCGGTGTTCCGCCAGAGCTGGTCGAAGTACTCGTCCACCCGCACCCGGGCCTGCTCGCAGTAGGCCTCGGCCAGTTCGTAGGCGGAAGCCCCCTTCTCCGGCTCGGTCCGCAACAGCATTTCCGCCCGGGAACAGCAGGCGGCCATGGCAAACAGTTCGGCCCCGATGTCGACAATCCGGCCCAGGAACGCCTGCTTGTGCTCGAGCTTCGCCTGCCAGCGCCCCATCCCGTAGAACGTCTGCCGGGCCAGCCGTCGGGAGGAGCGCTCGACGAAGCGAAGCTGCCTGGCGAGCCGGCCGAAGTCGCTGTAGGAACGCGGGTCCATGCCGGCCCCGGCGACGAGCTTCGGCAGCCACTTGGCATAGAAGCCGGAAGCGCCGACAGCGGCCTTGGCCTTGTCGGACAGGCTGGCGTCCTCGGAGGCGAGATCTCCGGCGGCCGCGAGGTGCGCGTCCACGGCCTCGCGGGCGATCAGAAGCTTCATGATCTCCGAGGACCCCTCGAAGATCCGGTTGATCCGCAGGTCGCGGAGCTGCTGTTCGGCCGGCACGGCACGCTCGCCGCGGGCCTCGAGCGAGTCCGCGGTTTCGAAGCCGCGCCCGCCGCGGATCTGGACCAGCTCGTCGGCGATCCGGCAGCTGATCTCGGTGCACCACAGCTTCGCCAGGGCCGCTTCGATCCGCACGTCCTTCTGCCCGGCGTCGGCCATTTCGGCGCACAACTCAAACACAGCGTCCAGGGCGAAGGCGCTGGCCGCGATGAAGGCAATCTTTTTGCCCACGGCCTCATGCCTGCCCACCGGCCGGCCCCACTGGATGCGGGCGTTGGACCATTCGCGCGCGATCTTCAGGCTCCACCTGCCGGCGCCGACGCAGAGCCCGGGAATGGAGAGTCGTCCGGTGTTCAGCGTGGTGAGGGCGATCTTCAGGCCCTGCCCTTCCCGGCCCAGCCGGTTCGCCGCAGGCACCCTGACCTGGTGGAAACGGGTGACGCCGTTCTCGATGCCGCGCAGGCCCATAAATGCATTGCGGTTTTCCACCGTGATGCCGGGGGAGTCCATCTCCACGACGAAGGCGCTGATGCCGCCTTTGTGAACCGTGCCGTCCGCGTTGGTGCGGGACGGGACCACCGCCATGATCACCACAAGTTCGGCGATGACCCCGTTGGTGGTCCAGAGCTTCACGCCGTCAATCACGTAGGACTCGCCGTCTTCGGAGGGGACAGCGGTCGCCCCCATCCGGGCGGGGTCGCTGCCGACGTCGGGCTCGGTCAGCAGGAACGCGGTGATGGCGCCCGCGGCGCAGCGTGGCAGGTATTCCCGCTTCTGCGCGGGGGTGCCGAAGACCTTGACCGGCTCGGGGACGCCGATGGACTGGTGCGCGGAGAGCAGGGCGCCGAGGCTGGGGTGCACGGAGCCCAGCAGCGCCAGCGCCCGTCCGTAGTACACCAGCGAGAGGCCCAGTCCGCCGTAATCGCGGGGGATCTTCATGCCGAAGACCCCCAGCTCGGCCAGCCCCCGGAGGTATTCATCCGGAATCCGGGCATCGCGCTCAATGGTGCGCCCGGACATGGTGCGGCAGTAGTCGGTCAGGCGGGCCATGAACGCATCCCCGCGTTCGACGTCGTCCGCCGGGGCTTCCGGCCAGGGGTGGATCAGGCTGAGGTCGAAGCTGCCGAGGTACAGGCCCTTGGCGAAGCTGGGCCGGTCCCAACTGGTCTCGCGGGCGGCTTCGGCGACGGCCCGCGCGTCGGCTGCGGTGGCATCGTGGCCCAGCGTCCCGGCCGGGACCGGGACCTCGGCGGCGGGGCTGTCGGCCGGATTGTCAGTGGCTGGGTTCTCAACGGCGGAGCTCATCGGGCATCTCCTCTAACCGGGGTTACCGGCTCGAGCCCTGGATCCGCCGTGGGTGGAGGACCCTTCAGCTGTCCCGCAATACTACCCGCGGGTAGGTGCCGGTACTAGGGGCCGGTTGGCCCATAATTTCGGCCG
This sequence comes from Arthrobacter sp. YAF17, assembly GCF_052113365.1. NCBI lineage: Bacteria > Bacillati > Actinomycetota > Actinomycetes > Micrococcales > Micrococcaceae > Arthrobacter > Arthrobacter sp. YAF17. Next base: position 21,897 of record NZ_JBFRDB010000007.1, on the reverse strand, counting down.
CGATTTCCCCGACGAAGTCTCCGCCGAAGTCGCCCGGAAGCTCCACTGTGGAGGCGTGGTGGACCAGCCGGTCCCAGGCGTGGTTAATGCCGTGGACGAGCCCCAGCAGGATGTTTGCCGCAACGATCCAGGCGAGCCGGCCGACGCCCACCAGCACCAGGGCAGCGAACGACGCCGTCATCACGAACACTGTCAGTACCAGGGCAAATACCAGCGTTCCGATGAACACCAGCGTTGCTGTTTCCACTGCGCTTAGGTCGAACTGCATTCTTCCTCCTGCACCGTTGCTTCGGCTGAATCAGTAGCCCGAGCGTAGGGTGGGGGAAGAGCGCTAGCCAGAGTCGAGAGCCCGCGCCGTGGCTCTTGATACGGGATCGAAATGCTACCGGGGCGTAGGTCACGGACCGGTCGCGGAAACCTCACGGTCCGCCCGTTGCAACCGGCCCAACAGGTGAATCAGTCGTCGTCGCGTTCGGGTGCGCCCTGGCTCAGGACCTGGAAGTCGGCACCGAGCTGGACTTCAACCTGGGTGCCGTCGTTCAGCCGCACCTCCACTTCGTAGGCGGAGCCGCCTTCGTTCTCGCGTTCCACCTCGGTTACGGTGCCCTGGCCGACTTTGGCGAGGGCGGCGCTGCCGGCCTTGTCCGCATCCTGGGTGCTCAGCGCGGGCAGGTTGGAATCGTCGTCCTGCCCGGGTGCTTCGGCTGTGTCCGCCCGGAGTGATCGGTCGAGGTTTGCGGCGGCAACGCCGGCGTCCGGAAGCCGGAGCGCGGCGGTCTGGGTGCTGGCAGCAACCGCCACTGTTGCGCCGCCCAGGATGACGGCCGCCGCCGCTATCCCCGTGATCAGTACTGCTTTTTTGCTCATCGCTGGCTCCTCTCACGTGCTGTTCATAGTCTGCTCCCGAAGCGGACGGCGCACAACGATGAATGCAAACCGGGGCCTGCGTTAACCTTGTAGCTGGCAGTTTTTCCGAATCCGCTGCCCCATCCAGACCCCACGGCAGCTGAAGGAGAGTGCGTGTCCCGTTCCGCCCTGTCCTCTGCCGACGCCATCAGCGCCCGGCTCCGGGACCTCGAACTCCTCACCAAGGGTCCCGCCTGGGCGTTGACCCGCTCGGCGCCATGGGTGATCGCCGTGCTGCAGGCCTCGTTTACGAGAACCCGGCCGCAGCTTCCGCTGGAACAGTTCCATGCCGACGTCGACGCCTTCCTGGAGCAGCTCCGGCGCCAGGACCCCGGGCTGGGCGGCTCGGCCAACGGGAAGACGTTCGGTGACGAGTGGACCCGGAAGAATTTCCTGACCCGTCGGAACCAGTCCGGCCAGATCGTGTACGAAGTCACCGAACCCGCGGCCCGCGTCCTCGCGTTCCTCGACAGCCTCTCCAGCGAACGTTCCACCCTGAACGGCTCGCGGCTCGGCACGCTGCTGGGCGACGTCGAGAAGCTCGCCAACGAGACCAACCCGGACCAGAGCGCCCGGCTGGAGTCCCTTGAAGAGGAAATCGGCGAACGGCGCCAGCTGATCGAGGACATCAGCTCGGGTGACTTTGACGGGCTGCTCGACGACGATGAGGCCGTGGAGGCCGCCGGGAACATCCTGGACCTCGCCGCCAGCCTGCCCGCGGACTACAAGAAGATGCGGGACCGGATCGAAGAGCTGGTGGGCGAGCTCCGCAACCAGATCATCGAGGAGTCCCTCAGCAAGGGCGCCACCATGGCCCAGGTGCTGGAAGCGGACAAGCGGCTCCGGCAAAGTCCCGAGGGAAGGACCTTCCGGTCCTTCACGGCGTTCCTCGAGGACCCGCAGCAGCAGCTGCGCTTCCGGTCGGCGATCGGCGAGGTGCTCAGCCGGCAGTTCGCGGACGACCTCAGCCATGACGAACGCGAGACGCTGAAGAACCTGGTGGCGGAACTCCGGACCCAGCACAGCCAGATCCAGCGGATCTACGGCAAGCTCAGCGAAAGCCTCAACACCTACGTCCAGAGCGACGACTTCCGCCAGTCCGTCCGGCTCCGCAAGGTCCTGCGGGAGGCCGAGCAGGCCATCCGGTCCCTGCCGTACGAACGGGAGCGCCCGGGGCTGGTCCGCGGTCCGGTGCTGTTCAACGCCGGCTTCGAGTCGCTGGCCATGGTCAAGCTATTCGACCCCGACGAGTTTGCGGCCCCGCCCAAGCTGGCCGACCCTATTGCCTTCAGCGACTCGGACCGGGTGCGCTCGCCGCGGACCGGCAAAGCCAGCCCCGAGGCCATCCGGACCGCGTTCGCCGGCGCCACCACCCTGGCCGAGGCCTGGGCGCAGCTCCCGGACGGGGAACGCCACATCAACTCGATCCGCGCCCTGCTCTCCCACGCCCTGCACGCGGGCGCCGGCTTTGACCGCGAGGCCTGGGACACTCTCGACTTCGAACAGATCGACGGCTCCACACGCACCGCGTACCTTCCGTTGGTCACGCTCAAGAAGGACTGAAGATGACTGAAACTTCTCACGACACGCAGGCTGCTGAGCCGGAGCACGCCGACGCCCACGCGGAGCCTGAGGCCGGCCACGCCGAACACGTCCACGCCGCCCCCTTCACTGTCACGCCGAGGGACACGTTTGTCGACGGCGCGGCCCTGTTCCCGGGCGACACCGGCGTGCTTCCGATGAAGGTCCGGCAGGCCCTCGTGAAGCTCCTCAAGGGCCCGTACATCGACGGCGGCCGGGACGAAAAGCTCTGGACCACCCTGCTGGACAACCAGCTGATCCTGCGCAGCCGGCTCTCCGAACTCTTCCTGACCCTCCAACTGGACCACGAACGCAAGGTGGCAGTGCTGCGCCCGGTGGACCCCGAGGCGATCGGCGGCAGCACCCGTTCCAGCATCCTGCGTCAGCAGCGGGCACTCAGCCGCGTCGAAACCATCGTGCTGCTCCGCCTCCGCCTGCTCCTGGACCGCCACGTCACAGCCCAGACGGACCCCACCATCACGCGCGAGGAAATCGCCGAACTCGTTGCCCACTACCAGCCCTCAGGCCAACAGGACGCCCTCCGCGACTCCGACGTCGTCAACCGCGCCATCACCAAACTCCTGGCCCGCCAACTCCTCCTCACCACCGGCCTGGACGAGGTCTACACGATCTCCAACGCCCTCCCCCTGGCCCTCCCGTTCGAAAATATCGGCGACATCCCCGCCCAGATCGAAGCCCTGGTAGCCGCCTCCACCGACCAGTCCGGCACCGAACCCCTGCTGGAACTCGATGGCGACGCGGCAACTCCGGCGGAAGATGACACCGAGGGCGACCCGGACGACGACGGCTCCGCCGCTGAAGATGAACCGAACGGTGACGACTACAACGACGCCGGTGCCGATTCGGTCGCCCAAGGTGACCCGACAAACGAAGACGGTGACGGCGATGCCGCCCCGGGAGTGGCATCGGGCCTGTCGGAGCCGGCAGCATCGTCCGCAGGACGAATGCTGTCCGGCGAAGGGGCGGGGGCGGCATCGCCGTCRCCGTCGGACGCAACCACGACTGAAGAAGCCGAGGACACCAAGTGAGCATCGCGACAATGCTCCCGATGGGCGAGCTCACCAACCCCGGCCAAATGCGCCTGACCCTGGTCCAGGTGGTCAACTGGGGCACCTTCCACGGCGCCCACACGATGCACGTGGACCGCAACGGCACTCTGCTCACGGGCAACTCCGGCGTCGGCAAGTCCACGCTGTTCGACGCGATGCTCCGGGTCTTCGATGCCCGGCCGCGCTCGAACGAGGCGGCGGCCCAGCGCGCGGGCGGCGCGGTCGAGGACAAGCGGACCACGTTTACGTACATGCGCGGCAAGGTGGGGGACAAGGCCGTCGGCGAGGGCTCGGCCAGCGCGTTCCAGCGCCCGGGTGCCACGTGGTCCGCCGTCGCCCTGACGTTCGACAACGCCGCGGGCACCCGGGTGACGGTTTCGGCGCTGTTCGACCTGCCCAAGAACGGCACGGAGTCCAGCGTCGGGCGGTACTACCTGATCGACAACAAGCCGCTGGATCTCGCGGCGATCGAGGGCATCGCGGAGAAGCGCTTCACCAAGTCCGCGCTGGACACGATCTTCCCGGACGCCCAGATCTTCGACGTGCACAAGGCCTTCGCGGAGCGTTTCCGGCGCCTGCTCGGCATCAACTCGGACCAGGCCCTGCCGCTGCTGCGCGTCATCCAGGCCGGCAAGGGCCTCGGCGGCAGCGTCAACAACTTCTTCCGCGACCAGGTCCTGGACGCGCCCGCCACGCTGGCCGCGGCGGACGACGTCGTCGAGGAATTCAGCAACCTGATGTCCATCCGGCAGCGGCTGGAGGACGTCCGGCAGCAGCGCGACCAACTGGCCCCCGTGCCCGGACTGAACAAGGACTATGCCCAGTCCCTCCTCGACGCGAACCGGCTCCGGGAGCTCGCCGGCGAGGAGTTCGAGGCGTACAGGCAGCAGCTGGCCGTCACCGTCCACGAGAAAACGCTGGCCCGGTTCAAGGACCTGGCCCAGGCGAAGGCCAAGGAGCTCGGCGCCGAGCGCGGCATCCGGGACAGCCTGGCCAAGGACCTGCGCGAGCTCGAGGCGGACTACAACAACCAGGGCGGCAACGCGATCTCCGCGATCGAACAATCGCTCGAGAACGCCCGGGTGGGGCTCAAACTCCGCCAGCAGGTGGAGGAATCGGCGCGCAAGGCACTAACCGACGCCGGCCTGGAACTGCAGTGGACCGCGGCGGGCTGGGAGCAGGCGCACGAGCACGCGGCCGCCCGCTCGGCCGAACTGAAGGACGACTCGGAGGCGCTCAAGGAGCTGCGCTTCGAGGCGTTCGACGGCCACGCGACCAGGAAGCGGGAGCTTGCGGCTGCCCAGCAGGAGCTGGTCTCGCTCAAGACGCGCAAGTCCCTGCTGCCGCCGTCGAGCATTGAGAACCGCAGCGCCATCGCGGCGGCCACGGGCGTCGCCGAGGAGCAGATGCCGTTTGGCGGCGAGCTGATCGACCTCTCCGAGGGCCAGGAGCAGTGGCGGCCGGCTGCCGAGCGGGCGCTGCGCAGCCTCGCCACGACGCTGCTGGTCCCCGGCGAGCACTTCGCCGCCGTCACCCGGTACCTCAACGACCATTCCGTCCGCGGTGCGCTGCGCGCGGTGGACATCTCCAAGCCGCTTGCCGGCGGGGCGCTGGCCGTGGAGGACGTGGCCGACGGCGATCTGCTCACCAAGCTGGACATCCTCACCATGGGACCCGGCGCGGAGGCCGGGGAGTGGATCCGGGAACGGATCGCCCTCGATTTCGCCTACCCGTGTGTGGAGGACCCGGACGAGCTGGCCCGGCTGGACAAGGGCCTGAGCCTGGGCGGTGTGGTCAAGCGAAACCGCCACACCGTGGAAAAGGACGACCGTTTCACCGGCCGGCAGGACTATGTCCTGGGCTTCGACAACGCCTCCAAGCTGGAGCTCGTGGCGGCACAGGTCGAGGACCTGCAGCAGGAACTGGCCAAGGCCGCTGAACTCGCGCAAAGCCGGGAAGAATCGCACCAGGGGATGACCCGGCAGCTGGAGGCACTGCGCCGCGTGGCCGAGGACCACCGGCCCTGGGAACAGGTGTCGGCCGCGGTGGCCGCGGACGAACTCGCCCGGATCGAGCAGCGGCTCAAGGACGCCCTCGCTGCGCAGGCCGACCTTGAACCGCTGCGCGCCAACATCGAAGCGGCGCGGCACAAGCACCAGTCCAGCACCGAGGCCGCGGCCGTGCTGCAGAGCGAGTACAAGGCTGTCGACTCGCAGCTGACCACCGCCGATTCGCTGCTGGACGCCGCGCGGGCGCGCCTGGAGCAGTCGCCGCCGTCGGACGAAACGGTCACGGCGCTGGAGCCGTATCTGGCCGCCTTCGGTGGCGTCAGCGACATCCTGGAAATGCACGAACTGGACAACCTCGCCAACCAGGTCCGGACCCGGCTCCTCGCCGAGCTGCATGCGGCCGAATCCCGCGGGCAGGCCACCTCGGAGCGGCTTACCCGCATTTTCGAAGGCTTTGTGCGCGAGTGGGGAACGGCGATTTCCGCGGACCACGGCACCTCGATCGGCGCCGCGGGGGAGTTCGAGGCCCGATATCACGCCATCGTCAGCGACGGGCTGCCGGCGCAGGAGGCCGAATTCCGGCAGTTCTTCAACCAGCGCACGCACGAATCCTTTTCCACCCTGCTGCACCTGCTGGACGAGGAACGGCGCTCCATCACCAGCCGCATCCTGCCGCTGAACGGGATCCTGTCAGAGGTGAACTTCCACGAGGGCAGCTTCCTGGAGCTCGATATCAAACAGACCCTGCCCGCCACGGCGAAGCAGTTCAAGGACGCCATCCAGAACGCGCTCAAGGTCCGGCACGCCCGCCCGGGGAAGACGGTGACTGCGGCGTCCGCCGCGGCCGCCGGCCCGGACACGGACGACGACGCCGAGCTCACCACCCGCTACAAGTCGCTCGAGACGCTCGTGAAGCGGCTGGGCTCGCAGACGCCCGAGGACCGGCGCTGGCGTGCCGAGGTGCTGGACGTCCGCGGACATCTGTTCATCCAGTGCAAGGAGCACCGCGAGGTGCAGGGCCCGAAAAAGGGCTCAAAGAAGACCGAAGTCTTTATGCACGCGGACACCGGTTCCATGTCCGGCGGCGAGCGGCAGCGCTTCACCGCCTTCATCATGGCCGCCGCGCTGAGCTACCAGCTGGGCATCGCCGAGCAAGGCTTCACCACCTACGGCACGGTGATGATGGACGAGGCCTTTGTCCTTGCCTCGGAGGAGTTCGCCGGCGCCGGCATCAAGGCCCTGCATGAGTTTGGGTTCCAGCTGCTCCTGGCCGCGCCGGAAAACGTGATCGACCTGTCCCGGCACCTCGGCTCCGTCACTGAGATTCTGCGTGACAAGCGCACCAACCGCTCCGGGGTGCTCACGGCCCCCGTGATCGGCTCGCGGCCCGGATCCGAGGGAACCTGGCGCTCGGAGGCGAACCCGGTGGACATCGTCCTCCGCTGACCGGACGGCGGGCTGCTCTTCCGGCCCGCCCGCTGTTTGGCCTTCCGCAACGCGGGGTCACTTGCAGCCCAAATTCCCCGACGGGATGGGCCGCAGGTGACCCCGCGTTGCTGTTTATGCGGGGCGGTAAGTGCCGTTTTGGCAATTACGTTACGAAAGGTTTGCTTAATTAGTCCAAGGATAGGCTAGCCTTACTTAGGTTCGCATCATTGACCTAAGGAATCCCATGCCTCTCCCTACCCCGAGCACCGCCCTGCCCAGACGCCGCTTCCTCCGCGCCACGGGCCAGGCAACTGCTGTCCTGGCTGCCGTCGCCCTTTCCCTGACCGCGTGCTCCACCGGTCCGGCAAGCTCGACCGCGGCGGATGCCCCCAGCCAGTCGGCGAGTTCCGCTTTCCCGGTGACCATCAAGCACGCGTTTGGCGAGACGATCGTTAAGGAACAGCCGAAGCGCGTGGTGACCGTTTCCTGGGTCAACGACGATGTCGCGATTGCCCTCGGCGTGGTTCCGGTAGGCGTCCCGAAGAACGAATGGGGCGGCAACGACAAGGGTTCCACCCCGTGGAAGGACTCCGCCCTTGAAAAGCTCGGCGCCGGTTTCGGTTCTGACAAGGCCCCGGCCCAGTTCTCCGAGGCCGACGGCGTCAACTTCACCGAAATCGCCAAGCTCAACCCCGACGTCATCCTCGGCGCCTACTCCGGCCTGAGCGAAGAGGACTACAAGAAGCTCAGCGAGATCGCCCCCGTCGTGGCCCACCCCGACGTGGCCTACGGGACCTCATGGCAGGATTCCACCACGATCATCGGCAAGGCCCTCGGCAAGGAAGCCGAAGCCACCAAGCTGGTCGCGGACACCGAGGCCACCATCAAGGACAAGGCCGCGAAGTACCCGCAGCTGGCCGGCAAGACCTTCATCTATGGCAACCTGGACCCCGCGGCCACCGAGAAGATCGGCCTCTACACCGCCAATGACAACCGCCCCCGGTTCCTCAGCTCCATCGGCATGACGCAGGCTTCCGTCGTGGACGAAAACTCCAAGGGATCCAAGGAGTTCTACATCCCGTGGTCCGCCGAGAAGGCCAACGAACTCGACTCGGACATCTTCGTGACCTGGGTCGCCGACGCCGCCGCAGCCGACGCCGTCCGGGCCGATCCGCTGATGGCGCAGATCCCTGCGGTCAAGACCGGCGCGCTCGTCGCGGACACGGACAACACCCTGACGCTGTCCATCTCCGCCTCCTCGCCGCTGAGCCTGCCGTGGTCCCTGGACACCTTCCTGCCGCAGCTGGCAGGGGCCGCGGACAAGGCAGCGAAGTAGCCACCGGACCATGAGCCCACTTACGACGACGGCGGCCTCCGCAGCCGCCCGGCCCGCATCGGAGACGCCCGCGGCTCCGGTCGCCCCCGCCCGGGGCCCCCGCGCCTTCTGGCTGCTGGCCGCCGTCGTCGTCCTTGCGCTCGTGACCGCGGCGTCGCTCGCGATCGGCGCCCGGGGCCTGTCCCTGGAAACCGTCTGGCAGGCGCTGACCCAGTTCGATCCGGCCAACGGCGACCACGCCGTGGTCCACGCCCGGATTCCGCGCACCGTCCTGGGCCTGCTCGCGGGCGGCGCCCTCGGGCTCGCCGGCGCCGCGATGCAGGGTGTCACCCGCAACCCCCTCGCGGACCCGGGCATCATCGGCATCAACGCCGGGGCCGCGCTTGCCGTCGTCACCGGAATCTACGTGTTTGGTGTGTCCTCGCTGACGGGCTATATCTGGTTCGCGTTTGCCGGCGCCGCGGGCGCCGCGGTGCTGGTCTACCTGGTCGCGTCGCTCGGCAGGGACGGCGCGACGCCGGTGAAGCTCGCCCTCGCCGGCGCCGCCCTGAGCGCGGGGCTCTTTTCACTGATGAACGTCATCCTGGTGTCCAGCCGGGACACCCTGGACCGCTTTCGGTTCTGGCAAGTGGGCGGAATCGCCGGCCGCGACTGGTCCGTGATCCTCCCGGCCCTGCCGTTCCTGCTGCTGGGAGCCGCGACAGTGCTCGCCACCGGCCGGATCCTCAACAACCTCGCCCTCGGCGACGACATCGCCCGAGGCCTGGGCCAGCGTGTGGGGCTGGCACGCGGCGTCACCGCCCTGGGCATCGTCCTGCTCTGCGGATCTGCCACGGCGCTGGCGGGGCCGATCGGTTTCGTGGGCCTCGTCATTCCGCACGCCGTACGCTTCCTCACGGGCCCCGACTACCGCTGGATTCTGCCGTTCTCGCTGATCCTGGCCCCGGCCCTGCTGCTGGCCGCCGACGTGATCGGCCGCGTCATCCTGCTCCCGGGTGAAGTCCCCGCCGGGATCGTGACCGCGCTCATCGGTGCCCCGGTGTTCGTCTGGCTGGTCCGGCGCGGCAAGGGGGCCGGGCTATGACACTCGCCGAAACCAAAACCCCCGTTGACCTATCACTTACTGTCGCCAAAACCGCGGCTGAGCGACCAAAACTGATAGGGCAACACTGGAGGACCGCTTTCCTGGCCCTCGCCGTCGTCGCGCTCTTCGCCGCGAGCGTGCTCCTGGGCAGCTACACCGTCACCATCCCCGACTTCTTCCGGATCCTGGGCGCGCACCTTACCGGTGGGGAGAAGATCCCCGGCGCCAGCTTCATCGTGATGGAGCACAAGCTGCCGCGCGCCGTCGTCGGAACGCTGATCGGCGCCGCGTTCGGGCTGTCCGGTGCGCTGTTCCAGACCATGCTCCGCAACCCGCTGGCCAGCCCGGACGTGATCGGCATCAGCTACGGCGCCAGCGCCGCGGCGGTGACGGCGATCGTCGTCTTCGGAGCCACCGGCGCCATGGTTTCGGGGGCCGCCTTCGCCGGCGCGCTGGCCGTGGCCACCCTCATCTACGCCATCTCCCGCAGCGGATCGTTCGGTTCCGGCGGGCAGCGGGGCGACGCCGCCGGCAGCCGGCTGATCCTGGCCGGGGTGGGCATCGCCGCGGCCCTCCACGCCGTGGTGAGCTTCCTGCTGACCAGGACGGATATCCGCACCGCCGCCGACGTCCTGGTCTGGCTCAACGGTTCGCTCAACTCCGCCACCTGGGACCGGGCCGGAGTCCTCGGCATCGCACTGCTGGTGCTGGTTCCCGCCGTCGCGCTCCTGGCCGGCCCGCTGCGCATCCTCGAACTCGGTGACGACACCGCCGCGGGCCTCGGCGTCCGGGTGGGCGCGGCCCGGCTGGCCATCGTGATCACCGCCGTCGGACTCGCCGCGGCGGCGACGGCGGCTGCCGGGCCCGTGGCGTTCGTCGCGTTCCTCGCCGGGCCGATCGCGCGCCGGTTCGTCCGCAAAGCCAGCCTGCCGGCGTCGGCCCTGACCGGAGTCCTGATCGTCCTGAGCGCCGACTACGTCGCTGCCAATATCGCACCGCTGCTGCTGGACGGAACGGTCCTGCCGGTCGGTGTCATCACCGGTGCACTCGGCGCCCCGTTCCTGCTCTGGCTGCTCGTCACTTCCAACCGAAAGGACGCCTGAGATGGCAACCCTTCAGACCTCCGGCCTGACGCTGAAATACGATCAGCGGACCGTGATCGAGGGACTCAGCGCCGACATCCCCGAGGGCAAGGTGACCATGATTGTCGGCGCCAACGCCTGCGGCAAATCCACCCTGCTCCGGGGCCTCGCCCGGCTGCTTAAGCCCGCGGCCGGCACCGTCACCCTGGACGGCCGGGACATCCACAGCCGTCCGGCCCGTGAAGTGGCCCGCACCCTGGGCCTGCTCCCGCAGCACCCCACGGCACCGGACGGCATCACCGTCCGGGACCTCGTGGGACGCGGCCGCTACCCGCACCAGGGTTTCTTCCGGGCGCGGCCTGCAGGCGGCTCGGCGGAGGACGAACGCGCCGTGCAGCAGGCGATGGCCGCGACCCAAACGCTGGAACTCGCCGGACGGAACGTCGACGAGCTCTCCGGCGGGCAGCGGCAGCGGGTGTGGATCGCGATGGCCCTGGCCCAGGAAACCGAAGTGCTGCTCCTGGACGAGCCCACCACCTACCTGGACCTCACCCACCAGGTGGAGGTCCTGGACCTCATCACGGACCTCAACCGGCAGCGAGGCACCACCGTGGCGATTGTGCTGCACGACCTCAACCTCGCCGCGCGGTACGCGGACCACATCATCGCCATGAAGGGCGGACGGATCGTGGCCGAAGGAGCCGCCCGGACTGTGGTCACCGAGGAACTGGTCCGCAACGTGTTCGGCCTCGAGTCCCGGGTGCTCCCCGACCCGGTATCCGGCGCTCCGCTGATCATCCCGCTGGGCCGCCACTTCTCTGATTCCCCTCAAACCACAACCCTGGAGCTGGTCCCATGACTGCCAAGAACCACGCAACGGAACCCACCCCGGCGGCCCTCAAGAGCCCGCCAGCCACGGAACCCATGACCCTGGCCTTCGAGGTCCAGGTCACGGCGGTCCAGCAGCTCGGCCCCAACTTCCGGCGCGTCACCTTCGGCGGCTATTCGCTGCGGGACTTCGGTGTCAGCGGCAGCACCCTGGACCTGCGCATCAAACTCATGATCCCCTCGCTGGCCGCCGATGGCACCACGCTGCCGCTGCCGGAGTTCCGGATGGAGCAGACCGGCTGGTACCGCGAGTGGCTGGCCATGGATCCTGCGACCCGCGGCTCCATGCGCACCTACACCGTGCGGCAGGAACGCCTCGACGCCGTCTACCCGGAACTCGACGTCGACTTCGTGCTGCACTTTGACGACGCCGGCCACGGCGGACCGGCAGCCAACTGGGCCCTCAATGCCAAACCGGGCGACACCCTGACCCTGATCGGACCCAACAACCGGGCCGCGCACTGCGCCACGGCCGAAACCTACTCCGGGATCGAATGGCGTCCGGGCCTGGCCCAGCGGATCCTGCTGGCCGGAGACGAGACGGCCGTCCCCGCCATCAGCGCCATCCTTGAGAGCCTGCCGCCGTACGTCAGCGGCCACGCCATCCTGGAGGTCCCGGAAGCCGGCGACTTCCAGGGCATCACAACAGCCGCCGACGTCGAGATCACCTGGCTTGCGCGCGGTGCGGCGATCGGCCGGTCGCGTCCCCACGGCGAACTGCTGCAGGAGGCGGTCCGGGCCGCCGTCACGCTCCCGGGCTGGGTGGGGCTCCGCGCCACCCCGGAGCCGGCCGCCGGGCCTGAGCCCGAGGACGTCAACGTGGACCGCGACATCCTGTGGGAGACCCCGGCCCGGATGGACGCCGCTGCGATAAGCGCCAGCCGGAATCCGGACAAGCCCGCCGGGGCCATGCCGTTCTACGCCTGGATCGCCGGTGAAGCTGGGGTGGTCAAGGAGATGCGCCGGTACTTGGTGCGGGACGTGGGGATTGACCGGAAACAGGTCGCGTTTATGGGGTACTGGCGGCAGGGGAAGGCCGAGCTGTAGGCGACGCTCCCGCAGTTGTTGCTCCAACTGTTCCCGCAGGTCCTGCCGGGCTTTCGGCCGCAACCGCTGCTTTGCCGTCGCTTAGACACCTCCTGCGGCCGCGGGCGGCCTTAGTCGGCGATGCGCTCCTTTGCAAAGCACCGGCAGCGGCCTTGTGGTCGGGTCACCTTCTTGATTCGTCCGGCGCCGGACGTGTGGTCAGGTCACCGTTGCGCTCCGCCTCCGTCAACTGCAACGCGGGGTCACTTACCGCCCATAATCCCCGCCGGGATGGGCCGTAGGTGACTCCGCGTTGTTTCGTTGAGGGCCTCCTGCGGGAGTCGTGCGGTCTGCACGGCATTGTGTTCCTGCCGTTTACCCTGCTGTCCCCTGCTGGCCGGGTGGGCTGGATAGCGTGGGGCCATGGCTGAAAACCTTCTTGCCCCGGGCGCCCATGGGCGGCGGGTCTATGTTGCCCTGGGGGATTCCTTCACCGAGGGGGTGGGGGACTACAGTGCCCGGCTGCCCAACGGGGTTCGCGGCTGGGCGGACCGGGTGGCGGAGCGGTTGGCCAGGGCGGATCCGGGGTGGGAGTATGCGAACCTCGCCATCCGCAGCAAGCGGTTGCGGCACATCATCGCGGAACAGCTGGAACCGGCGCTGGCCATGGAACCGACGCTGGTCACCCTTTACGCCGGCGGGAACGACATCCTGGACATCGGCACCGACATCCACGCGCTGATGAAGGACTACGAGTTCCTCGTCGCCAGGCTGGCCGCCACCGGGGCCACGGTGGTGCTCTTCACCGGCTTCGACGTCAGGGTCTCGGCGCTGCTGGAACCCCTCAAGAGACGGAACGCCGTCTACAACCAGCGGGTCCGCGAAGTGGCGGCGCGGTACGAGGCCGTGCTGGTGGACTACTGGTGTCTCGAAGCGTTCTACGATCCGCGGATGTGGGATTCAGACCGGCTGCATATGTCCACGGCGGGCCACAAGTATCTCGCCGGCCAGGTCCTGGACCAGCTCGGGGTTCCGCACAAGGTCAAGCCCAAGGACTGGGAACCGCCGGCGAAACTTGGCCTCCGGGGCTGGGAACGCCGGCAGCGCCGCTGGGTCCATGACTGGGTCCTGCCGCTTTTCGGCCGCAAGCTCCGGGGCGTCACGCTGGGGGACCAGCTCACCCCGCGCTGGCCGGAGCCTGTCAGGGTCCCGCCAAAGGCCGGATTGAAGAAGCTGACCGCCAAGATCCCCGCTGCCTGAACTGCGTTCTTCAGCGCGGGGCTGCCGGCTCAGCTGTCCAGCAGGTTTTCGTAGCCCGCGGCCACCCGGCTCGCGTGGAACTCCTCGACGTCGAATTCGGCCACACCGTTGACATAGAACGGATCCTTGGCCAGCGAGGCATCCAGGGCGCCGCGGTCCGCGTTGGACAGTAATAACGCCCCTGTGCGCGGTATCTTCCGGCCCGCGACCAAGAAGATGCCCTGGTCGAAGGCATCCTGCAGCCACGTGACGTGGGCCGGGAGATGGAAGTCAACGATCTCTTCGGGGACCTTGTAGGTCAAGGACACAACATACATACGGTCAGCCTACCGCCTGCCCTCCGCGCACAGACGGGAAAATTCCGTCACGGAATCCTGCGAAGTTGAACCGTCAATCTTCAAGTCTCCTAGACTGTATCCATGACTGACACGCGCTGGCTGAATGCCGACGAACGCCGGGCCTGGCTGGCCCAGGTGAGCATCAACACCCTGCTTCCGGCAGCCTTGGACACGCAGCTGCACCACGCGCGCAAGCTCTCCCTCTTCGACTACAACGTCCTGGCGATGCTCTCCGAGGCTGACGGCCGCTTTTTGCCCATGAGTGAACTGGCCGCGCGCACCAGCGCCTCCCTGTCGCGGCTCTCCCATGTGGTCACCAAGCTGCAGGCCCGCGGCTGGGTGGAGCGCCGTCCGCACCCGGGGGACGCCCGGGTCACGACGGCGCACCTCACCGACGCGGGGATGGAGACCATCGTGGAGCTCGCCCCGGGCCACGTCGAGGCGGTCCGCTCGCTGTTCCTCGACGCCCTGAGCGAGGACGACGTCGCCGACCTCGCCCGGATTGGCGAGAAGATCGTGGGCCGCCTGGACAAGGACCACTGGATCCTGCGGGAAAGCAAGCAGGCCTAGCGGCCGGCCCACCGCCCCGCCCCACACGGCGTCGCCTAGTGTTGGCACTATGGAATCGCCGATCGACAGCTACCTGCGCCGGATCCACGCCGAGATCGCTGAGCTCAAGGACGGCAAGCCCTACAGCACCATCCCGGCCATGGCCAATGTCGACCCGGAAAACTTCGGCATCGCCCTCGCCACCGTCGACGGCATGGTCTACGAGATCGGGGACACCCGCGAGGAATTCACCATCCAGTCCATCTCCAAGCCCTTCACGTACGGGCTGGCCCTCGAGGACCTCGGCAACGAGGCAGTCGACGCCAAAGTGGACGTGGAACCGTCCGGGGATTCCTTCAACGAAATCTCCCTGGCCGAAGGAACGGGCCGGCCCGCCAACGCGATGATCAACGCCGGCGCCCTCACGGCCACCTCACTGATCAGGGGATCCGGCGGCCAGTCCGGTTTCAAACGGATCCTCAGCACGTATTCCGCCTTCGCGGGCCGTCAGCTCTCGGTCAGCGAGAGCGTCTTCGAATCCGAACTCAAGCACGGGCACCGCAACACGGCGCTCGCGTACCTGCTGCGCTCGTTCAACATCATTGAAGAGGACCCGACGCCGGTCCTTGAGGACTATTTCCGCCAGTGCTCCGTCCTGGTGAACTGCTTCGACCTCTCCATCATGGCAGCGACCCTCGCCAACGGCGGCCGGAATCCGCGCAGCGGCAAACAGGTGCTGGGGATCGGCCCGGTGGAACGCGTCCTGTCCGTCATGATGACCTCCGGCATGTACGACGACGCCGGTGCGTGGATCAGCAGCGTGGGCATGCCGGGAAAGAGCGGTGTGGCCGGCGGAATCATCGCCGTGCTGCCCGGCCAGGTAGGCCTGGCCGTCTATTCGCCCCCATTGGATGAGCACGGCAGCAGCGTCCGCGGCCTCGCCACCGCCCAGCGCCTCTCCCGCGACATGGAACTGCACTTCGTCCGCGCTGCCCGGACCGGCCGCTCCGCGATCCGCGCCGCCTACGACGTGACCGAGACGCCGTCGGGCATCCGACGCAACGACGAGGCCGCCGACGTCCTCCGCGGCCACGGCCACCGTGCCCGTGTGATCGAGCTCAACGGCGACCTGCTCTTCGCCGGAACCGAATCCATGGTCCGGGAGCTCAGCAGCCTTGAGGACGACGTCGAATTGGTGGTCCTGGACCTGCGCCGCACCGACCAGGTCAGCGACGTCGCCCTGCGCATGCTGGAAATGTCGCGGGAAGGGCTGTCCGGCGCCGGACGGGAACTCGTGCTGATCGAGGCCGACGGGTCGGTGGCCGAAAACCTGGGTCCGTCCGCAAAACACCCGGTGGCGTCCTTCGCGAGCCGTAACGCCGCCGTCGAATACTGCGAAAACCGCCTGCTCGAGCGCTACGGGAACCGGCTGCTGCTGCCGGACCACGTGCCGGTCACCGCGTCGCCTGCCCTGTCGCCGCTGGACGCGGCCGACGCCGCCGCGCTGGAAGCCCTCATGAGCCCAAAATCATTCGACGACGGCGACGTCATCCGCCGCGTCGGGCTGCGGTTCGGCGGGGTCTATTTCATCACCAGGGGCAAGGTCAGCAGCACCTCCCCGGGACCCAGCGCCGCGCGGGTCAAACTCAACACCCTGAGCGCCGGCATGACGTTTGGCGAACTGGCGCTGGGAAGCGGCAGCCGGCAGGAAACCACGGTCCGGGCCATGGGACCCGTGGAGCTGATGGTGCTCAGCGCGGAGGCAATTTCCGAGCTGGAAAGCACCGACCCGCGCCTGGCCATCGCCCTCTGGAAGGCCCTGACCCGGGACGCCTACACCCGTGTCGAGCAGTACCTGCGTGAATCGGCGGTCCGGATCCGCGAGTAGCGGCCGGCCGCCCGGCTTTGTTTGCTTGGGGCAACTGCTGGCAGACTGGAACCATGGATTTCACGTCCCGGTATGTAGCCCTTGGAGATTCCTTCACGGAAGGCGTCGGCGACGACGACGCCACCCGCCCCAACGGTGTCCGGGGCTGGGCGGACAGGGTGGCCGAGCAGCTCGGCGCCGCCGACCCGGGCTTCGGGTATGCGAACCTTGCCATCCGCGGCCGGAAGATCCGCCAGATCATGGCCGAGCAGATCGATGCCGCCGTCGCCCTGAAACCCACCGTCGTCAGCATCTACGCCGGCGCGAACGACATCCTCCGGCCCAAGGTCGACATCGACGACCTCCTGGTGGACTACGACGCCGGAATCCGGAAGCTCAAGGCCACCGGCGCAACCATCGTGATGTTCACCGGTTTCGATTCCCGCGGTTCGAAAATCTTCGGCACGACGCGCGGCCGCACCGCCATCTACAACGAACTGGTCCGCGGCATCGCCGGCGACCACGGCGCCCTCCTGGTGGACTACTGGCGCTTCAGCGAGTACTACGACTGGGGAATGTGGGCGACCGACCGGATGCACATGTCTCCCGCCGGCCATGCCAACATGGCCAAGCGTGTCCTCACCGTCCTGGAGCACGACCACTCGATCGATGTCCCGCCCATGACCCCGGTACCGGAACTGGGCCGGGCAGAGGCACTCCGCGCCAACGCCCGTTGGGTCCGCGAGTTCGCCGGCCCATGGGTGGTCCGCCGGGTCACGGGCAAGTCGTCCGGGGACGGCCTCACGCCGCGTTACCCCCGGCTCACGCACCTCTAGGCCCGGAATCCCGGCGTCGCGAGCAGTTCCCCGCTGCCGAGCACGGCGAGCACTTCGATTTCCCAACTGTCCGTGGCCCAGTTCAGCATCGGCCTCCCGCCGGCGACGATGGCCGTCGCCAGCACGTCCGCGGTGACAATGTCCAAGGCCGCCACCGACGCCTGGCGGAACTCGGAGCGGCGGAATTCCGTGCGTCCTACTCCGGCCCGCCAAATGTGGTCTCCACGCTCCGCGGTCCCGGACGTCGCCAGGGCGGCGAAGCGGCCCGTCCCGCCCAGGGGGAGGGCCGAGAGCAGCGCCCCGCGATCCAGCGGGTCCACGACGCCGGCCAGCCACGGTGACCCGGTTCCCGGCGCCGGCGAACCGTTCACCAGGACATCGCCCCCGGCGTTCAGGCACCAGTCCTCGACGCCGATGTCCTGCAGTGCCGTCGCTGCCTGGTCGATCGCGTAACCCTTGATGATTCCGGAGAGGTCAAGCACGCCGTCGGGCCGTTCGGGGGTGAAGAACCCCTCCGTCAGCAGCCCCCACCCAGTGGCTTCCGCAAAGCGGGCACGGAAAGGCGCCGACGCCTCCCGGAGCGTGACCTCGCCCCTGGCCAGCCGGCTCGCTTCGGAATCGGGGCGGTAGAGGCTGAACATTTCGTCCAGGCCGGCAAACACACGTTCGACGGCGGCCGTGGCGCCTTCCAGGACCTGGCCCTCGTCAGCCTGCGCTTCGCCGACCGGCACGGCGAGACTGATGACCGTCCCCATGCACTGGAAGGTCCTGCTCCTCAGGGCCGGGACGTCGGGGGCACTGCGTGCCGGGTGCCCGGCGGGCGAAGGCTTAAAGGTTGGCTGCATCGAGGGCTCCCTGAAGCGAGGTTAGATAGGCGGCACTGGTGACGGTGGCGCCACTGATCGTCTGGACCTGGGCGGACTGGGCCTTGATGACGGCGGCACGCAGCAGCGGCGCGGCCCGGTTGCTGATTTGCACGGACTTGCGGTCGTTGTCGGTCAACTGCAGCGCCGTCACGTCCGTGATCGCACCGGCCTTCACGGTGATCTGCACCTGAACGGTGCCGAAACGGGTCTGGACCGCACTGCCGGCGAACGTTCCGGCGGCCTGCGCCGCGGCCCCGGCGCTTCCGGCCGTCCCCGAGGAACTAGAGGATCCGCTGGACCCGGACGATCCGCTGGTACTGCTCCCTCCCGGACCAGACGACGTCCCGGACGCTGCCCCGGACGAGGTGGCGGCCGACGTGGCCGCCGCCGTGCTCCCCGTCTCTGCGACGTGCGCGCCGGACTGCCAGCCCGCCAGAAGGATCCCGGCGGAGGCCAATGCTGCGGAAGCCGCTGCTCGTATTCTCACCAGTCGAACCTTTCGTAGTGGAGTTGTTCTTCGCGGGCACCTGCCGCGCGGGCTGCACTGATCACGCTGCGTGCCCAGGCGTCCGGGCCGCAGATATAGACGTCGGCGTCGGCAATGTCCGGGGCGTAACTGGCCAGGCGGTGTCCTGAATGGACTGCCGGTTCCGGCAGCCAGCTGTGTTCGCCCGCGCTCCGGGGGCCGGTGAGATGGAACAGGGTCGCGCCGCGGCGGCGGCAAAGTTCCAGGACTTCGTCCCCCAGATAGAGTTCCGCCTCGCTGTGGCCGCGGAGAAGCACCGTAGCGTTGCCCGGTTCGAAGGGAGTGCCCTCCAGCAGGGCCCGGATCGGGGTGATTCCGATCCCCGCTCCGATCATCACGACGCGGTCCCGGCTGCGGGCCGCCGTGCTGAAGAGCCCATAGGGTCCCTCAATAGCCACCGAGGTCCCGGGCTTCAGCCGTGTCAGCTGCGCCGAGCCGTGGCCGAGATTGCGCACCGTGATCCGCAGCCTGCCCCGGCCCGAGGAATCGAACAGCACGGGCTCCGTGGAGAGGCTGAACGGGTGCGGATGCCACCACATCCCCGGGGCGAGGAACCTCCAGATGAAGAACCGTCCGCCGCTGCCCGCCAGTTCGTCGAGGTGGCGTCCTGTCAGTTCAATGCTGACGACGCCGGGAGCCTCCGGGACCACGCGGCTCACCCGTAGCTGGTGCCGGGCCGTGGCCACCAGCGGCTCCAGCACGCGGTAGTGGGCGAGGGCGGCGCCGGTGGCGATACAGATCGCGAGCCAGTACCAGCGCTGCCAGGTGCCCTCGGCAAAGAGGCCGCCGACGCTGAACTGGTGCGGTATCGCGGTCAGCACCGCCGCATACGTCAACAGGTGGACGACGTACCAGAACTCATACGGCAGCCGGCGTCGGACCGTCACCACAGACGTGACCACGACGGCGATGAACAATCCGATGGACACGATGGCGAGCCACATGTCGGGGACCAGGAGCCAGAGCGCCACGAGCTCGCCGACCGGATCGAGTCCTTCCGCTATGCCGTAACCGATCGCGACCAGGGCTCCGTGCGCGAGGAGCAGGTAGAGCGATGGTTTGCCGAGTTTTCGGTGGAATTCAAGGGCGCGGTCATGCCCCACCGCGCCGTCGATCAGCGGTGTGCGGGCCACCAGCAGCAACATCAGCAGGACCAGGTCCATGCCGATCAGGCCGGCGACGATCCCCAAAGCGGTGAAGGAGCCGGCGGGCGTCGAGAAGCCGGCGGCGCCGCCGTCGGCCAGCCACAGCGCCACGGCAAAGGACACCGAAGCCCACGCAATCACGGTCAGCAGGTCCGCCCGGAGCAGGCGGCTCCGGGCCTGGCGGCGGAACGGCGGCCCCACGGGAGCCCGGTTCCGCGTCGCGGGCACAGCCAGCTGGAGAGAGGAGTTCATGGCTCCACGGTCCGCCCGGCGCCTATCAATTGGCTGTGAAACCGCTAGGGTGCCGTTGTGACTTCGGTCCGGACCGGCGGGTGCCCCTTATACACCGCCGGAAACCGGATTGGCCTTTAATTCGTCAAGCTCGTAGACTTGGTAGGCGCTAGGTGGCGCGGAGCGTGTGCAATTGCTCCGGTTGGCGGGATCTGTCTGCAATATTGGCAGTCCTGAAGGCCGGTAGTTAGGGGCTCAAGTTGCGTGCACTCCTGTATTCGCCCAGCATCCCGGTACTTCGCAGTGGCTTTCCGAAAGGTTCCGCCGCCCGTGACCGTGGCCCACAAATCTTCGCCGCAGTGTTGAAGGCAGCCGGTTTACGCCGTCTGCAGCGCACTGCGGGACTATCGGAAACCTGTGGGTGCTGGATGTGAACGCCGCCTGTCGCACGGTTAAGCGGGAACTCCGCAACCGTTTCGTTTATTTTTGAGGAGAGTCGTCATGGCAGCACACTGCCAGGTGACCGGAGCCGAGCCGGGCTTTGGACACAGCATTTCGCACTCGCACCGACGCAACAAGCGTCGGTTCGACCCGAACATCCAGAAGAAGCGCTACTGGGTTCCGTCCCTGCGCCGTAATGTCACCCTGCAGGTCTCTGCACGTGGCATCAAGACCATCGACGTGCGTGGCATCGACGTAGTCGTAGCCGCCATCCTGGCACGAGGAGTGAAGCTCTAATGGCTAAGGACAAGGACGTACGTCCGATCATCAAGCTCAAGTCGACCGCGGGCACGGGTTACACCTACGTGACGCGCAAGAACCGTCGTAACGACCCGGACCGTATGGTTCTGAAGAAGTACGACCCCCGCATCCGCAAGCACGTCGAATTCCGAGAGGAGCGCTAAACACATGGCTAAGAAGTCAATGATCGCTAAGAACGAACAGCGTAAAGTCATCGTCGAGCGTTACGCTGCAAAGCGCCTCGAACTGAAGAAGGCTCTGGTTGACCCCAACTCGACCGACGAAGTTCGCGAAGCCGCTCGCCTCGGCCTGCAGAAGCTGCCCCGCAACGCCTCACCGGTACGTCTGCGTAACCGCGACATCATCGATGGCCGCCCGCGCGGTACCTTCCAGAAGTTCGGCATCTCCCGTGTTCGCTTCCGCGACATGGCTCACCGCGGTGAGCTCCCGGGCATCACGAAGTCTTCCTGGTAATTCAGCACTCCTGAAGCCAGTGGCTTGAAGAAGGGCCGGCAACCGTTTGGTTGCCGGCCCTTTTTGCCTTTAAGGCCCGACGGCGGGCGGCTGGCTTGTTGCGGGGCGGCAGTCTGGGCGCGGGCCTGTTGCGGGTGACGCACGGCACAAAAGCCGGGTGGTGTGGTTTCGGCCAGCGGGGGCTTCTTTGGGTGACTGGTTTCGGTGTGGGGGCGGGGTTTTTGGGGGTGTGGGTGGGGTGGTGGGGGTGGATTTGTGCCGGGTGCTGGGGGCGTGTATTGTTGTTCGAGTCGCCGCCGCTGATGCGGAAAGATAGCGACCGACCCCCTTCTGAACAGCCTGGAAAATGGCGCGGTTAGTTACGCGCTGATTTCGGGTGGGGATCCTGCTTGTGGAGTTGTGAGTCGCGGTAACGCTGATTTGCTTAGGCTTCCGGGTTCGGGTAAGTTAGATAAGTTGCTCCGGAGCGATCTACGGCTGAKGTTGTGGTGGTGCCGGGTGTGTCTGTTGTTTGAGAACTCAATAGTGTGCCAAGTTTGTTGATACCAATTTATTGTATTGAATTGGTTGAATTGACCAGGTTGCGCCACCCCGTGGTGTGGTCTGGTTTTTACAGCTGGTTTCAAATTTTTTTTACAGCTGGTTTCAAATTTT
>NZ_JBFRDB010000006.1:0-149159 GCF_052113365.1 Arthrobacter sp. YAF17 | reverse complement strand
CTGCTCCACCGTATCAACCGGCTTCTTAACCGCGTAGCGCTTGAGCCCGATCACTGCGAAGGCACTCACGACGGTTCCGGCCGCGATGGCGACGACGAACATCAGGAAGTTGTCGATCGCGAAGAAGACGAAGATTCCGCCGTGCGGGGCCTTCGACCCCACGCCCGCCGCCATCGAGATGGCGCCGGTCACCGCGCCGCCGAGCATGCTGGCGGGGATGACCCGCAGCGGGTCGGCCGCGGCGAAGGGAATGGCGCCTTCGGAGATGAAGGAGGCTCCCAGCAGCCAGGCGGCTTTGCCGTTTTCCTGTTCCGCGAGGCTGAAGAGCTTCTTGTTCAGCACGGTAGCAGCCAATGCCATGGCCAGCGGCGGAACCATGCCGGAAGCCATGACGGCTGCCATGATCTGCCACGGGGCCTGGTTTTCGATGGATGCTGCGCCGAGGCCGGCGACGGCGAAGGCGTAGGCAACCTTGTTGACCGGGCCGCCGAGGTCGAAGCACATCATCAGGCCGAGGATGATGCCAAGGGCGATGGCGCTGGCACCGGTGAGGCTGGACAGGAACTCGTTGAGCCCGACAGTGACCGCCGCGACGTACCTGCCCAGGAACACGAAGAGCAGGCCTGAGGCAGCGATGGACGCCACGAGCGGGATAATGACCACCGGCATCAGGCCGCGCAGCCAGCGGGGAACGGTGAGCTTGCCGATCGAATGTGCCACGTAGCCGGCGATCAGGCCACCCACGATGCCGCCGAGGAACCCTGCTCCCATAAAGACGGCCACGGCGCCGGAGACGAAGCCCGGGGCGATGCCCGGCCGGTCGGCGATGGCGTAGGCGATGTAGCCGGCCAGCGCGGGCACGAGGAAGCCGAGGGACAGGGCGCCGATCTTGAAGAACACGGCACCGAGGAAGGCGCCCAGCGGGCCCCAGGCGAGTTCCGGGTATTCGGTGGGCAGGTTGAAGAGGCTGTTGTCCGCAAGGATCTTGTCCGCGAAAGCCGTGATGTCGTAGCCGCCCAGCAGGAAGCCGAGGGCGATCAGCAGACCGCCGCCCGCGACGAACGGGATCATGTAGCTGACACCCGTCAGGAGCGCCTTCTTCAGCTTCGTGCCGATGTGCTCGCCCTTTTCCTCGGCGTTGTGTTCGGCCTGGTCCTCCGCGAAGTGCGGGACGCGGCGGGCGTGCGGGTTGTCCGCGGCGGCGAGAGCTTCCGCGACCATCTTGTCCGGCTCGTCGATGCCGCGCTTGACGGGAGCGTTGATGACCGGCTTGCCGGCGAAGCGCTCCTTGCCGCGCACGTCCACGTCCACGGCGAAGATCACTGCGTCGGCGGCGGCGATCACGGCGGGGTCCAGTGCCTTGGCACCGGAGGACCCCTGGGTTTCCACCTGCAAATCCACGCCGACTTCCTTGGCCGCGGCGACGAGCGAGTCGGCGGCCATGTACGTGTGGGCGATGCCGGTGGGGCAAGCGGTGACCGCAACGAGGCGCTTGGGACGCGGCGCCCCGGCCGTTTCGGGCTCGGCGGATGCGGCTGCTGCGGTTGCGCCGGCCGCGGTTGCTGCGGCCGCTGCCGGGGCCTCCGCGGCGGGCTTGTCGGCGAGGGCGCCTTCGACGAGCTCGACGACCTCGGCCTGTGAGCCGGCGGCGCGGAGGGCCGCGGTGAAGTCCTTTTTGATCAGCGAGCGGGCGAGCTTGGAGAGCAGCTTGAGGTGCTCCTGGTCCGCGCCTTCGGGGGCCGCGATGAAGAAGATCAGGTCCGCGGGGCCGTCCTTGGCGCCGAAGTCCACCGGCTGGGACAGCCGTGCCATCGCCAGCGTGGGCTCGGTGACCGCCGTCGAGCGGCAGTGCGGGATCGCGATCCCGCCCGGGACGCCGGTGGCGGTCTTGGACTCCCGGGCGAAGGCGTCGGTGAAGAGGCCTTCGACTTCGGTGGCGCGTCCGTTGGCTGCAACTCTGCCTGCCAGGTGCCGGATCACGTCCTCGGGCGAGCTGCCCAGGTTCTGGTCGAGCTCGACCAGTTCGGTAGTAATGAGCTGAGTCACTGTCAATCCTTCCGGAGGGCCGTGATGGTTACGGCATCGGGGGTGGTTTGGTGGACTGCCGGGACTGTGGAGCCCGGCAGGGAGGCGGCGGCGGCACCGTGGGCCACCGCCTGACGGAGGCAATCGGCCGGGGCGGCGCCCTGGCTGGAGGCGAGCAGGTAGCCGGCCAGCGAGGAATCGCCGGCGCCTACCGTGCTCACCGCAGTGACCGGCGGGTGCGTGGCCAGCCACGCGCCGTCGGCCGTCACAAGCACCGCACCCTTGGAGCCGAGCGTTGCCAGCACGGCACCCACCCCGGAACGCACGACGGCGGCGGCGGCCACCGCGGCAGCCTCCGGATCCGCTTCGAGTTCCTCGGCGGACTTGTGCGTGGCGAATCCGGCTGCGGCAGCCAGTTCCACCAGTTCCTCGGCGTTGGGTTTGAGGAGATCCGGTTTCCCCAGCGCATCGCCGGAGATCGCGGCGGCGAGCGGTTCGCCGGAGGAGTCGACGGCGATGAGGGGAGCCTCGTTGCCGTGATCCAGGGAACGCAGCCGCCGGGTGACGGTGGCGTAGAAGTCGGCCGGGACCCCGGGTGGGAGCGATCCGGCCAGCACAACCCAACTGGCGCCGCGGGAGCGGTCCAGCAGCAGTCCGATCAGGGCCTCCTGCTGGTCCGCGCTCAGCACCGGGCCGGGTTCGTTGATCTTGGTGGTGACGCCGCCGGGCTCGGTGAGTGCCACGTTGCTGCGCAGCGGCTCGCCGATCGGGAGGGCGGAGAACGGGACGTCGCCTGCCCGGAGTCCGGCGAGGACGGGGTCCGCCTCGGCCCCGGGCAGCACGGCGACCGTTTTGAGTCCCGAGGCGACGAGCGCCCGGGAGACGTTGACTCCTTTGCCGCCGGATTCCTGCCGGACGGAGACGGCCCGCTGGACTTCCCCGCGGAGCAGGGGGCCCGGCAGCGCCACGGTGCGGTCCAGGCTCGGGTTGGCGGTCAGGGTGACAATCATGCGACCACCACCTCCACTCCGGCGTCCGCCAGTGCATCGGCCAGGTCCTGGCTGGGTTTCGTGTCAGTGATCAAGGTGTCCAGATCTTTCAACGAGGCGAACTGGACCAGGGTCTCGGCGTCCAGCTTGGAGGCATCAGCCAGCACCACAATGCGGCGCGCTGATTGGACGAAGGCAGCCTTGACAGCGGCTTCTTCAGGATCGGGAGTGCTCAGCCCGAAGGCTGCGTGGATGCCGTTGGTGCCGATGAAGGCGATGTCCGGGCGGATCCGGCGGGCGGCTTCGACGGTGGACTGGCCAACGGCGGCCTGGGTCAGCCCGCGGACCTTCCCGCCCAGCAGATGCAGGGCGATGCCGGGTTCGGCGGACAGCCTGGCCGCGATGGGAAGGGAGTGGGTGATGACCACAAGTTCCGCGGCCGGGCCTGAAATGGACGTGGCTGCTGCCGTCCGGGCGGCCAGGAGTTCCGCGAGGGACTCGGTGGTGGATCCGGCGTCGATCAGGATGCTGCCGGTGCCGTCCTGCGGGATGAGTGCCAGGGCGGCTTCGGCGATCCGGGTCTTTTCCGGCTGCCGCTGGTCGGTCCGCACGAGGATGCTTTCCTCATTGGTGCTGAAGCGGTCCGGGGACACCGCGCCGCCGTGGACCCGGCGCACACTGCCGGCGGCTTCGAGGGCGGCGAGGTCCCTGCGGACAGTTTCGGTGGTGATGCTGAAACGCTCGGCGAGGTCCGTGACGCTGGCACGGCCGCTGGCAGTAATGAGCCCAACAATCAACTGTTGGCGTTCCTCGGCGAACACTGGCTCTCCCTTGCGTCAGTACTGCTGGCCTTCCTGCCACTTTCAGTGATAGCCATCACAGCGAGTGGAGTTGATTGACTTTATCTTTGAATCTGTGGCTTTGTCAATGAAAAACAACATGAACGCAGAAAGCTCATCTCGCCTCCCGTGGGACATGTCCAGTTTTCGCGGCGGGGAGTGGGCAAATTGGCACTATGTCCATCCGTGGCCATGCACGCTGGGCATGTGCCGGGCGCGGCCCGGGGGTGGGCGGGCCTGGGGTTGGTGAACCACGGGACATGTCCAGTTTTCGCGGCGGGGAGTGGGCATATTGGCACTATGTTCATCCGCGGCCATGCACGCTGGGCGTGTGCCGGGCGCGGGCCGGGGGTGGTCGGGCAGGGCGGGGAGCGCGGAAATGCCGCACGCCGGGCCAGACGTGAAGTCCGGCCCGGCGTGCGGGTCGTTCGGCCGGCGCGTGGTGCGTGGTGCGCCATGGGGCTAGATGCCGGCGTCGCGGCTCTCGTTGCGGGTGATGGTCTCGCCGGTGTTCGGGTCCACGACGGAGCGGGTTTCGCTGACCCGGCGGGTGCGGCTGCGGCCCGGGGAGGCCAGGACCAGGGAGGCGATCAGGCCGATCACGCCCACCACCATCAGGATGTAGCCGACCATGGTCTGGTCCACGTTCGGAATCAGTCCGGGGGCGATGGCCCAGGCAAGGATGGCGCCGAGGGCGATAAGGAAGATGGAGGAACCGATTCTCATGACTTGCTCCTTGTGTCCGGTGGGACGGATAGGTATTGCTAAGCATGCTGTCCAGCGTCACGCTACATCCCGATGCGGGTTGTTTCAACGATCTGGGCGGCGCCACTCCGGCCAGTTTTCGCACGTCAAAGTGTTTTCCGCGGCGGTTCCGGACAGTCGCGGCGCGAATCCGGCGTGCGCTTGTCTGATTCCGCAGCGGAACTCCGCCGGGGAGCGCGGGCGGCTCGGCGCGGGGGATCGCACGTACTCTTAAAGGGTGCATAGGGCGGACGCCATGCTCGCCGCCTGCACGCACGCCCGACGCCGCTCCTCACTCCCGCACGCCACCACACCACCGCAGGCACGCCCGACCCAGCCACCGCCCGACCGCACGCACGCCCGCCCGACGCCGCTCGCACCACCGCACGCACGCCCGACCCGCCACTGCACTCACCCCGACCCCGCCCCGCACGTCCGGCCCCGCCATCCCGCGGGTTACCCGAGGGGCCTCACAGAGATACCGGTACCCATGCCTGAAGCCCCCAGAGTCGTTGTCACCGGACTAGGCGCGGTGACCCCTGTCGGCGGGACCGCCCCCGAGACCTGGGCCTCGCTGCTGGCCGGTCGCTCCGGAATCGTGGCGCTCGAGGAGGACTGGGCGCAGGGCCTCCCCGTCCGCATGGCTGGCCGGGCGGACATCGACGTCGCATCCCGGCTCACCACCCACGAATTCAAGAGGATGGACCGGTGCGGACACCTGGCGCTGATTGCAGCCCGGGAGGCATGGGCGCAGGCCGGCCGTCCGGAGACTGACCCGGAGCGCCTGGCCGTGGTGATCGGCTCCGGCTACGGCGGCCTGGACACCACCCTTGACCAGGCCCGGACGCTGGATGCCAGCGGCCCGCGCAGGGTATCCCCGCACACCCTCACCCGCATCATGACCAACGCCCCCGCGGCCTGGGTATCCATCGACGTCGGCGCCAAAGGCGGCGCAAGGACCCCGGTGAGCGCCTGCGCCTCCGGGGCCGAGGCCATCTCCCAGGCGGCCGACATGATCCGCGCCGGCGCGGCGGACGTGGTGATCGCCGGCGGCGTGGATTCCTGCATCAACGGACTGATCCTCAGCGGGTTCGCGCAAATCCGTGCCCTCTCCACCCGCAACGGGGACCCGCAGGCCGCATCCCGGCCCTTCGACAAGGACCGGGACGGCTTTGTTCTCGCCGAGGGCGCCGCGATCCTGGTCCTGGAACGGGAAGACCACGCCCGCGCCCGCGGGGCGGACATCCTCGGCATCGTGGCCGGAACCGCGGTGACGTCCGACGCCGTCGACATCGTCGCCGCTGATCCAGCCATGCAGCGCCGGGTTATGGAAAGGGCGGTCGCGGCCGCGGGGCTGGGTCCGAAGGACATCGGTCTGGTCCACGCCCACGCAACGTCCACTCCCGTTGGCGACCGGCTGGAGGCGGAAGCCATCAAGGACGTGCTCGGAACCCAGGTCCCCGTCACCTCCACGAAATCCCTCACCGGGCACCTGCTCGGCGGCGCCGGTGCGCTCGGCGCCATCGTTATGGTCCAGGCCCTCAAGACGGGGGCGTTCCCCGGCACCAGCAACCTTGACGAGCCCGACGGCGGGATCGACCTCAACCTCATCCGGGGAACGCTCGAGGGCCAGCAGGCCAAGGCAGGCATCGCCAACGCATTCGGATTCGGCGGGCACAGCACCGCGCTGGTGATCACCGAAAGCTAGGCTGTCCCGATGGAGACAGTCGTCTGGTCCAAGCCGGAACACGAACGCGAGGGCACGCCCCTGCTGGTGATGATGCACGGCTACGGCCGGGATGAATCGCGGATGACGCAACTGTTCGGCTCTCTGCCGCCCGCTTTCACCTGCGCCGCGCTGCGCGGACCCAAAGTGATCGGGGACGGCTACGGCTGGTTCCTGCTGGACTACTTCCTGACCCACGACTTCGCCGACGTCATCGCCTCCACCAACGCCGTCTTCGGCTGGATCGAATCCGTCAAAGCCCAGCACAGCAGCGTCAGCCTGTTCGGCTACTCGCAGGGAATGGCCATGGCCAGCACCCTGCTGCGGCTGCGGCCGGAACAGTTCCGGGCCGTCGTCGGGCTCTCCGGGTTTGTCCTGGAAAACGAACTCCTGGCGATGAGCGAATCGTTCGAGTCCCGCCCGCCCTTCTTCTGGGGCCGGGACCGCGACGACGTGGTGATCAACGACGCCGCCACGGAACACACCGAAGAGTGGCTCCACGAGCACACGCAGCTCACGGCGCGGACCTACCCCGGAATGGGCCACTCCATCTCGGCCCCCGAACTGGTGGACGTCAGCGCGTTCCTCCGCCACTACGTGCTGCGGCCGGACAGCGGAGCGGCATAGCCTCCGCTGGGCCGGCGCGGCAGGGCCAAAAGTCCCCTAACTTTGTTTTTCCACTTGCGCGCCAATTTTGTAAGCGTTTACACTCGACGTGGCCATGTTCACGGCCCACTACTTCAGGGGGAAGAAAGGGCTGAGCCCGTGCTGCAGGCCATAGCGCCACGCGCCACCATCCAGGACGTCGCCGCACTCTCCGGCCTCTCCATCTGCACCGTCTCCCGGGCACTCCGGAATCTCCCGAACGTCT
This sequence comes from Arthrobacter sp. YAF17, assembly GCF_052113365.1. Taxonomy (NCBI): domain Bacteria; kingdom Bacillati; phylum Actinomycetota; class Actinomycetes; order Micrococcales; family Micrococcaceae; genus Arthrobacter; species Arthrobacter sp. YAF17. The sequence continues at coordinate 141,965 of NZ_JBFRDB010000006.1, read as the reverse complement.
CCGCCGGCGCCCAGGCCAAAGTCAGCGACGCCGCCGCCAAACTCGGGTACAAAGCCTCCCCGGCCGCTGCCCGGCTGGCCGGCGGCACCACCGGTTCCGTCGCCATCATCGCCCCCACGGCCACCGCATGGTTCTTCGCGCAGGCCGTGGAAGCGGCGGAGGAAGTGTTTGCCGGCGCCGGCTACGACACCGTTCTGATCAGCCTCCGGAACCGGCCCAGCGTGCACAGCAAGCTCTTCGGCGACCTCGCCGGGCTGTCCCAACGCGTGGACGGCATCCTGCTCCTCAATATCGCCCTCAGCGAAGCCGAACTGGCCGCCGTCGCCGCCTCCGGGCTGGCCGTGGCCAGCGTGGGCATGCACGACGTGCCCTGGGACAACGTCGGAATCGACAACGCCGCAGCGGCCCGCGCCGCGACCGAACACCTGCTGGACCTGGGCCACTGGGACGTGGCCATGCTCTCCGGCCGCGAGACCGGCGAGCCCTCCCTGATCACCGCCAGCGAGCGGCTGCGCGGCTTCGAACAGGCACTGAGCGCGCACCATGTGACGGTCGATCCGGACCTGGTGCTGGAAGCCGGGTCCAGCATTGAAGGCGGCCGGCTGGCCATGATCGAGCTGATCGAAAACCGCCGGATGCCCTCCGCAATCGTCGCCGGCTGCGATGAAACAGCCTTCGGCGCCCTCATGGCCCTGAGGGATCACGGTTTGTCTGCGCCCAAAAACATGTCCATCATAGGAATAGACGATCATCAGATGAGCTGGTTCCTGGGCTTGAGCACCATCTCCCAGCCGGTAGCCGACCAGGGCGCATTCGCGGCCAACCTGCTGATTGACAGACTCCACCGCTCGGGACTTCCAAATCCTCCGTCCAGCCACGTGCTGGAGACCAAGCTGATAGCGCGCAAGAGCACCCGCCGCCGTCGTTGACCAGCGACCGGCCAGCATCGGGCCAGCGACAGGCCCGGCACCCGGCCCGGCCGCCGGACTGCCGCGGCCCCGAGGGTCCCCACGCCACGCTGCCGGCAATCCGGCCGCCCACCGATTTAGAAACCGACTTAGATACCGCCGCCTGAAAGGACAATCCATGACTGAGATTTCCAACAGCACCCCGTCGAGCTGGACCAGCGCCTCCGCCATCCTCTTTGACCTCGACGGCGTCCTGACGCCCACCGCGATCGTGCACGAGCGTGCCTGGCAGGAACTCTTCGACGGTTTCCTCGCGACCGTTCCCGAGGCGCCCGGCTACCGCGAAAGCGACTACTTCGACCATATCGACGGCAAGCCGCGCTTCGACGGCGTCCGCGACTTCCTGGCCTCCCGCAGCATCGTGCTGCCGGAGGGCCCGCTGGATGACGACCCGGCGCACGACACCGTCCACGGCCTGGGCAACCGCAAGAACAAGGTCTTCAACGACATCGTCGACGCCGGCGGCGTCAAGCCCTACGAAGGCTCCGTGCGGTTCATCGACGCCGTGCTGGCCCGCGGTCTTAAGGTCGCCGTCGTCTCCTCCTCCCGTAACGCCCCGGCCGTGCTCAAGGCGGCCGGACTCTCGGACTACTTCCCGGTGGTGGTCGACGGCGTCGTCGCCGTCGCCGAAGGACTGCCCGGCAAGCCCAGCCCGGCAACCTACGAGTACGCCGCCCGGCTGCTGGGCCTGCCCAGCGAGGACTGCGTCGTCGTCGAGGACGCCGTCTCCGGGGTCCAGGCCGGAGATGCGGGAAGCTTCCACTCGGTGGTCGGCGTGGACCGCGGCGCCGGCCGGCAGACCCTGCTGGCCGCGGGAGCCACCCTCGTGGTCAACGACCTCGACGAGCTCCTCTAGCACTCCGCTTCCGCCCGGCAGGGCCCGCAGACACGTTCACGGCAGCAACGTTCACCGCGCAGTACCTTTCACCGCCCTAAGGAAATCCCCACCATGGCACTCATCACCTCGGACCGCGCACGGTTCCCCAACGACCCCTGGCAGCTCGTTGAAACCGTCCACCTGTCCGGCAACGCCGGCACGCTGGAGACTCTCTTCAGCCTGGGCAACGGCCACCTCGGCATCCGCGGCGCCCACTGGGCAGCCGCCGACGCCGACCTGCCGGGCAGCTTCATCAACGGTTTCCACGAAACCTGGGACATCAAGCACGCGGAGAACGCCTACGGCTTCGCGCGCACCGGCCAGCGGATCCTCTACATCCCGGACGCCAACAACTTCACGGTGATCATCGACGGCGAAACCCTGAGCCTGGACGAATCCACCGTGCTCGACTACCGGCGGAGTGTCGACTTCGCCACCGGCGTCTACGAATGCCGCATCACCTGGCAGTGCCGCTCCGGTGCCACCGTGACCACCACCGAACGCCGCGCCGTCGGCTACGAGTCCCGCGGTGCGCTCGGCATCTCGCTGGAACTCGCCGCGGACCGGGACGTCTCCGCCGACGTGACCTCCTCGGTGATCAACCGCCAGGACCAGCCGGTCGAGGACCACTCGGCCCACGACCCGCGCCGCGCCGGCCGCCACGCCGGGCGGGTGCTGCTGCCGGTGCGGCTCGACGGCGGCGACGGCTCGCTTCGCCTGTCCTGGGAGACCGCCGAATCCAAGCAGCGCATCGGCCTGGCCGTGGACCACTGGACGAACGCCGGCGTGCAGCCCTTCGACACCCAGGTGCACGAGGACGACAGCAGCGTCCGCTACGTCCTGGCCGTCGGCGCGGACGAGCCGTTCGTCCTGGAGAAGAGCGTCAGCTACGCCGTCGGGCAGGCCTCCGCGGACCTGGCCGACGACGCCGAAGCCGGCCTCAAGCCGCTCGCGGACATCTTCGCCGAAAGCGCAGCGCATTACCGCGGCTACTGGGCCACGAGCGACATCGTCCTCGCCGGCCAGACAGAACTCCAGCAGGCCGTCCGCTGGAACCTCTTCCAGCTGGCCCAGGCCACGGCCTGCGCCAACGTCGCCGGCATCCCGGCCAAGGGCGTGTCCGGCTCGGGCTACGACGGGCACTACTTCTGGGACCAGGAGGTGTACCTGATGCCGTACCTGACGTACACGAGCCCGGGCAGCGCCCGCCAGGTCCTCGAGTTCCGCCACGAGATGCTGCCCGACGCCAAGATCCGCGCCAAGGAGCTGAGCGTGGACGGCGCCCTGTTCCCTTGGCGCACCATCAACGGGCTGGAGGCCAGCGCCTACTACGCCGCCGGCACCGCCCAGTTCCACATCGCCGCCGCGATCGCCTTCGCAACCAACCGCTACATCTGGGCCAGCGGCGACACGGCGTTCCAGGAAACCCTCGGCTCCGAACTGCTGATCGAGACCGCCCGGATGTGGGCCTCGCTGGGCTTCTTCGGCAAGGACGGGCTCTTCCACATCCACGGCGTCACTGGCCCGGACGAGTACACCGCCGTCGTCAATGACAACCTGTACACCAACGTGATGGCCCGGTTTAACCTGCGCGCCGCCGCCGAGCTGGACCACCCGGAGATCGACGACGCCGAACGCGAGTTCTGGGTGCAGGCCGCCAACCGGATGCAGCTGCCCTACGACGGGGACCTCCAGGTGCACTCGCAGGACAACGACTTTATGACCCTGGAGCCCTGGGACTGGAGCACGCCGCGGTCCAAGTACCCGCTGCTGCTGCACTTCCACCCGCTGGTGATCTACCGGCACCAGGTCCTCAAGCAGGCAGACAGTGTGCTGGCCATGTTCCTGCAGTGGCAGGACTTCACCGCCGAGGAGAAGCGCCGCGCCTTTGACTTCTACGACCCCATCACCACCGGCGACTCCACCCTGTCCGCCTGCGTGCAGGGCATCATGGCGGCCGAAGTCGGCTACGGCCGGGCAGCGCTGGACCACTTCACCCACGCCTTGTTCATCGACCTTGACGACACGCACGGCAACACGATCGACGGCGTCCACATCGCCTCCACCGGCGGGGTCTGGAGCTCTCTGGTCAGCGGCTTCGCGGGCCTGCGGGACCAGGGCGCGGTGCCGTACTTCGACCCGCGGCTGCCCGCCGAATGGGACGGGCTGTCCTTCCACCTGAAGATCCAGGGCCGGCTGCTGCAGCTCGAGCTGGAACAGGGTGCCATCACCCTGACCGTCCGCGACGGCGCACCGCTCGAGATCGATGTGCGCGGCGAACTGCTGACGGTCGACGGCGACCCGGTCCGGGTTCCGCTGGCCCCGGTCGCGGCGCCCGAGCCCACGATCTTCCCGAGCGGACTCCCGACGTCGTCAATCCCGATCGTGCGCGCGGCGGTCTGACTCACCGCCAAAGCAACGCGGGGTCAGCTACGGCCCGTCACCCCCGCCGGCATGGGCGCCAGGTGACCCCGAGTTGCTTCGGAGCGGGCAGATCAGGGCGGCCGGGCGGCGTCGGGCCGCCCTCAACCGCCCGCGCGGCGGTCGACCGACCGTTCCGCGGAACCGGTTCCGGCGCCTGTGCTTTCTGATCTCTTAGTGCTCCCGTCCCCATCGAGGCTCTCGCGGCCGTCGTCCAGAGGGTGGGCGTGTTCATCGGCACGCATCCGGGCGGCGATCATCGCGACGACGGCCATGACCGGGCACACGGTCCCGGCGGCCAGGAAGATCAGGCCGACCGGAACGACCTCGGCGGCGGGGCCGGCGAGGGCCATGGAGACCGGCATGAGGGCCAGTGACACGAAGAAGTCCAGGCTTGAAACACGGCCCAGCAGGTGCGGGGGCACACGGCGCTGCAGCAGAGTGCCCCAGATGACCATGCCTATTCCGCCGGTGGCGCCGAAGATGAACAGGGCTGCCGCCAGCGCCCAGAAGCTGTCCATGATGCCGACGGCGGCGAGCGGCAGGGTGCCGGCGCCCCAGCTCACCATCATCACGGTGAGGTAGCGGCGCGGAAGCGGGAACGAGGCCGTGGCCAGCGACGCCGCGGCGCCGCCGACGCCCATGACCGCGAGCAGGAAGCCGAACATGCGTGAGTCGCCGCCGAGCTGGTCGCGGACCACGAACGGCAGGAGCACCTCGATGGGGCCGATCAGGAACAGCACCGAGATGCAGGCCCACAGCAGGGTCCACAGCAGCCAGGGCGTGCGGACTGTGTAGCTGACACCCTCGCGGAGGTCGTGGAGCACGGACGTCCTGGCGCGCGGGACCGCATCGGCGCCGGCCTCCGCAGCCTGCGCGCCATCCGCGTGCGGCAGGGGCTGGCGCCGGAGCAGGTTGAGAACGCAGAACGCCAGCAAGTGGCAGGCCGCCACCCCCGTCACGGCGTGCGCGGGAGACAGGGCGGCAACCAGGATGCCGGCGACGGCGGGTCCGGCGGCCTGTTGCAGGATGGGCCGCATGGTCCCTTCCATGCCGTTGGCGGCCAGCAGGTCCTCCGCCGGCAGGATCCGGGGGAGGATGGCGGAGTAGGCCGGGAAGAAGAACGCGGCCCCGACGCCCAGCACAAACGCGCCGAGCGCCAGGTGCCAGAGCTGCAGCCAGCCCAGCATGGCTAGCCCGCTGATGCCGGCGATGACGGCGAGGTTGATGCCCTCCACCGCGATGATCAGGGGCCGCTGGGCGAACCGGTCCGCGGCGATGCCGCCCGCCAGCAGGAACGCGACGAGGCCCACGCTGCCCGCCGCCGCCACGAGGGAGAGCTCCAGCGGGCCCCCGCCCAGATGGATCACCTCGTAGACCATCGCCACCGCCCACATCCCGGAGCCGAAAATGGAGATGGCCAAAGCCGCAATCAGCACACGGTATTCCCGGTGCACGAACGGCCGGAAGGCCCGCAGTGAACGCATGGATTCAGTCTAAACGCGGCACCCCGCCCGCGGACCGGCGGGGCGCTTCCGCCGGGGCGGCCGCCCCCGGATAGGCTCCTGTCATGAACACATCGGCCGCATCCGTCACCGCGACTTCGCGGCGAAGCCTGGCCTTCATCGGCACCAACGCGGGACTCGCCCTCCACCCCGTGAATTCCCGCGGAATGCTGTTGCCGGGCGAACCGGCGAGCTGCTTCGCGTCCTTCTGGATGGCCGACTGGTCACGCTGGGGCGCCGGCCATGCCCTGCTGGTCGCCACCCTCCAGGGATGGCGGAGCTACGGCTCCAACGAGTCCCTTGCCGCCTCCCTGGCCGCCGAACTGACGCGCCACTTCCCGGAAGCCGCCCGGTTCCCGCTTGGCGGCATCAGCCACACCCACGACGAGTTCGACGTCGAGCTCGACGCCGGGCACGGCCTCCGCGCGACCGGACGGAAAGCCTCGCTGGAGATCGGCGGTGTCCTGGACCGCCGGCAGTTCGCCGCCCCCAACTTCCAGCTCGGCGACTCCAGCGCCGCGCTCAGCAACGTGTACCTGCCGTGCAGCGCGGGCCGGCTCGTGGAATTCGGGGTCGAATGGCCCGGCGCCGCCACCGTGTACCCGGGGCCGGTAGGCCCGGCGTCGTCCGCCTTCGTGGCGGTGGCTGAATCGTGGGCTCTCTAGCTGGCTAGCCCGACGGCGGCTGAGGCGCTGAGGCGCGGACGGAAGGGCCGGTGGCCTAGTGTTAACACCGGACGAAAACTCAGCACCCTTACGGTTCACGGAGAGGCGATGATGGCCAAGCGCAGCAACCCGGCAGTAAAGATTGCCCAGAAGTCAGCACACAACGCGATGTTCGACGCCGACGGCAAGCCCAAGCCGGGCATCCACAACGTGCTCCTGCGGGCCGTTGAAGTCCAGCGCCCGCTGGTGCTGGCGAACCTCCGCCGGCTCCAGCGCAGGCACCCGCACGCCTCCGCGGCGCAGCTCGCCGCGACGCTGGAACGCGACTACCTCCTGGCCGTCACCGGCGGCGGCGCGCTGGTGGGCGGCGCCGCCGTCATTCCCGGCGTCGGGACCGCCGCCGCACTGGGCCTCTCCGCCGCCGCGACCGTCGGTTTCCTCGAAGCCACCGCGCTCTTCTCCACCTCCCTCGCCGAGCTCCACGGCGTGCGGCTGGTGGACCCCGAGAAGGCCAGCACCCTGGTCATGGCGATCATGCTGGGCGAGGAGGGCACCGCGCTGCTGAGCTCCCTGAGCGGGCAGGCCGCGGGGCAGGGCAAGGGCCCCACCCAGGCCTGGGGCTCCCTGTTCGCCCGCCGGGTTCCGCTGGCCGGCTTCGGCACGGTACGGGAACGCATCCAGACGATGTTCCTCCGCACGCTCCTGAAACAGCAGGGCACGGCCTGGCTGGGCCGCGCGCTGCCGTTCGGGATCGGAGCCGTCGTGGGCGGTGTGGGCAACCGGGTGATGGGCCGCGCCGTCGTCGCGAACGCCAAGGAAGCGTTCGGCCCGATGCCGCTAGTCATTCCCGGCGAGCTGGGCGGCCCGCCGCAGGCCGGCGGCCCGGAATCGAGGCTGGGCAGGGACACGCTGGACCAGGAAAAGAAGGACAATGACACAAAGAACAACCCGGCCCAGGAAGGCGGCACGTTTTGGATCTGAACGCTGATCTGGGGGAGTCCTTCGGGACCTGGAACATGGGCGACGACGCCGCGATGCTCCCGCTGGTCACCAGCGCCAGCGTGGCCTGCGGGCTGCACGCCGGGGACCCCGTGACCATGCTGGACACCTGCCGGGCAGCCTACGAGCTGGACGTCCGGGTGGGCGCCCACCTCGGCTACCCGGACTTGGCCGGCTTCGGCCTCAGGGCCATGGACATCACCTTCGATGACCTCTTCGGCGCGGTGCTGTACCAGCTCGGCGCTCTGGACGGGGTGGCGCACGCCGTCGGCGCCTCGGTGGACTACGTCAAGCTGCACGGCGCGCTCTACGACCGGACCATGCGCGACGCCGAGCAGGCCTCCGCCGTCGTCGCCGCCATCCAGGCCTACGATCCGGGACTTCCCATCCTGGGCCTGGAGGGTTCAGCCCTGCTTGGGATCGCTCGGGACGCGGGCAACCCGGTGTTCCATGAAGCCTTCGCCGACCGTGCCTACCTGCCTGACGGCACGCTGGTGCCGCGCCTGGAGCAGGAATCCGTGATTGAAGACCCTGAGGAGATCGTCGAACGGGCGCTTCGCCTGGCCCTCAAGGGCGAAGTCCTGGCGGTCGATGGCACAGTCATCACGCTCACGCCGCATTCCCTGTGCCTGCACGGCGACACCCCGGGCTCGGTGGCAGTGGCCGCCGCAGTCCGCGCCGCGCTGGAGAAGGCAGGCGTCGAACTGGAGTCCTTCGCCTAGAGGCGGCCCAGCGGCTCCCGCCGTCCAGCCCCGCCCAGTGTCGTAAGGCCCTATCCGGGGCAGGACGTGCACCCTAGCTTGAAGGCATGACTGCCGGAGGCGCCGCGGGGCTGGACGGACCCGCCTCGGATGCAATGTTGAAGCTGGGCCGATTCTTCACGAAATGGGACCAGACCGAGGACGGCAGGGCGGTGTTCCGGGAGGGCGGCCGCAAGGGCGACATCTTCTACCGGGACCGCTGGAGCCACGACAAGGTGGTCCGCTCCACGCACGGGGTGAACTGCACCGGCTCCTGCTCCTGGAAGGTGTACGTCAAGGACGGCATCATCACCTGGGAATCCCAGCAGACCGACTACCCCTCGGTGGGACCGGACAGCCCGGAATACGAGCCGAGGGGCTGCCCGCGCGGGGCGGCCTTCTCCTGGTACACCTACTCGCCCACCCGGGTCCGGTTCCCCTACGCCCGCGGCGTCCTCGTGGAGATGTACCGCGAGGCCAAGGCCCGGCTGGGGGACCCGGTGCTGGCCTTCGCCGACGTCGTCGGGGACCCGGAGCGGCGCCGCCGCTACCAGCAGGCCCGCGGAAAGGGCGGCCTGGTCCGCGTCTCCTGGCAGGAAGCGATCGAGATCGCCGCCGCCGCGCACGTGAACACGATCAAGGACTACGGGCCGGACCGCTGCGCCGGGTTCTCGCCCATCCCCGCGATGTCCATGGTGTCGCACGCCGTCGGGACCCGTTTCATCCAGCTGATCGGCGGGGTGATGACGTCCTTCTACGACTGGTACGCGGACCTCCCGGTGGCCAGCCCTCAGGTCTTCGGCGACCAGACCGACGTCCCGGAGTCGGGTGACTGGTGGGACGCCCGCTACCTCATGATGTGGGGCTCCAACGTCCCCGTCACCCGCACCCCCGACGCGCACTGGATGGCCGAGGTGCGGTACCGCGGCACCAAAGTGGTCACCGTTAGCCCGGACTATGCGGACAACACCAAGTTCGCCGACGAATGGCTCCCCGCGCAGGCCGGAACCGACGCCGCGCTGGCCATGGCGATGGGGCACGTCATGCTCAAGGAATTCTTCGTCGACCGCGACGTGCCGTTCTTCGCCGACTACGTCCGCCAGTACACCGACCTGCCGTTCCTGGTCCGGCTGGAACGGCGCGACGACGGCACCCTCACCCCGGCCAAGTTCCTCACCGCCAAGGACCTCCCGGCCGAGGCCGGGGCCGAGGACGCGGCCTTCCGCACCGTCCTTTTCGACAAAGCCACGGGCCGTCCGGCCGTTCCCAACGGGTCAATGGGATTCCGCTATTCCGGCAGCGGCGAGGGCAAATGGAACCTCGACCTTGAGGGAATCGATCCCGCCCTGTCGCTGCGCGAGGTCTCCGGGGAAAGTGCCGAGATCCTGCTGCCCTGCTTCGAGGACGCGGGCGGGGACGGCAGCGTGCTCCGGCGCGGCGTGCCGGTCCTGGAAGTGGAAGGCCAGCTGGTCACCACCGTGTTCGACCTCATGCTGGCCCAGTACGGCGTCGGCCGCGACGGGCTCCCGGGGGACTGGGCCGCCGGCTACGACGACGCCAAGACGCCCTACACCCCGGCCTGGCAGGAGGAGATCACCTCCGTCCCGGCGCAGGCCTGCATCCGGGTGGCCCGCGAATTCGCCCGCAACGCCGAGCAGTCCAAGGGCCGGTCCATGATCATCATGGGCGCCGGGATCTGCCAATGGTTCCACGGCGACACCACGTACCGGGCGGTGCTGGCGCTGGTGATGCTGACCGGCTGCATGGGCCGCAACGGCGGCGGCTGGGCGCACTACGTGGGCCAGGAAAAGACGCGGCCGGTCACCGGCTGGGTGTCGCTGGCGAACGCGCTGGACTGGTCCCGGCCGCCGCGGACCATGATCGGCACCGGCTACTGGTACATGCACACCGACCAGTGGCGGCAGGACGGCTACTCCGCCGACGCGCTGAAATCCCCGCTCTCCACCGGGGCGCTGGACGGCATGCACACCGCCGACGCGCTGGCCCAGTCCGCCCGGCTCGGCTGGATGCCGTTCTACCCGCAGTTCGACCGCAACCCGCTGGACCTCGCGGACGAGGCGGAGGCCGCCGTCGCCGCCGGCACCGCGCAGGACACCCCCGGCTACATCGCTGACGCGCTGAAGAACCGCACCCTGAACCCGGCCATCGAGGACGTGGACGCCCCGGAAAACTGGCCGCGGACCCTGGTGCTGTGGCGCTCCAACCTGTTCGGCTCCTCGGCCAAAGGCAACGAGTACTTCCTGCGGAACCTCCTGGGCACCCACAACAACGTCCTGGGCCCGGACCACGCCGAGGGGCTCAAACCCAAGGACGTGAAATGGCATGAGCAGGCGCCGGAAGGAAAACTGGACCTGCTGGTCTCCGCGGACTTCCGGATGACCTCCACCACCCTGCTGTCCGACGTCGTGTTCCCGGCCGCCACCTGGTACGAGAAGCACGACCTGTCCTCCACCGACATGCATCCCTTCGTGCACGCCTTCACTCCGGCGATCGACCCGCCGTGGGAGACCAAAACGGACTTCGACATGTTCCACCTGCTGGCCCAGGAGTTCTCCCGGATGGCCAAGACCCACCTGGGCGTGCGCCGGGACCTGGTCAGCGTGCCGCTGCAGCACGACACCCCCGGCCAGCTCGCCCAGCCCGGCGGGATCGTGCGGGACTGGCGGGACACGTCCATCCCCGCCGTCCCGGGGCAGAACATGCCCGTCTTTTCCGTGGTGGAGCGGGATTACACCGCCATCGCGGACAAGCTGGCCGCCGTCGGGCCGCTGGCCGACAAACTCGGCTTCACGGTCAAGAACGTCACGTACAAACTCGCAGGACCGTTGGACCGGCTCAGCCGCTCCAACGGGGTGATGCTCGGCGGCGCCGCGGACGGCCGGCCCGCAATCGACACCGACGCGAAAATGGCGGAGGCCATCCTTGCCTTCTCCGGCACCACCAACGGCGCCCTGTCACTCCAGGGCTTCAAGGACCTCGAGATCCGGACCGGGAGGAAACTGGCCGACCTCTCCGAAGGCTCCGAGGAAAAATTCATCACCTTCGCCCAGACCCAGGCCGCCCCGGTGCCGGTGATCACCTCACCGGAATGGTCCGGATCCGAGACCGGCGGCCGGCGCTACGCACCGTTCACCATCAACATCGAACGGCTCAAGCCCTTCCACACCCTGACCGGGCGGATGCACTTCTTCCTCGATCACGACTGGATCCGGGACATCGGCGAGGGGCTGCCGATCTACCGGCCGCCGCTGGACATGCACCGGCTGTTCGGCGAACCCAGACTCGGCCAGGACGGGGCCATGGAGGTGGTGGTCCGCTACCTGACGCCGCACTCCAAGTGGTCCATCCACTCCGAGTACCAGGACAATCTGCTCATGCTCTCGCTCTCCCGCGGCGGGCCCACGGTCTGGATGAGCCCCGCCGACGCCGAGTCCATCCAGGTCAAGGACAACGACTGGGTGGAATGCGTCAACATCAACGGTGTCCTGGTGGCCCGGGCGATCGTCAGCCACCGGATGCCGGCCGGCGTGGTCTACGTGCACCACGCGCAGGAACGCACCATCGACGTGCCGAAGTCCGAGGCCACCGGCCGGCGCGGCGGCATCCACAACTCCGTGACCCGGCTGCTGGTCAAGCCCTCGCACCTGATCGGCGGCTACGCCCAGCTGGCCTACGCATTCAACTACCTCGGCCCCACCGGAAATCAGCGCGACATGGTGGCCACCGTCCGGCGCCGTTCCCAGGAGGTGCAGTACTGATGCGTGTGATGGCTCAAATGGGCATGGTCATGAACCTGGACAAATGCATCGGTTGCCACACCTGTTCCGTGACCTGCAAGCAGGCCTGGACCAACCGTGCGGGCACCGAATACGTCTGGTTCAACAACGTCGAAACGCGGCCCGGGCAGGGGTACCCGCGCCGCTACGAGGACCAGGAGAAATGGCGGGGCGGCTGGGAGCTGAACAAGCGCGGCAAACTGGTGCTCAAGGCCGGCGGCCGGGTCAAGAAAATGTTCGGGATCTTCGCCAGCCCGGTCCAGCCCGAGCTCAAGGACTACTACGAGCCCTGGACCTACGACTACAAGACCCTCGTGGACGCCCCGCTGGGGGACGACTTCCCGGTAGCCCGGCCCAAGTCCCTGATCACCGGGGAGGACACCAAGGTCACCTGGTCCGCGAACTGGGACGACGACCTGGGCGGCTCCGCCGAGAACGGCCACCTGGACCCCATCGTGGAAAAGGTCCGGCGCGAATCCGAAGACAAGATCAAGTTCGCCTACGAGCAGACCTTCATGTTCTACCTCCCGCGGATCTGCGAGCACTGCCTGAACCCCTCCTGCATGGCCTCCTGCCCCTCGGGAGCGATCTACAAGCGCGTGGAGGACGGGATTGTCCTGGTGGACCAGGACAAATGCCGCGGCTGGCGCCAGTGCGTCACCGGCTGCCCGTACAAGAAGATCTACTTCAACCACAAGACCGGCAAAGCCGAGAAATGCACCTTCTGCTACCCGCGGGTGGAGGTGGGCCTGCCGACGGTCTGCTCGGAAACCTGCGTGGGGCGGCTGCGGTACCTGGGGCTGTTCCTTTACGACGCCGACGCCGTCACCGCGGCGGCCGCCGTCACCGATCCCCAGAAACTCTACGACGCCCAGATGGACGTGCTGCTGGACCCCAACGATCCCGCGGTGCAGGCCGACGCGCGGGCCCAGGGCATCCCCGAGGACTGGATCGACGCGGCCCGGCGCTCGCCGGTCTACGCCCTGGCCAAGGTCTACAAGGTGGCCCTGCCGCTGCACCCCGAGTACCGGACAATGCCAATGGTCTGGTACGTGCCGCCGCTGTCCCCGGTGGTGGACCTGCTGCGGGACCAGGGGCATGACGGCGAGGATCACGGCAACCTCTTCGGCGCCATCGACGCGCTGCGCATCCCGGTGGAATACCTCGCCGAACTCTTCACCGCCGGCGACGCGGAACGGGTCACCGCGGTGCTGAGGAAGCTCGCGGCCATGCGCTCCTACATGCGCGGCATCAGCCTCGGCAACGACCCCGACGACTCCATCCCCGAAGCCGTGGGCATGGACAGCCAGAGCATGTACGAGATGTACCGGCTGATGGCGATCGCGAAGTACGACGAGCGCTACGTCATTCCGAAGGCCCATGTCGAGCAGGCCCATGACCTAGAGGAGATGGGCTGCTCGCTGGATTTCGACGGCGGACCCGGAATGCAGGATTCCGCGCCGTTCGGCGAAGCGAGCGGCCGGCCCGTCCCGGTGGCTGTGGAGACCTTCAATGCCCTCCGCGACCGGCAGACTTCCGGCTCCGCGCCCGGCGACACCACCCTGCGCGGCCGGGTGAACCTGCTCAACTGGGACGGCACGGGGGCCCCCTCCGGGTTGTTCCCGGAGAAGGAGCCCGCTGCGGATCCCGCGGGCTCCGCTACCCAATCGGGGGAGCGGCCGTGACCCGGCGCCAGCAGGTCGTCTACCTCTCGGCGGCCTGGTGCCTGTCCTACCCGGATGAGGACCTCATCGGCCGGGTGCCGCTCATGCGCGCCGCGCTGGGCGAGTTCCCCGGCGCCGTCGCGGATTTCCAGGAGGTCCTGGATTCGCTGGAGTCCACGCCGCCCATGGAAATCCAGGCCCGGTACGTGCGCGAGTTCGACCTTGGAAAACGCCACGCCCTTCACCTGTCCTACTGGACGGACGGGGACACCCGGCGCCGCGGCGAGGTCCTGGGGAACTTCAAAAAAACGTACCGGCAGAGCGACATCCTGGTGGACACCCACGGCGAACTGCCCGACTACCTCCCGATGGTCCTCGAGTACGCCGCACTGGTGGACCTCGCGGCCGGCCGCGGGCTGCTGACCCGCTTCCGGGCGAGCCTGGAGATGCTCCGCTTCGGGCTGCTCCGGGACGAACTTCCGCACGCCCGGATCCTGCAGGCCGTTTGCGCCACGCTGCCGGGGAAATCCCCGGCCGACGAGCAGGCCGTCATGCGGATGGCAGGCTACGGACCGCCCACCGAAGCGGTGGGCCTGGACCCCTACGATCCGCGACTGCTGCCCGTGAAGGGGGCCTGACCATGCCGGCATCCGAAGCCGAACCCGGGGCCACCGCAGGGCTCACCGCACTGGACATCGTGCTCTGGGGCGTCCTGCCCTACGTCATGGTCGTTGTGCTGGTGGGCGGGCTGGTCTGGCGCTACAAATACGACCAGTTCGGCTGGACCACACGGTCCTCCCAGCTCTACGAATCCCGGCTGCTGCGGATCGCCTCACCGCTGTTCCACTTCGGCCTGCTCGCCGTGATCGCCGGCCACTTCTTCGGCCTCGTCATTCCGATGGCGTGGACCCAGGCCGTGGGGATGAGCCAGGAGTTCTACCACTTCAATGCCCTGGCCGTCGGCGGCGTCGCCGGGGTGGGGACCTTGGGCGGGATCCTCCTGCTGATCTACCGCCGCCGCACCACGGGCCCGGTCTTTATGGCCACCACGAAGAACGACAAGACCATGTACGTCGTGCTCACCGCGGCCATTGTGTTCGGCCTGTGGACCACCCTGGCCAGCGTCTTCGAGGGCGAGCACGGGCACAACTACCGTGAAACCGTGGCCCCGTGGTTCCGCTCACTGTTCATCTTCCAGCCGGACCTCGCGGCTATGGCCGCCGCGCCGTTCTCCTTCCACCTGCACACCCTGGTGGGCATGGCGCTCTTCGTGATCTGGCCCTTCACCCGCCTGGTCCATGCCTTCACCGCCCCGTTCCACTATCTGTTCCGCCCCTACATCGTCTACCGCTCGCGTGACCGGGACCGGGATGGCAGCAAAGCCGGCGCCGCAGCTGCGCGGAGTTCGACGGCCGCCGCCCGCCGCGGCTGGTCCGCCGTCGGAACCCGCGACCGCGACACCCGGAACCGCTGAGCCGCGCTGAAGCCGCCCTGTTGACCTGACGTCGAACTGAGAGGAAGACCAGTGGCCGGATCCGTGCCCGTTTCTTCGAACGCCCCCGCCGGGCGGACGCTCAACCTGGTGCTCGCCACCTCGGCGTCGGTCGCCGGCTTCTGGGCCTGGAACTCGGTGGCCACCCTCGGCGCCTTCTACACCGTGAACCTTCAGCTGACCCCGGCCACCACCGGCGTGCTGGTTGCCATGCCGGTGTTCGTCGGTTCGCTGGGCCGGATCGTCGTCGGCGCCCTGACGGACAAGTACGGCGGCCGGGCGATGTTCACCTTCGTGCTGCTGGCCTCCATCCTGCCGATCCTGCTCGTGGCGGTCGGCGGGCTGCTGAGCTCCTTTGCCCTGGTGCTGGGGGCCGCACTGCTGCTGGGCGTCGCCGGAACGGTCTTCGCCGTCGGGATCCCCTTTGTCAGCGCCTGGTACGAGCCTTCCCGGCGCGGCTTCGCCACCGGCGTCTTCGGCGCGGGCATGGGCGGCACGGCGCTGGCGGCGTTCCTGAACCCCCGGCTGGTCGCCGGGATCGGCTACCTCCCCACGCACCTGCTGATCGCGGCGGTCCTCGCGGTCATGGCGGCTCTGGTCTGGTTCGTGATGAAGGAAGCCCCGGGCTGGACCCGCAACAACCTCCCCGTCATGCCCAAGTTGCTGGACGCCGCGAAGACCCCGCTCACGTGGAAGATGTGCTTCCTCTACGCCGTAGTCTTCGGCGGCTTCGTCTCCTTCGCCACCTACCTGCCCACCTACCTCCGGGACGTCTACAGTTTCGACCCGAGCGGTGCCGGGGCGCGCACCGCCGGTTTCGCGCTGGCAGCCGTGCTGGCACGGCCGCTGGGC
Source organism: Arthrobacter sp. YAF17 (assembly GCF_052113365.1). Classification (NCBI taxonomy): domain Bacteria; kingdom Bacillati; phylum Actinomycetota; class Actinomycetes; order Micrococcales; family Micrococcaceae; genus Arthrobacter; species Arthrobacter sp. YAF17. The sequence goes on along the minus strand of NZ_JBFRDB010000006.1, from coordinate 125,985 downwards.
GGCGTGCTCGCGGACAAGTTCGGCCCCAAGCCGATCGTGATCACCTCGCTGACCGGCGTCGCGGTCCTTGCCTGGGTGGTGAACCTCCAGCCCGACGGCGAAGTTCCCGCCGGCCTCACGTTCGTCGCCATGGCCGCGGCCCTGGGCCTCGGGACGGGCGGCGTGTTCGCCTGGGTGGGGGTGCTCGCCCCGCCGGGCAAAGTCGGCAGCATCAGCGGCGTGGTCAGCGCTGCCGGGGGACTGGGCGGCTACTTCCCGCCGCTGATCATGGGAGCAACCTACCACGCCGCGACCCACAGCTACTCGATCGGGCTGACACTCCTGGTGGTCACGGCGCTGGCCGCGCTGGCCTTTACGATCTTTGCCGTGCCCGGCCGGGCAAAGACCGTGAAGGCCAGGGCGGCCGCCTAGCCAGGGCGCCGGGTTGTCAGCCGAAGGCCAGATGCGCCACCGTGAAGATCGCGAGCCCGGCGAGGGCTCCCACCACGGTGCCGTTGATCCGGATGAACTGCAGGTCCTTGCCGATCTGGAGCTCGATCTTCTGCGAGGTCTCCTCGGCATCCCAGCGGGCCACGGTATCGGTGATCACGCCGGCGATGTCCGAGCGGTACGTCCTCACGAGGTACCCGGCGGCGTCGCCGATCCACTTGTTCACCTTGCCGGCCAGCTCGGGGTCAACCACCAGGCGGGAGCCGAAGTCACGCACGGCGGCCTTGAACCGGACAGTGAGTTCGCTGTCCGGGTCGTCGACGGCGGAGAGCAGGGCGGCCTTGATGGTGCCCCAGGTGCGGGAGGCGAGTTCCCGGATCTCGGGATCGCCCAGGACCTGTGCCTTGATGCCCTCGGCGCGGGCGATCATCACCGGATCATGCTGCAGGTCCTGTGCGAGGTCCTTGAGGTACTTGTCGATCGACAGGCGGACCTGGTGCTGCGGGTCGGACTGCACGGCCCGGGTGAACTTCAGGATTTCCACGTAGACCTTGTCGCCCACGAGCCCGTCCACGAACGACGGCACCCAAGTCGGGGAACGGTCGGTGACCAGACGGTTGACCGTCTCCTGGTTGTCCCGCACCCAGTCCACCGTCCGGTCCACGAGGACGTCCACCAGTGCGTGGTGGTGCCCGTCCTCGAAGATCCGCTGGGCCACCCGGCCCACCGGGGGACCCCACGGCGGGGTGAGCAGGTGCTTGCGGACCATGCCCTCGATCACGGCCTGGACGTCGTCGTCGTTGAGGACCGTGAACGCGCCGCGGATGACGGCGGCGCCCTCCTTGGCGACCCGCTCGGCGCCGCCGGGACCGGAGAGCCACGCCCCGGCCTTGCGCGCGATGTCGACGGAGGCCAGCTTTTCGTGGACCACCTGCTCGGAGAGGAAATTCGTTTCCACGAATTCACCCAGCGAGGCGCCGATCTGGTCCTTGCGCTGCGGAATGATGGCGGTGTGCGGGATCTTGAGGCCCATCGGGTACTTGAACAGGGCCGTCACGGCGAACCAGTCGGCGAGGGCGCCCACCATGCCGCCCTCGGCCGCGGCCCGGACGTACTCGAGCCAGGGGTACTGCTTCTGCAAGGCGAAGGCGACCACAAAGATGATGGCCATCAGGATCAGCAGCGAGAGCGCCAGCAGCTTCATTTTCCGCAGCGCGGACGCCTTCTCGGCGTCCATGGCGGCCAGGGTCTGGCGGCGGGCGGTGCCGCCGGCCACGGCATCTCCGGTGCCGGCGGGGCCTTCCGGGCGGGTACTTGGCTCAGTGTTCACCTGCATGTGCCCAGCCTAGCCCCGCTTTGGCCGGGGCTGTCCGCTAACGTGTCAGCATGACGACTGACGAGTCCACCGCAGCCCGTCCGCTGGTCTACGCCCACCGCGGCGCGAGCGAAGCCTTCGCCGAGCACACCCGGGCCGCGTATCTGCAGGCAATCGCCGACGGCGCCGACGGCGTGGAGTGCGACATCCACCTCACCCGCGACCAGCATGCGGTCCTGCTGCACGATGCCAACCTTGACCGCACCTCGGACGGTACCGGCCCCGTGGCGGACCGGACCCTCCACGAGCTCCGGCAGCTGGACTTCTCCTCCTGGAAAGGCGCCAGGATTCCGGACGACTACGGCGCCAGATCCAACCAGTTCCTGACGCTCCCGGAATTGCTGGAGCTGCTGCGGAACGCGGGCCGGGAGATCGGCCTGGCGATTGAGTTCAAACACCCCAGCCCCTTCCAGCTCAAGCTGGAGGACCGGGTCCTGGACGTCCTCTTGTCCGCGGGCTGGGACCCGGCCACGTCCCGGCTGGACAACGTCAACGTGTCCTTCATGAGCTTCAGCCCGGATTCGGTCAAGCACCTGCTGAAGTCGGTCCCGGCGTCCGCCGTGTGCCAGCTCGTGGACGACATCAACGTCGAGGAAATCCGGGAGGAGCTCGGCCTGGGGGCGATCACCGGCGGGGCACTGGCGAACGTGATGAAGGCCGCGCAAACCGAGGCCGAGCGGATCCTCGACGACTGCGAAACCGGGCTCGCCGGGCCGGGCATCAACTACGTCCGCGAGCATTCCCGGACCATCCGGCGCTGGCTCGGCTCCGGCCGCCGTTTCCGCGTGTGGACCGTGGACTCGGAAAACGACGTCGCACTCTGCCAGGCGCTCGGGATCCACGAGATCACCACGAACCGGCCCGCGCAGGTCCTCGCCCAGCTGTCGGCCGGGGCCCGGAGCCTCTAAGCGGGCGGCGTCACGGCCGTCCGGAACCGTTCCTTCCAGTTTTTCCAAGGTATTCTCCGGGAGTATGCGACGTACTCGGACGACGTCCGGAGCGGCGACAAACTTTTGGGGGAGCTATGCATCGAACCGGTATAACCCTGATCTGCGCGCTGTTGGCGGGCCCGCTCCTGGTCTCGTGCAACCAGCCGCTGGATCCTCCCGCGGCCGCGGGTTCGTCTGGATCGCCGGAGACTGCACTGCATCTTGAGGCGCCCGTACCGTCGGCGGCTGACGTCGATCCCGCGGTGCAACAACGCGTGAAGAATATTTGCGTTGAACAACTCCAGGCGCAGGCCTCCGGTGCGGTCCCCGGGCCCAAACAGTTGCGCCCGCAAAAGATCAGGCTGGTCAACGTCGCCTTCCTGGGAGAGATCAAAGAGATCTCACTTCCGGGAAGCGCAACCGGTTATGAGCTGGGCATCGAATTCGCGTTCAAGATGGGCAACGACGATGCACGGTCTCTGCGGAAATACTGCAGGGCCAACTTGAGTGACTCCACCGTGGAGTGGCAGGGGATGACGAGCCCCTAGCTCCGGGCCCAGCCCCCGGCTCCGGGCCCGACTGCACCTAAGCCGCGAGATCGCGGCGCCGCCAGCCGGCGTAGCCCAGTGCCGCGAGAGCTGCCGCCGCGACGACGAGCGCCGCAAGCGCCGGCACACCCCCGGAGTCCACCGGCAGCAACGGGGAATGCCGGAACGGGGAGAGCTCCATGAGCCATTCGGGGGCTTTCCAGAGCACCCCGAATTCGCCCAGGGCGACCAGCGCCAGCAGCACGCCCCAGACCGCCCCGGCCAGCCGGGGTGCCCAGCCAAACACCGCCAGCGCCACACTGGTCACCACCCACGCGGCAGGGACCTGGGCCAGTGCGGCCACGGTGCTGCGGCCCACCAGCGCGGCATCGTCGACGGCGGCAGCAGCGCCGACGCCGATCGACACCCCCGCCAGCAGGAGCAGCACAGTGACCCCGGCCAGGGCAAAGCCGAAGTGGCTGCTCGCCCAGCGGATGCGGGTGGTGGCCGTGCCCAGCAGGGCTTCGGTGTGGCCCGCGGACTCCTCGCTGCGCAGGTGGTTCGCCGCGGACAAACCGAAGGCGGCCGCCAGCACCCCCATGATGCTGATCTCCGCGGCCAGGAAGGCGTCCGTCAGGGCCTCGCGGCCGCCCAGCAGTTTGATCAGATCCTGGGCGTTCGGTGAATTCAGCAGTTCCCCCACGTTGCTGACGAGGGAACCGATCACCACGCCGAACAGGAGGAATGCCACGGCCCAGGCCAGCAGCACGCGGTACTGCAGCCGCACCGCCAGGTCCCAGACGCCGGAGAGCGAACCGGCGGACGGCCCGGGACGCTCCGCCCGGAGGCCCGCGCCGAGGTCGCGCCTGGCGCGGAACGCAAAAGCCGCCGGGACAAGCACCAGGGACAGGGCAACGGGGAGCGCCAGCACCCACCAGCGGTCCCCGGCGAAGGCCCGGATCTGCTGGTTCCACCCGATGGGAGACAGCCAGGACAACACCGAGGGCCCCGGCTCGGCCAAGTCCCCGACCGCGCGCAGCGCATAGGTGACGGCGACGAATCCGATACTGAGCCCGGTGGCGGCCCTTGCGCTTGCGGTCAGCTGGGCAGCCAGCCCGGCCACGGAACTGAACGCCATCCCCGTCGCGGCCCAGCCCAGACCGAACGCGAGGGACCCTGCCGCCGGTAACCCGCCGGCAGCCAGCGCGGCCGCCGCAAGCATCCCGAGTGCCACGTTGGCGCCAAGGCAAATGGTGAGCGCGGACGCCAGCGGGGCGTCGCGGCCCAGCCTTCCGCCGCCGAGGAGCTCCAGGCGTCCGCTCTCCTCGTCGGCGCGGGTGTGCCGGATGGCGAGGATCACCATGAGGACGGCGAGGATGGCGGTCATGAATGCGGTGTATTTGATCAGCGAGAGGGCGCCGATGGACGTGGGATCGTAGATCCGTCCGAACAGGGCCACCATCGAGGCAGTCGCGTTCAACGCGGTGGCGGCTTCCACCCGGCTCGCCATGTCCGGGTACAGCTCGGCGCCGGCCAGCGCCGTCGAGTACGCGATCAGGGCAAAGCCGATGATCCATAACGGCAGCAGCCAGCGGTCCCGGCGCAGTCCGAGCCGGATCAGGACGCCCGTTCCGGCCAGGGTCTCAGGCATCGCCGGACCGCCGCGGGACTGAGGCGACGCCGGCCCCCGCGCCAGTGCCCTCGCCGGCATCGACGCTGTTCCCGGAGCCGTAGTGGCGCAGGAACAGGTCTTCCAGGGTCGGCGGCTTGCTGGTCAGGGCGTGCAGGCCGGCGGAGGTCAGTGCGTGCAGGAACGGTCCCAGACCGGCGGGCTCAACCTGGGCGCTGACCCGGTGGTTCGTCACCAGGACGTCGTGGACGCCGGGCAGGAGGTCCAGCCCTTGCGGCACCGCGGCGACGTCGGCCGTGACCGAGGTGCGGGTCAGGTGACGCAACTGCTCCAGCGGGCCGGTCTCCACGACCTTCCCGGCGCGGATAATGCTGACCCGGTCGGAGAGCGCCTCGGCCTCGCTGAGGATATGGCTGCTCAGCACCACGGTTCGCCCCTCGGCGCGCAGTTCGCGGACACAGCCGCGGAACGCGTCCTCCATCAGCGGGTCCAGCCCGCTGGTCGGTTCGTCCAGCAGGAACAGCTCGGCGTCGGTGGCCAGGGCGGCGACGAGGGCCACCTTCTGCCGGTTTCCCTTGGAGTACGTGCGGGCCTTCTTGCTGGGGTCCAGCTCAAACAGTTCCAGGAACCGTTCCCGCCGGGCGCGGTCCTGGCCACCCTGCAGGCGCCCCAGCAGGTCGATCACCTCGCCGCCTGTCAGGTTGGGCCACAGGGCCACGTCCCCGGGAACGTAGGCCAGCCTGCGGTGCAGCGTCGCCACATCGCGCCAGGGGTCCAGCCCCAGCACCCGGATCGAGCCGGCGTTGGAACGCAAGAGGCCCAGCAGGAGCCGCAAGGTGGTGGACTTGCCGGCACCGTTGGGGCCCAGGAAGCCGTGCACCTCGCCGGCGGCCACTTCGAAATCCAGTCCGTCCAGGGCCGTCACGGCCCCGAAACGCTTCACGACACCGGTCATTTCCACGACACTGCTCATAGTCAACAAGCTACGCCGGATTAACGGGCAGGGACCCCTGCGGAAAGTCCCGTTTTTGGCGCGAGCGGACGCGGTTCGCGGGGGGTCCCTGGCTGTGATTGAGTTGTTCCATGCCATCTCGCTGGTCCGGCCGGGACACCCAGACGCTTTCCGCCGTGGCGATGAGTGCCCTGCTGCTGGCCAGCGCCGGGAAGCACTTCGAGGACCCCGGTTTCTTCGGCCCCGTGGTGCCGGACTTCCTCTGCCGTGACGACTCCGCCGGGCAGGCCAACAGCCCGGCTGCGGTGTTGTCCCGGGAGGAATGGGTGGCGGTCAGCGGCCTGCTCGAGGCGGCCGCCGCCGTCGGGCTCCTGCTCCCGGTGACCCGGCGCGCCGCCGCCGGCTGCGTCACGGCGATGTTCACCCTCTTCCTGGCCGGACATATTGACGCGCTGCGCAGGGCCTGCGGCCCGGACGGGACGCCCCGGCAGCGCCGGATACACTCCCTGCGGCTGCCGCTGCAGGCTCCGCTCATTGCCTGGGCCTGGAGCCTGACGAAGCCTGCGCTGCGGAATCCGGTCCGAGCGTGAAACTCCTGCAGTCCCCGGCGGTGCGGGTCGGGCTGTCCATCAGCATCGCCACGGGGCTCTATGGGGTGTCCTTCGGTGCCCTGTCCGTCACCTCCGGACTCGACTTCTGGCAGACCATGGCCCTGAGCCTGCTGCTGTTCAGCGGCGGCTCTCAGTTCGCCTTCATCGGGGTGGTGGCCGGGGGCGGCTCCGGCGTCGCGGCGATGGGGGCGGCCACTCTGCTGGGGATGCGCAACGGAATCTACGGCATGCAGATCAACGCCCTGCTGCAGCCGCGCGGCTGGCAGCGGTTCGCCGCCGCCCACGTCACCATTGACGAATCCACCGCCACAAGCACCGGACAGACGGACCCGCTCGAGCAGAAGCGCGGCTTCTGGACTGCCGGCCTGGGCATCTTCGTCCTCTGGAACCTGTTCACCGCCGTGGGCGCGCTGGCCGGAGCGGCCCTCGGGGACCCCAAACAGTGGGGCCTCGACGGCGCCGCCGTGGCCGCGTTCCTGGGCCTGCTTTGGCCCCGGCTCAAGGGCCGCGAGCCGGTGGCGATCGCCGTCGTCTGCGCGCTGGCCACCGTCCTGGCCGTACCGTTCGTGCCCGCGGGGGTGCCCATCCTGGTCGCGGCCGTGGTCGCTGCAGCAATCGGCTGGTTCAGCCATGGCCGCAGTGACGAGGGCCTGGAACCGGACGTCGACCCCTACGCCGAACACCCGCACCCGCGTCCATCGGGGGAAACGGCATGACCTTATGGATGTGGCTGCTGCTGTCCTGCGTGCTGGCGTATGCCTGGAAACTCCTGGGCTATCTGGTCCCGGCCAGTGTGCTCCGCGACCCCCGGATGTCGAGGATCGCCGGGACCATGACCATTGGCCTGCTCGCGTCCCTGACGATCGTGAACACGGTGGCCTCGGGCCAGGCGCTGGCGCTGGATGCGCGTCTGGGGGCGCTGGCCGCTGCCGGCATCGCCCTCTTGTTCCGGGCGCCGTTCCTCGTGGTCGTGATCGCCGGAGCCGGCGCGGCCGCAGGACTCCGGCTGCTGGGCTGGAGCTAGCCGGTCCACAACGGTCTTTAGTCCCTACTTGCAGCCGGGGCCCCGTGAAAGCATTCGAACATGAGCGACAACGACGACCCGGAGGCTGCTGAGCCCGGCAAAGACCAGCATCCCAAGCCGCACGAGCCGTTCGTTCCGCCCGGAGCCGAGTCCACCAGGGAACTGCGCGATGTGTCACGCCGGCGCCGGGAGGCCGAGGAAAAGCTGCAGCACCACCTGCAGGAGGCCAAAGAGAAGCCGGCGGAGGATTAATGCCTAAAACGCGGCTCGCGGAGCGTCTGCAGGATCTGTTGCTCGAAAATGACGTGCTGGAGGATTTTCTCCGCCAACTCTCCGTGCTCGCCGCCGGGTTCGCCGCGGCCGAAACCGGACGGACGGTGCTGTGCTCGGTGCGGGTGGTCCGGCTTCGCCGGCCGCTGGTCCTGGCCGCCAGCAACCCCGAGGCCATGATGCTGGACGGATTGCAGGACGGCATCGCGGAGGGCCCGGGGCTGGAGACCCGGAAGACCCGGCAGTCCGTGCTGGTGCCGGACACAACGATGGATCCGAGATGGAGGCGCTACCAGCGGGCAGCTGCCCAGCGCGGGTACCGCAGCGTTCTTGCCATGCCCCTGCTGGAGGACCGGGATGCGGCGGCCACCCTGACCTACTTTTCGACGTCACCCGAGGCGTTTGATGACGGCGCTGTGGCAGCTTGTGAGGCGCTCGCCGTCCGCGCCTCCAAGGTGGTCCGGCTGGCTCTCCGGTTCGAGTCCGCCCAGGGTGTGAACCGTGACCTGCTGCAGGCCATGCGGTCGCGGACGGTGATCAACGTGGCTACCGGCATCCTGATGGCCCAGAGCCGGTGCTCGCAGTCGGAAGCCTTCGAGCTGCTGGCCAAGGTCTCCAACACCCGGAACGTCAAGCTCCGGGTTGTGGCCGAGGAAATCCTCCGGAGGTTCGACGGCGCCTCGGCCGGGACGGCCTTCAGCGCCTGAGCTCCTTACGCCCGATCGTCAGAATATTTCCGGGGTCGGATGCGTTCCACAGGTTACCGACTGGAAGAAGGACGCCCAATGCCTGCCCCCAAACATGCTGCACTCGCTGATGCCCGTGACCGTGCCCTTGAGGTACGCGCGCTCTATGAGATTCTCGAGCAGCGCCTGAACGGAAAGGTCTGGTCGGACCACGAGCTCATGATCGGGTTCTCGAACGACGTCGGGTACATCGGCCGGCTCCTGCTGGCCCGCGAAGGAACCTGGGACATTGACGGTGACCCCACCGCGGAGTTGGAGCACAAGCTGTCGGAATCGCTCTGGTGGATTTTCGTTCTTGCCGATCGTCTGGACATCGACATGACCGACGCCTTCAACAAGACGATGGACAAGATCCGCGGGGGCCTCGACAGCGCCGTGAAAGGCTAAGTTCCACTCTGCCGATCTTCAGGCGCCGCCACGGCTACCCCTGACGCGGGTCCTAGCCGAGGACAAAGTCGAACGCGGTGCCCGGCAGCGGCGCCTGCGGCGGAAGCGGCCGGTCCGGGCGTTCCGTGCGGATGGCGTCCTCGACGAGGGCGACGGGGCGGCGCCAGGCGTCCGAACCCGCCTCCATGGTGTCCACGACGCCGATCAGCATGGCCAGCAGGCGGATCAGGTCCGTCATCGAAATGTCGCTGCGCAGGGTGCCCTGGCCCTGTCCGCGGCCCAGGAGCACGGCCACGGATTCGATCAGGTCGCCCGTGATGCCGGTGAGCAGTCCGCGCCGGCCTGCGACGGCTCCCAGCAGGTTGGCTTCCTCGCTGGCCACGCCCATCAGCGCGTCGATGACCCGGAAGAGACCGTCGGCGGCATCCGGCCCTGCGAGGGCCTCCTCGATGACGGGGTCGACCAGCAGTCCGAGCTGCCGGTGGAGTGCCGCGAGGACCAGATCTTCCTTGTCGGCGAAGTTCCTGAACAGCGTGGCAGGACCTACACCGGCGGTCGCGGCGATGGTCTGCAGCGGGACCTCCGGGCCGTGCTCGCGGAAGCACTGGCGGGCGGCGGTGATGATCTTGTCCACGTTCCGCGCGGCATCGGCGCGAAGAGGCCTGCGGTCTGCTACCCGGTTCATTTGCTTAGGTTAGCAACGCGGGGCCGGGCCCGGGAGATTACTCCCGGGTAGTGACTAATGTGACGGTTTCCGCGGCCGGAGCACGTGACAGACTGGTGCCATGTTGCTTGCATTTTCTGTCGCACCCTCCGGCCGTCCGGCGCATTCGGGCGTTGACTCACCCGCCGGCTCCGCTGCCGGTTCCGCTGCCGTTCCGGCGGACGAGGCTTCGGTCCACGATGCCGTCGCCGAAGCGGTGAGGATCGTCCGGGAATCCGGCCTGCCGAACCGCACCGACTCGATGTTCACCACGATCGAGGGGGAGTGGGATGAGGTGTTCGACGTCGTCAAGCGCGCCACCGAGGCCGTGGGCCGCTACGGCAGCAGGGTCTCGCTCGTCATCAAGGCGGACATTCGGCCCGGCTACACGGGCGAACTCACCGGCAAGCTGGACCGGCTGGAACAGGCCCTCGGGGACTAGCCGCGCAGTGCCCCATGCCGGCCGCCGCCCAGGATTCCGGGCGGCCCGGCGCCCAGAATTCTGGCCCGTCCGGCGCCCTATCGCGGGGACCGGCCAGCTGGAAGACTGAGGGGCATGTTCGAGCATCAGCCCACCGCCCGCTGGATCGCCGTCGAGGACTTCCTCTCCGAGGCCGTGGTCCGGCCTGACGACTCCCTGAAGCGTGCTGTAACCACCGCCCTCGAGGCGGGCATGCCTCCCATCGAAGTCGCCCCGAATGCCGGCAAACTGCTGAAGCTTCTTGTACAGCTCTCCGGCGCCCACCGCGTGCTGGAGATCGGGACGCTCGCCGGATTCAGCACCCTCTGGATGGCGCAGGGACTGCCCGACGGCGGCCGGCTGCTCACGTGCGAATACCTCCCCAAGCATGCCGACGTGGCCCGCGCCAACGTGGACTCCGCCGGGCTGGGCCACCTCGTGGAGATCCGGGTCGGGGCCGCGCTGGACACGCTGCAGGCGCTCGCCGACGAGGGGGCCGAGCCGTTCGATTTCGTGTTCATCGATGCGGACAAGGAAAACAACCCGCACTACCTGGACTGGGCCGTCCGCCTTGGCCGGCCCGGCACCGCCATCGTCATGGACAACGTGGTCTGGGAGGGCGCCGTGCTGGAGCCCTCCCTGGACCCGGTCAACGCCCCGGGCATCATCAGCGCCTTGAAAATGCTGGGCGAGGACCCGCGGCTGGACGGCACCGTCATCCAGACCGTGGGCTCCAAAGGCTGGGACGGCTTCGCCCTGGCGAGGGTGCTGTAGCCGCGGGAGCGTCCCGCCGGCCCGGGGTCTGGGGTCGGAAATGCCCAAGTGCTAAGTGTGCTTATATTTAAGGTGCGGGCTGTAGTTACTGAGCGGTAGCCCGGCTGGCTGGCGTGGACGCCGCCGGCACCCGACGCACTTCAAAGGAGAACAGGCCCGAATGAACCGGATCCCCGATTCCTGGCGGCCCCGCGCTGTAAGGATCAGTTCCGCGCCGGAGAACCTGGCCGGGCTCAGCCCCTTGCTGGACGACGCCCGGTCGGCCGTCGGCGACGTCCCTGCCCTGCTGGAGCTGGCCAAAACCGCGGCGGAAACCGCCCCGAACCCCGGTGAAGGCCGGACGGCCTTCCTGTGGGAGATCCTGGCCTCCGTCACCGCCGTCGACGTCGCAGCCGGCCGGGCCATCGAACCGCATCTGGACGCCTCCGCGATTCTCGCCCAGGCCGCCGGCCACGCGGCGGTGGAAGGCTGGGAATGCCCGGACTTCGACGGCGTCCACTTCGACGGCGCCTGGGGTGTCTTCGCCGCCGAAGCCGCGGGCCTGCGGCTCGAGGCCAAACCGGCGGACGGCTGTTTCCTGCTGCAGGGCTCCAAACCCTGGTGCTCCCTCGCCGCCCAGCTGGACCACGCCGTCGTGACCGCCCATCTGGACGACATCGGCCGGGCCGCCTTCGCGGTCGACCTCCATGCCCCCGGCGTGAGCTTCGCGGACCCGGAATGGACCAGCCGGGGACTCCGGGAAATCCCCAGCGGCACCGTGCACTTCGACGCCGTTCCGGCCGTGCCGCTGGGCGACGCCGGCTGGTACTACCGCCGGCCCGGCTTCGCGTGGGGCGGCATGGGCGTGGCCGCCTGCTGGCTGGGCGGCGCCGTCGCGGTGGCCCGCGGCTTCAAGGAATCCCTGGCCGAGGCGGCCGACGGCGGCCGCGAACCGGACCAGCTCGCGCTGGCCCATCTCGGCGAGATCGACCGTACCCTCACCGCCCTGGCCGGGTACCTCGCCCGGACCGCCGCAGAAATCGACGCCGGGGGACTCTCGGGCGCCGGCGCGTGGAGCGAGGCCCTGCGCGTCCGCGGCAACGTCGCCACCGCCGTCGAACGCATCCAGACGCTGGTCAGCCAGAACCTCGGCCCCGGCCCGCTCGCCTTCGACCCGGTCTACGGAAAACGCATGGCCGACCTCGCCCTCTACATCCGCCAGTACCACGGCATGCGCGACGACGCCCAGCTCGGTGCCCTCACACTCAAGGGCGACCACCCATGGTGAGCTTCACGCACCAGGACGCCGGAACCAGCGAGGACGCCTGGGCAGCCAGCGGACTGGCCGCACTCCCGGAGCTGCCGCTCGACGCCGGGGAGCTCGCCGGCCAGGCGTTCATCGTTTTGGCTGCGCACCCGGACGACGAATCCCTGGGCGCCGGCGGGCTGATGGCCCGGATTCGGGGGCTCGGCGGCCGGGTGATGGTGCTGCTGTGCACGGCGGGGGAGGCCTCCCACCCGGACTCACCCACCACGACGCCGGAACAGCTCGCCGCCGTCCGGCTCCGGGAATTCGGCGGCGCGCTCACACATTTGCTGCCGGACCCGGACTGGCGCTTCCTGGCCCTGCCGGACGGCCAGCTCGCGGGACACCGGGCAGAGCTGATGTCCGCGCTGCAGCAGGCCATCGCCGATGTGACGGCCGGGTCGGGACTGCCGGCGGAGCGGATCACGCTCGTGGCTCCCTACCGGCACGACGGCCACACGGACCACGATGCACTCGGCTCCGCCGCCGCCGAAGCTGCCGGGGCGGGCGGCCACGGGCTGCTGGAATACCCCATCTGGTACTGGCTCTGGGCGGACGCCACGGACCGGGCCTGGCAGTCCTGGCTGCGCCTGCCGCTGGATCGTGCCGAACGGCAAGCCAAGGCGGCGGCCATGACCGCCCACACCTCGCAGGTCAGGCCCCTGTCCGGGCAGCCGGGCGACGGGGTGCTGCTCCCGCCGGCGTTCCTGGAGCATTTCGAGCGGCCGTTCGAGACGTTCGCGTGGCAGCGCCCGGCCGCCGGCGCCAACGGCTCCTACGCCGCCGCCGACGCGGAAGGCGTTTTTGACGTTGTCCACAGCGGAAACGACGACCCGTGGCAGTACACCACCAGCTGGTACGAACAGCGCAAACGCAGCCTCACCCTCGCGGCCCTGCCCAGCCTGACCTACACGGCAGGGCTCGAGATCGGCTGCTCGATCGGGACACTCAGCGTGGAACTCGCGCAACGCTGCACCAGCTTCCTGGCCGTCGACGCGAGCAGCGCGGCGCTGGCCCATGCCGCCCGGCGCCTCGAACACATGCCCGCCGCCCGGACCCGCCACCTCACGGTCCCGCAGGACTGGCCGGACGGCCGCTTCGACCTGATCGTGGTCTCCGAGGTGGGCTACTACCTCTCGCCCGGAGAGCTGGCTGAGCTGTTCAAGCGGGTCGAGGCCTCCCTCCTGCCCGGCGGCACCCTGGCACTGTGCCACTGGCGCCACCCCATCTCCGGCTGGGAGCTCGACGGCGACTCCGTCCACGCCGCCGCCCGCCGCCAGCTCGGCTGGGCAGACGCAGGACTGTACCGGGAACGCGATTTCATCCTGGAGGTCCTGATCGCGCCCGGACCCGGCGAGGATCAGCGGACGGCAGCCGCCGTCGTGCCGGGCACGGGCTCCTAGATGGCCGCCCTTGCCCTGCCGCTGCCCCGCGGACACAGTATCGACCGGATCTGCGTGGTGCTGCCCGCCCACAACGAGGAGGAGCACCTTGGCCGCGCGCTGCTGGCCGTGCAGCGTGCCGCCGACGCCCTGTACCGGTTCCGGCCCGACGTCGAGGTCCGGGTGACCGTGGTGTTGGACAGCTGCACCGACGGCTCCGCCGGCATCGCGGCCGAGTTCGTTGCGGCGGACCGGCGCTTCTGTGCCCTCGCGGTTGGCTTCCGCAGCGCCGGGGCAAGCCGAGCGGCCGGCATCCGTGCCGCCGGCATCGGCGCGGCCCGGCGGAGGCCGCCCGGCAGGCGTTGGACACCCCAGCCGTGGGCGGGACGGACGTGGCTGGCGAACACGGACGCTGACTCACAGGTTCCGGACAACTGGCTCGTCCGCCAGCTGGAATTCGCCGAGGCCGGAGCCGACGCCGTGCTGGGCTCCGTGGAACCGGACCCGGACGGGATGGACCCGGAACTGCGCAGGCGCTGGCTGGAGCACCATCCTTTCGAGGAAAACCACCCGCACATCTACGGGGCCAATTTCGGGGTCAGGGCCTCTGCCTACCTGGCCGCCGGAGGCTTCCCGAGGCTCGCCTCGCACGAGGACCGGACGCTGGTGCAAAGCCTCCGGAGCCGCGCCTTCACGGTGACGGCCACGGACAGCATGCGTGTGCTCACGTCGGGCCGCATCCACGCCCGGGCACCGCACGGCTTCGGCTCCTACCTCCGCACGCTGGGCCGGCACCGACCGGACGTGGCCGGCTGACGGGAACGGCCGACGGCGGATGGGTCACCGCGCCGGTACGCCTGCGCGCGGACGGCGCCGGACAAAGGTCTGTTCACCGCAGTTCGGCCACGCAGCGTGGTTTCTCGCCGGCGTGCCAGTTGCCGCGAGATCAGGCTGGAAGGAACTGCTGGAGTTGCTCACCTGCCGTCCCTGGGTTGGCCCTAAATGCGACCGGCTGGTCGTGAATCACGATGACTTATTCACTCGGGGGTCTTCGACGGAAAACGACTCTCAGCGCGTCATGAGCACGCCTCCGCTGTTCCGCATCCATGTTGCGATTCGTCCAGGCACCACCACCACAGTCGGAGGCTGTGCCCGCCGTGCACATGATCACCCGAGATTAGCGCTGATGCGGAGACATATGCTGAAACCATGACTGAAGTCATTCGCGTACGAAGACACGTCGACCTCGCTGCAACGGAACTTGGTGCGCTCCAGAGCCTTTTCGATAGCGAGTACTTTAACGAATTTGGCCGGTGGAACCCCGACGCGCCCTACGGCTATTCACTTGCAGATACTCACGTCTTGGCGTTCCACGGACAGGCTTTGGCTGCTCATGTGGGCTTTCAACGTCGCCGGATCGCAGTGGGCCCCGATGAGGTCCTGGTGGCTGGCACGGGAGGTGTCCTGGTCGATGAACGTTCACGCGGTACGGGTCTTGGTCGGCGAGTAATGCGATATGCCCAAAAGGCGATGCGTGGGGCCGGAGTCGACTTTGGCTTTCTCGGATGTCGAAGGGAAGTCGTGCCGTTTTATGAGTCAGCTGGGTGGGTGCCGGTCTCTGCCACGGAACGATGTTTGTCCCGGTTGGATCAGAAGTCCGTGGTCGTGTCTCAGGGTGGCCCGATCCTGATCTGCTCCGCCAGGCGCGACGCGAGCGAGTGGCTGACGGGTGACATCGATCTTCGGGGCACGCCCTGGTGACGGATCTGTCCAGTGGGGGACCCGATTGCGGGCGCCCGATGAAGTGTGATTCTGCAGCATTTGGACCACTGGAGACGGTGGTTCAACGGACCACCCTGATGCCAGATAGGGGATGCCTTTAGGGGGCGAACGTGACGCACCGGGCCGGCTCAGTGAGGAACAATGGTCGCAGTTCCAATCAGGAGGCAGAAGCTTTGAAAAGGTTCTATGTCGCGTCGAGCTTCAGGAATATCGTCAACGTCCGGTACGTCGTGCAAACCTTGGAAAGCAAGGGCTACGTCAACACGTACGACTGGACCCAGAACGCGTCGGCGCGCGATGCGGGCACAGCCACCCTCGGTGATCTGCGGTCCATCGGGCAGCATGAGAAAGATGCAGTGATGGGTGCCGACGTCGTCGTAATCCTGCTTCCAGGCGGGAAGGGCACGCATGTTGAGCTTGGCATAGCGATCGCTCAGGGCAGAAGGACAATCCTGCATGCGCCGGACGAAGTCATCAACAACTTGGAGACCACCAGCGCGTTCTACCACCTACCTGAGTTGGAGACGTGCCACGGCACTCTCGACGACCTCTTAGCCATGATCGTCGGCCGAGAAGCGACCGCATCCGCTGTCTGACTCGATTCGTGTCGCAGTGAGGGACGGGCTTACGGGCATCAGTGGGCGGTCGTTTTAGTTTCCTGGTTGGGGGGGCAGTCACCTCTGGCGCTTGGCAGTTCGACGGTGCGCCGGCTTACAGGCATCGCTCATCCGGCCAAGAACAACCGCTCCCAGTTTGTTCGGTACAGTGAGCGAAAACCGTCACGCCCACCGGATCATCAGGATCCGCAACCTTCTTGGAGTTTGGTGATTCGCATGGCTGAGCTGGTCAAGCAGTATCTCAGGGTAGTGGAGCACACGCGGTCTGGCCCGTTCGGACTGAAGCACCGTTGGACGTATGTGCTTGTCGATGCCCTAGGGCAGGAGCGAAGGCTGCATAGTACAAGTGAAGTGCTGGATGCGCTTGACTCTAAATTGGGGCGTCAGGATGCGTACCTTTGCATGCATCGAGCCTCGGATCTGTTTAGGAACGGTCAATCGGAGTGGGTTGGGTTCATCTCCGGAGCTGTCGTCCCTGATGCGAACGGAAGGCCTCACTATGAAGAGACCTGACCCGTCATAGTCGCACGGCAACAACTCCATCGCAGGGCTGTGGTGAAACTGAATCGGGACTACCTCTGGTCTTAGTTAGCTCGATCACCTAACGCGCAGTGTGACCGCAGCGCCCGGCGAAGAATCCCCAAACTGGACGGAAATGCCCCAAAGACTGCCGGTCGTGCAAGAATCGCGGCATGGATGAGGATGAGCGGCGGACGAGGGATGAATTGATGGTCTTCGAGGCCATGGAGCAGGCGATGGGCCGGCGCGACGAGGTCTTCCAGGTGATAGACGATTCAGAGGACGCGGACGAAGCAATCCGCCGAGTGGGACAACTATTGGGCGTGGGGGAACTGGGCAGCCGTGTAGTCCTGGACCTGCAGGTCCGAAGATTCACACGGGACCAGCGACAGGCCATCGCTTCCCATGCGGAAGAACTTAGATCAAAGCTTCCCGATGGGCGCTGAGCCGGTCTCGCGCCATCCGCTTACAGTTGATCGCCCTGGCCTCGCGCCCCGGCTCGTTGGATGAATCAGCAGACTGAGGTGGTGATCGTCCATGGTTTGTGGCACCAGCCGGCCCACTTCGATCAGTTGGCGGCCAATCTGCGCAGCCTGGGCGCCAGCGTCTATGTTCCTCGTCTGCATAGGGGTTCGCTAGCTGCGGACACTGCGGAAGTACAAGGGATGGTCGATCGCTGTTTGCTACCGCCAGTTGTCCTCGGCCATTCTTACGGCGGATCTGTTATCACTGGCCTGGAGCGGGTCCGCCATCTCATGTACGTTGCGGCTTTCGTTCCGGCAGCTGGTGAGAGCGGCTCCACGTTGGGTGGTCCAGCAGCACTGGTCAACGACGCCATCCGGCACAACGACGACGGGTCTACAGTATTCAGCCGGAACGGGCTCGCGAGGTTTTGTACGCAGATTGCTCCGCCGCCGACAGCGCATGGGCCACTTCGCTCCTGGTCCCTCAACAACCCGGTCACGGTCGCGGTGTACCCGGCCGCATCGCCTGGAAAACCACCGAGAGCACCTACATTCACTGTGAACAGGACAGGGCACTTAGCCCTGCCCTTCAGGAACGAATGGCCGGCCGATGTACGAACATCGTCAGTTTGAACTCAAGCCATTCGCCCTTCATCAGCCAACCCGAGTGGCTCGCCGGACGAATCTTGGAGATATAGACACCTCGTCGGCCCAAGCTGATACATGGGAATCTTGCCCCTCCAGGAGCGATGCACCAGCCCTTAGCAGAAACTGACCCAAAGGAGACCCGTGGCAGACAGAATGCGCGTCGAACGCCTCGAAGTGAGCGTCGGAGGGCTTTCCCGGCGTCAGCTCATGACCAGCCTGACTTCGCGTGGAATCCTGGTTAACGGTAATGCAGAAACCCTGCTCGAGGACGTCGCATTCCGGGACCGTTCCCCTCGTCCCGTGGTGGTCACTGAGCGTACGGTCGCCGAACTAGGACTTCCAGGCGGGGCGACGCTTCCTCAGATCTTCGAGGTTGCACAGCAACAGGGCTTGTTGTTGTGCCCGGTGGATACCGGGCCCTATCTGCGCCTTGGTTTGAACGGGCAGATGGAGTCTCGCGACTCCGTGATGTCTTCGGGGCGGGCACCTGACGGCGGCCTCACAGTGGCCGCCGAAGTCCTTAGTCACGACGACGAGTATCCGAAGGGTTTCTATCTCCGCGTCGTAGACGGCCAGGCGTGGCTGCGTGGCTACCGATGCGACGACGAGCACATGTGGTCCCCCGACGACCGCTTCATCTTTCAGCTTCCGCCGTCCGCTTGAACTCAGCCGCGTTCCGGCCCGGCGGACCGAGCATGTCCGGCAGAATCGGCTGAATCTTGAGCAACACGGACGACGACCGCGGCGATAATCGACGTATGACTGAACACTTGCCGTCGTGGCCGACCGCACCACCGACCTACGGTTCAGTCGTTCTGCGCGAGTTCACCGACGACGACGTACATCTCGTCTTCGAACTGGGGGACGATCCTTACATCCCTCTCATTGGCAGCCTTCCCGCAAACCCCACGGCACAGCAGGCCCAGGAATGGATCTACCGGCAGCGCGGCCGGTTGGCCGAAGGGCAAGGGCTGTCCTTCGCCGTCGCCGACGCCGAGTCCGACAACGCCGTCGGTGCCATCGGACTGTGGCTTCAGAACATGTCGGCCGGCCGCGCGACGGTCGGCTACTCGGTTGCCCCGGCACACCGTGGCCGCGGGATCGCCAGCAGCGCGTTGAAGGCACTGACCGCGTTCACGTGGACCATCCCTACCCTGCACCGGATCGAACTGTACATCGAGCCGTGGAACAGCAACTCAAGTCGCGTCGCCGAGGCGTCTGGTTTCCGGCGTGAGGGCCTGCTCCGCAGCCACCAGGAGATTGGTGGCACCCGGCGCGACATGCTGCTCTACGCGACAACCCGACCTTGACGGCATCATGGCTGCCCGGGCGGAGGGCTCGTGAAGATCCGACGGTCATCGCCTCACAGAGCGAAGTGAATCCGGTACCTGGGGAATCCAGCAGCGCACCGTGTCGCGGTACCTCTGGAATTCTTCGCCGAACCGTTTCTGAAGGTCAGATTCCTCCAGCGGCCTGACGGCGAAGTTCCACACCAGCGAGCCCACGACGGCGTAGGCGACGACGAGCCATGACTGGAGGATGATGCCGACCGCGGCGCCCTGAACGATTCCCGCAACCGCCATCGGATTACGAATCCAGCGGTACGGACCTGCGATAACCAGACGGTTGGGCATCGCCGCTGGAAGCGGCGTGCCATCCCCAAGCGTCGACATCACTACTGCCGACCAGATGCCAAGAGCGCTGGCGAGTAGAAGCAGCGCGGCACCGAAATAACCGGCAAACATTGGAAACGGGAGGGCCACGCCCCACCGCTGTTCGAAAAACACAATGGCCCAAGGAACCACGGCCAGGAAGAACCCCCAGAAGAGGACGATCTGACCGAATGTTGAAGCCACATGGGTTGCGGCTTTCGGGCGGCTGCTCGCGGGACGGAACCCGAATGGTCCGCCGATAATCCACGCGGTGGGCACGCGCCCCAGCAAGACAAGGCAAAGAGCGATCAGCGAACCTGCGGTGGCGGCACCCATGGCCAGGACGCCCCAGCCCACCTCGGTTGTGACCGTGGCGAAAACCGCCAGTGCGACGGCGACGACGCCCGTCCAGCCGGTAGCCACTGCCGCGGCAGCCCTGACGCCGAACGCCGCCACGGCCGAGGCCATAACGAACAGTGGAATGTCGAAGACCGCCACTGCGACCGGGTCGAGACTGCCGAGGGTCGCCTCGCGCACCAGGAGCGACGCGAAAACCGCGATCCACCACGCGAGACCGGCAAGCGCCTGCATGGCGAAATAGGCGCGCCCCCACCCAACCCAGGGCGTCACCGCATCAACCCAAGCATCAGTAGTCCCTGCCGGCATCTCGACGGAATTCTTCGGGCAGCCACTTCCAGTTCAAGGACCGGCCGCGCTTGTGTCGAAGACAAATGTCGGCCTCAGCCTACCGAATACCGTTCCACCCAGTTCGCACAGCAATTGCACAGGCGATCCGAATAGGGGGCACAGTTGCCCCCACCATCTCTGGCCTCACGGGATCCTAAGCGAAGGGTCGTCTCCTGCAATTCATCGCAGAACCCGCCGGACCTCTTCGCTATGAGGGCTTGGGCCGCGCGCGTACGTGCATCCGCTCGCCCTGCTGCCCGAACAGACTGATGAACTCGACGGGTCTGCCGTCAGCGCTGGCGAACCAATGTGGTGTGCGGGTGTCGAATTCCGCGGCTTCGCCGGGGCGAAGTTCAAAGTCCTTGTCGCCCAGGACCAGCCGGAGCCGTCCGTTGAGGATGTACAGCCATTCGTAGCCTTCGTGGACGCGCGGGTCAGGCTCTGCCCCGCGCGCACCGCCGTCGAGCACCATCTTGAAGGCCTGCAATCCGCCGGGGCGGCGCGTGAGAGGAACAGCCGTCATGCCGGCGTGGGTGATGGGCTGCAGGTGAATTCTCGGATCCCCGGTAGGCGGAGCGCCCACCAGATCATCGAGCGGAACCCCGTACATCCTCGCTAAGGGCAGCAGGAGTTCGAGATTGGGCCGGCGTTGGCCGGATTCCAGCCGGGACAGGGTGCTCACCGACACTCCGGAGGCGGAGGACACATCCCCGAGGGTGAGGTTCCGTTCCGAACGGAGCGCCCGAAGCCGGGGGCCGACGGCCCCGAGAACATCGTCCAGTTCATTTTCCATGCCCCCACTTTGCCATAACGGCAATCATGTTTGTCAAAATTCGCACGGGCAGGGAAAGCTGGTGTAACCGCCCCAGGACGCCGGCGGCGAACTTTCAGGACGCGATGAAGGACAAATAAAATGGACCCCACACGGTATGACGTTGTAATCGTTGGCGGCGGCGCTGCGGGACTCAGCGCGGCCACGACGCTGGGCCGGGCGCTGCGCTCGGTGCTGGTCATCGATTCCGGAACCCCGCGCAACGCACCCGCAGCGGGTGTGCATGGATTCCTGTCAAGGGACGGAATGAACCCCCGGGAACTCCTGGCCATCGGACGCAGCGAAGTGCTTGCCTACGGAGGGACGGTCATTGACGGCGAAGCCGTTTCGGCACGTCGGGCCTCCGATGGATTCGAGGTGATTCTCGAAGATGCCCGCCCGTTCATCGGCAGGCGGCTCCTCGTCACCACCGGCCTGACCGACGGCCTGCCTCCCATTGACGGGCTGCGGGAGCAGTGGGGAAAGGGCGTTGTGCACTGCCCCTACTGCCACGGGTGGGAAATCCGCGGGCAACGGATCGGCGTGCTGGGCACCGGCCCGCTGTCCGTCCATCAGGCACTGTTGTTCAGGCAGTGGTCCCCGGATGTCACCCTTTTCCTCAACGACACCGTGGAACCCGCGGACGAGGAGTGGGAGAAGCTCGCGGCCCGGTCCATCACGGTCGTCGACGGCGCTGTGGCGTCCGTCGACGCTGTCGACGGCGTCCTCACGGGGCTCACGCTCCGCCAGGGCGCCTCGTTCGACGTCGAGGCCCTGGCTGTCGGAACACGGATGGAGGCCAGGTCCGCGCTTCTCGAGTCCCTTGGGCTGCGTCCCCAGGTGCACCCGTCGGGGGCCGGACACTTCATCGAGACCGACGCCATGGGTGCGACTGCCGTCCCCGGCGTGTATGCCGGGGGCAATGTCTCCAACCTGATGGCGCAGGTGATCACCGCGGCGGCCGAGGGGGTCATGGCCGGCGCAAGGATCAACGCCGACCTCATCGACGAGGAAACCCGGTGGGCTGTTGAGGGGCACTTCGGCCCCTTCTCGGCCGCCGCGGAGGCAGCCGTCTCCAACATCGTGCTGGACCGACGACGCTATGGCTTTGATGATGAGCTGACTGCTGCCGGCACCGGCCCTGCGGCCAAGATGGAAGGGTCATGAACAAGAATCACCACGCCCACCGGACGCCGGATCACGACCACCAGCAGACCCACCAGCAGTCCGGCAGTCATGACCAGCACCTCGTCCTCGACCTCGATGCCGGGGTGTTCGGCGAGCACCTCGCAGCCGTCCTGGACTTGGCCGGGGTGCCGGCTGCGCGCAGTGTTGTTGACCTCGGCGCCGGCACCGGAGCAGGCAGCCGGCTGCTGCGCGGACGGTACCCGGACGCAACGGTCACCTGCGTCGACAACGACCCGCAGATGCTCGAGCTGCTCCGCGGGCAGGGCTTCGCTGTGGTCGAGGCCGACCTCGACGACGGCTTCCCTGCGCTCGCCGGCCCCTTGACGACGGCGGATGCGCTGGCCGGGGCGCCAGTCGACCTGGTGTGGGCTTCGTCCTCGCTGCACCACGTCACCGACCCCGCCCGGCTCCTCTCGGGGGTCCGCCGGGCGCTGGCCCCGGGCGGGGTCCTGACCGTCGTCGAACTCGCCGCCCTGCCGCGCTTCCTAAGCCACCCGCGTGGAGCGCTGCTGGAGCAGCGATGCCACGCCGCCGCGGCGGCCGAGGGGTGGAACCACCACCCGGACTGGACGCCGGTCATCGAGGCCGCCGGGTTCCGCGTCACCCGGTCCGAGGTGACAGCCGTCGCGCCCGTGACTCCGGCTGCGCGGGAGTACGCCCGGCAGTGGTTCGCGCGTTTTGCGCACCTGGCGGCTCTGACCGCTGAAGAACGCAACGCCGTGGCGGAACTGCTGGAGCGATTCCCCGACGACGTCGAGCTGGAACCCCGTGCCACCCGGACCGTATGGGTGGCAACCTCCGACCAAAACGTCTGATCGCGGCCATTCCGGCCCGGAACAAGTTACTAAGATGGAACGAGCCTGAAGGCGTAGCGGGCGGCCGGGCCGCTGCCGGGGTCCATCTTGAAATCTGCTCCCTCGGTGGCCAGCTGCACGGTCGCTTTAAAGGTGTCCCCGTTGCAGTCAACCTGCACCGGGGCGAGAACTTCGGCGCCCGCCCAGGTGGATACGGACAGCCCTGCCCTAGGCGGTCCATCGCAAATGAATTGCAGTTCGTAGGTGCCAGGTTCGGCTGAGGTCCCGAATCCGGTGGGAGAGTCCGACGCAGTGAAGCCGCGCACCTCTCCCGGCAGCTCGGACTTCAGCTGCTGCGAGGCCCACTCGCCCAGATCTTCCAGCGCTGACATCTGCGGGTCAGTGTTGGGTCCCAGAGTAAGACCGGCTGCGGCTGGCCTCCCCGATGCCGGGACCGCGCTGATGGTGATGGGGCCGCCGGTATGCCTGAGGTATCGCTCCAGCGTGGCGTCGCACTTGAAGTCCGTAGCCTCCGGAACCCCCTCGTCGCCTCTGACAAGCGTCATCTTGGCGCCGTACACGCCGGCGCAGGCGCCGGTGACCGTATAGTCCCCGGGGGCAAGAACCAAGGACAGTTTTCCAGCGGGCTCCGCTTCCGACGGCATGCCGGGGTCCGTTGAGGATGCAGCCAGCAAGCGGGCCACTTCACCGATGTTTTCTGCGAGTGTGCGGGCTGGCTCCGTAGCTTGCTGGGACGATTGAGCTGGCCCCTCATCCGGGCCGTCATACTCGCACCCGGCCAGCGGGATAAGAAGAGCGGCCAAGATGAACAGGACTCGCCTGCGCTGAGTCCGGATCCCCCCATGATCTGACATGCCCTGAGTCTAGTCTCCTGAATTCGGAGCCAACCACGGGGACTCAGGACTGTTCCGCGGATCGCGGAGGCCGGGAAGCAGCCAGCGCTCCGGTAGTGCCGCCGGCAGCCTTCTGCCCCGTGGTCCCGGTGTCCGGCCCCCTGGTCCCGGCACCCCTCTTGCCGGCGCTGAGGGCGCGCAATGCATTGAGGATCGTGGCCAGGTCCACCAGTTCCTGGGACAGGGCCCCGGCGATGGCCGGGACGTACCCGGCCGCCGCCGCGACCATTAGCGCGACGCTCAGGGCGATGCCGATCCAGATGCTCTGCAGCGCCACCTTCACGGTGCGCTGGCCGATCCGCACGGCGGACGCCACCTTGAACAGGTCGTCGAGGATGATCACGACGTCGGCTGACTCGCCGGCCGCCGTCGAGCCGCGCGCGCCCATGGCGATTCCGACGTCGGCGACGGCCAGGACCGGGGCGTCGTTGACGCCGTCGCCGACCATCATCACCGGGCGCAGGGGCAGGGACCGCACGGCTTCGACCTTGTCCGGCGGCAGGCACTCGGCCCGGACATCGGTGAGTCCAGCCTCGTCCGCGATGTGCTCGGCGGTGGCGAGGGCGTCGCCGGTCAGCATGACCGTCCGGGTGACGCCCATCGCCGCCAGTTCGGTCAGCGTGCGGCGGGCTTCCCTGCGGATCGGGTCGCGCATCACCAGGGCGCCGGCGAACTCCCCGGCCACACCCACGTAGATGGCGAGTTCGCCGCTGGCCAGCTCCGCCTCCACGACGGCGCCGGCCGATTCGGCGACAAACTTGGGCTTGCCGACCACCACGTCACGGCCGTCGAAGCGCGCCCGGACGCCGTGCGTGGCGAATTCGGTGGCTTCCGTTGCGGATTCGAAGACCAGGCCCCGGTTCCGAGCCGCGTCCATCACCGAGGCGGCGAGGACATGGGAGGAATACTGTTCGGCGGAGGCCGCAAGGCCCAGGACCTGGTCCTCGGTCAGGGACCCGGACGTCCGTACGGCGACCAGCGCGGGCCGGCCGTACGTCAGGGTGCCCGTCTTGTCGAAGGCGGCCGTCTTGATGCGGCTCAGTTGCTCCAGGACGCCGGCGTACTTAACGATGATGCCGGAATGCGCGGCGCGGCTCATTCCGCCGAGGAACGCCACGGGGGCGGCGATCAGCAGCGGGCAGGGGGTGGCCACCACCAGCACCTCGGCGAACCGGGCGGGGTCTCCGCTGATGATCCAGCCGACGGCGCCGAGGATGTAGGCGAGCGCCGTGAACGGTACGGCATACCGGTCAGCCAGCCGCACCATGGGTGCTTTGCTCTCCGAGGCCTCTTTGACCAGGGCAACGATGCGGCTGTACTGGGAATCCTCCATCATGGCCGACACCTGCATCCGGACCGCGGCCTCGCCGTTGAGGGAACCGCTCATCAGTGCGTCGCCGGCGACCCGTTCCACCGGAAGGCTTTCCCCGGTGAGTGAGGACTCGTCGAAGGTGCCGGATTCGGAGAGCAGGACGCCGTCCAGCGGCACCACTTCACCCGGCCGGACCAGCAGGATGTCGCCGACCTGGACGTCGGTGGCGGCAACATCCTCGTGCTGGCTGCCCGCGTTGGTGTTGTCCGGGTTGGTGTTGTCCGTGTGGGTTCCGCCGTCGTCAGTTCCGCCTGTATGGGTTCCGGCGGCGGAGCTTCCGGCGGCGGGACCGGCTGTATTGGTTCCTGTACTGGTTCCTGCGGAGCGGCCGCCGTTGCGTTCGCGGTGGGCCGTCTGCGGGACGCGCTCCAACAGGGAGGTCAGTTCCTTCTTGGCCCGGCCGGCGGCGTAGTCCTCAAGTGCCGTGCCGCCGGCCATCATGAGGACAATGATCATGGAGGCGATGTACTCGCCCACGAGGACCGTGCTGACGATCGCGGTGACCGCCAGGATGTCGATACCCCACTGGCCGCGCATTACCCGGCGGACCATGCCGACGGCCAGGTACACGGCCACGGCCAGGGCATAGACGCTGGCCAAGATCTGCGCGATCAGCGGCTGCCCGGACAGGAGCAGGACAAGCACCGCGAGCAGCGCAGCTACCGTGCCCGCAACCAGC
Source organism: Arthrobacter sp. YAF17 (assembly GCF_052113365.1). Lineage (NCBI taxonomy): Bacteria > Bacillati > Actinomycetota > Actinomycetes > Micrococcales > Micrococcaceae > Arthrobacter > Arthrobacter sp. YAF17. The sequence goes on along the minus strand of NZ_JBFRDB010000006.1, from coordinate 100,374 downwards.
GGATACCGGAGCAAGAGTTTCACGGATATCCTGCCTTGATATCGCATCGGGTTTAGCCTCTTCGACTACTTGCATCCTACTGCGGACCCCGCCGTGGAAGGCCTCTGCAGGCACAGGTTACGAAGCGCCGGCGGGCCGTCATCGCACCGGCATGAGACGCTGGACCGGGGCGGGGGAGACCCGCCCGCCCAGGCAAGCCCGGACGAAGGGGGCCGGCCACCGCGCAGCCAGAGAACCAGGCAGCGGGACAGCACCAGGAGGAATGGCATGCGAAGCAATTCAGACCCCGTTGAGACCAAGACTGCCCTGGTGGTTGGGGCCACGGGGATTGCCGGATCCGCCCTGGTCGACAGGCTGACGGATGAGGGCTGGGACGTGGTGGCACTGTCCCGCAGCCGGATCCAGCGCGGCGATGTCCGCCATGTGAATGCGGACCTGCGTTCCGTGGAGAGCTTGCGTGAAGCCCTGGCCGGCGAACGGCCGACCCACGTGTTTTACACCGCGTGGGCGCGGATGAACACGGAGCAGGAAAACATCGAGACCAACGCGGCCATGCTGCGGAACCTGCTCGCCAGCCTCAGTGGTCATCCGGTGAAGCACGTGGCTCTCATGACCGGGCTGAAGCACTATCTGGGCCCGTTTGAAGCGTACGCGGCGGGGGAGATGCCGGACACTCCCTTCCGCGAAAGCGAGCCGAGGCTGCCGACCCCCAACTTCTACTACGCCCAGGAAGACGAGCTGTGGGCTGCCGCCGGGAAGCAGGGCTTTGGCTGGTCCGTGCACCGGGCGCACACGGTGATCGGGCATGCGGTCGGCAACGCGATGAACATGGGTCTCACGCTCGCCGTCCAGGCATCCATCTGCCGGGAACTCGGGCAACCGTTCATCTTCCCTGGCTCCGAGACGCAGTGGAACAGCCTTACGGACATGACGGACAGCGGGCTGCTGGCAGAACACATGATCTGGGCGGCCACCGCGGACGGCGCAGGCGACGAGGCCTATAACATCGTCAACGGCGACATCTTCCGCTGGCGGCGCATGTGGCCCGCGCTGGCCGCCTATTTCGGCGTCGAACCCGTAGGCTACGCAGGGCAACCCCGTCCGCTCGAACAACAGATGCTCGGCAAAGAGAGCGTCTGGGCAGAGATTGCCGCAAGCCATGGGCTGGCCGAGCCCGACCTCGCACGGCTCGCCTCCTGGTGGCACACAGACGGTGATCTGGGCCGGAACCTCGAAGTCGTCACCGACATGAGCAAGAGCCGCCTGGCGGGCTTCACTGGATACCGCCGCACGGAAGACTCCTTCCTCCGGCTGTTCGACCGGTGCCGTGCCGACCGCCTGATTCCCAACGCGCCGCACGGCTCTACCTAGCAACGCGGGGTCAGATTGCGTCCATCCGAGGGGCCAACATGGGCGCCAAGGATCCCCGCGTTGCTTGGGACTTTCGGCCTGTCCCGGGCACTTCAGCCCTAGCCCGGCTGTGGCCGGTGGCGCCACAGTGAAACATGTGGGCGATCTTCCGGGGCGAGCGGCGCCGCTGGGTCGCGGCCGCGACTGCGGTGCTTCTGCTGGCCGCCGCGGTGGTTCTGGCGGTGATCTTCTCATCGGTTCCGCCCTCAGCGGGCCCGACGTCGTCGCCGTCGGCCACTGACAGCCCGCCGGTGAGTCCGTCGCCGTCGCCGTCGCCGCCGGCCGACGGGACGGCGAGCCCATCGGCCCCCACCCCCGGCGAGACTGTCCCGGCCGTGCCCGCGCCGGCCGCTCCCGCGTCCGAACCGCCCGCGCCGCCGGCGTCGCCTGTGCCACCTCCTGCCCCGCCCCCGGCGTCCGCTCCCGCCCCGTTCCCCGCCGCGTTGGCCGGCCACGACGTCGAGGTGATCCCGGGGGCCGGAGCGGTGGTTGCGTTGACGTTCGACGCCGGAGCCAACTCGGCCGGGCTGCCAGACATCCTGCAGACCCTCGCCGCCGCCGGCGTGCGCAGCACCTTCTTCCTCACCGGCAACTGGGCCGCAGCCAACCCGGCCGGAATCGCCGCGATTGTGGCGGGCGGCCACCGGCTGGGCAACCATTCCATGACCCATCCGGGCTTCACCGAGCTCACCGACGCCGCTATCGGGCAGCAACTGTCGGCAGCCGAGCGCGCCATCCAGGCCGGTGGCGGAGACCCGCGGCCGCTGTTCCGCTTCCCCCTCGGCGACCGCGACGCCCGGACCATCGCTACGGTCAACGCCTACGGCTACCTGCCCGTCCGCTGGACCGTGGACACCCTGGGCTGGAAGGGCAGCAACGGCGGGGTTACGGCACAGATCGTGGCCGACCGCGTCCTCGCCCGGCTGCAGCCCGGGGAGATCGTGCTTATGCACATCGGCTCCAACCCCGACGACGGAACCACCCTCGACGCCGACGCCCTGCCCGGGATGATCGGGCGGATCCGGCAGGCCGGCTACTCCTTCACCACGCTCGACGCGCTGCTGGGCTGATGGCCGTGGCCGAGACCCTGGCCAGACAGGGCGGGCGGAACCACCAGGTCCGGCATCCACCTGGATGCGATGGCCGGGACGGTCGACGTCGTCCAGCGCAGTTCCGCCGGGCTGCGGGTCACCCGGGACGCCCTTTACTTCGCGCCGGTACCGGCTAAGGGGAGTCCATCCGGATCACGGCCGCACCCGTGATCCGGTCCTCCGACAGGTCCAGCAGGGCCTGGTCCGCGGCCGAGAACGGATATGACACCGTGGTGGGGCGTAGTGGGATCTCTGCGGCGATGCGGAAGAACTCCTCGCCATCGGCCCGGGTGTTGGCCGTGACGCTGCGCAGCTGGCGTTCCTGGAACAGCTCGGCGGCGTAGTGCAGCGGGGGAATGTCACTCAGGTGGATGCCGGCCACGGCGAGAGTGCCTCCCCGGTCCAGGGCGCGCAGGGCCACCGGAACCAGGCTGCCGGCCGGAGCGAAGAGGATCGCGGAATCCAGCGGATCCGGCGGCTGCTCCTCGGCGCCGCCGGCGAAAGTCGCGCCCAGCTCAAGGGCAAGGCTGCGCGCTTTCGCCGACCGCGTCATCACGTACACGCGCGCGCCACGGTAGAGCGCGATCTGCGCCGCCAGATGCGCGGATCCGCCGAAGCCGTAGATTCCCAGCCGGCCGCCGATGGGCAGCTCGGCGCGGCAGAGCGCCCGGAAGCCGATGATCCCTGCGCACAGCAGGGGCGCCGTCTCCTCGTCCGAGAAGCCCGACGGGAGCCGGTAGGCGAAGTTCTCGGCCACGGTGATGAGCTCCGCGTAGCCGCCGTCGCGGTCCCAGCCCGTGAACACGGGGGAGAGACAAAGGTTTTCTTCTCCGCGCAGGCAGAAGCGGCAGGATCCGCAGGTCCTCCCGAGCCAGGCCACCCCCACCCGGTCGCCGGGGGAGAATCTCGTGGCGCGGGGCCCGCACGCCACTACTTCGCCGACGACCTCGTGGCCCGGAATGACGCCGGAGCGCCGCGGGGCGAGGTCTCCCTCGGCCAGATGCAGGTCCGTGCGGCACACTCCGCAGGCCCGGACCCGCACCAGCACCTCCCCGGGGCCCGCCCGGGGATCGGGGCACTCATCCGCCACGAGCGGGCCGCTGCTCATCGGCCCGGGCTGTCCTACCCGCCAGGCTCGCAAAGGCGTCCTCCTCTGTTAAAACCTTCAGCTCCCCTCCGAAGGCGGTGGTCCGGTGGAGCGGGTCAGCGCGTGATGAGGACGTTGCACCGCGCCTTGTTCAGGACGGCCGTGACCGTGTTGCCGGGGCCGCCCTCGCGATTGTGGGTTCCGATCACCAGGACTTCGGCGTCAGCGGAGGCCGCGAGCAGCTCCTTGGAGGCCGCGTGCCCTTCCCGCAGGACGCCGGAGATCGACAGTTCCGGGGCAAGGCCCCGGGCCTCCTCAAGGGCATGGTCCAGCAGTTCCTGGCCGTGCCTGGCATGCCTGCCGTGACCTTCGCGGGCCCGGCTGCGGGTCTGGTCGATGTGGACGACCTGCAGGGTGGCCCCGAGGATGCCCGCCAGCCGGACGGCGCCGGCCAGCGCCGCTGAGCTTCGGGACGTCCCGTCGACGCCGACGACGACGGCGGCCGCGGCCTCGCCGGGGCCGCGCCTGCGGCGGATGACCATCAAAGGACAGGGGGAGGACCCGGCCAGGTCGAGGCAGACCGATCCCGCAACATGCCCCAGCACTCCGCCGAGTCCACGGCTGCTGACCACCAGCAGTCGGGCGTCACGGGCCGCGTCGCGCAGCACCGTTGCCGGGAGCCCTGTCTCCATGACACCTTCGACGTCGGAACCGGCTTCGGTCTTATTGCCCGCAGCCGGAGCCGCAGCCGGAGCCGGCGCGGCGGTTCGGGCTGCGGCGGTTCGGGCTGCGGCGAAGGCAGTGCGTGCCACGTCAACGCCCTCCGCAAGGATGGCCTCGGCGGAGTGCCGCAGCCCGCTGCCCTCCACGCCCCGGACCGGGCCGAGTTTCTTGGTGAAAATGGGCCAGACCCAGGCGTGGACGACCCTGATCCTGTAATTTCCGGCGGAGGCATACTCCGCAGCCCAGCGGACGGCGTCCTGCGCGGCCTCCGACCCGTCATAGCCCACTGCCACGGTGGTGCGGTGGTGCCCTGCGGCGGGTGCCGTCATGCGTCCTCCCGGTCAGCAGTGTCCGCCTCTGGGCGGCACTTTGCCCCAGTAGAACCCGTGGGGCCGGAAAGGGCTAGGGGCTTTGGTCCCGCGGGTTGCGCGGCTCCGTGCCGGGGGTGTGCCCGGTATCCGGACCGGACTCCGCCTCGGCAGCACTGCTCCGTTCGCGCAGTTCGCGGCCGCGTTGGATGTCTTCCTCTTCACGCGCCTGCAGCTTGTCGCTCTGCTTCGTATCGCGGGGCGGCAGCTGGATCGTTTCCTCGGCTTCGATGCCGGCCTGGAGCTGGCGGCCCCGTTCCATCTCGGCGTCGAACTCGGCGCCGAAGAGCAGTGACATGTTGAGGATCCACAGCCACAGCAGCGAGACGATCACGCCGCCGATCGCGCCGTAGGTCTTGTCGTAGCTGTTGAAGTTGGCCACGTAGAACCCGAACGCCAGGGAGGCCAGCAGGAAGATCACCAGTGCGATCGCGGAGCCCAGGCTCATCCAGCGGAACTTGGGCTGTTTCACGTTTGGGGTGGCGTAATAGAGGATGGCGATTGCGAGGATCACGAGCAGCAGGATGACCGGCCACTTGAGGATGTTCCAGGCCGTCAGGAAGGCCCCGCCCAGGCCGATCGCGTTACCGACGGACTCGGCCACCGGACCGCTCAGGACGAGCATGGCCGAGAGCACCAGCACGATCAGCACGGTGGCAATGGTGACGGCGAGCATGGTGCCCCGAAGTTTGATGAACGGCCGGCCCTCGTCGACTTCGTAGACCCGGTTCATGGCCCGGCCAAACGCCCCGACATAGCCGGAGGCGGACCAGAGGGCGGTGAGGATTCCGAAGATCAGGGTAAAGCCGGCGGCGGACGAGCTGCTGAGCTGCTCGACGGGCCCTTTGATGGCTTCGACCGTTTCAGCGGGCGCGAACCCGGCAACGATCTCCAGGAGCGCGGAGGTGGTCTTCTCGGCCTGCCCAAAGATGCCCAGCAGGGACACCAGGGCCAGCAGCGCCGGGAAAATGGAGAGGACCGAGTAGTAGGTCAGGGCCGCTGCCAGGTCCGGGCACTGGTCCTTGGTGAATTCGCGCAGCGTCTTCTTGGCAATGTACTTCCACGAGGGTTTGGTGACGTCGGTGGGGCTGTCCGGTTTGCGCGAATCGTCCGGAGCGGGCGCCGTGCGGGCCTTGGCGGTGCTGCTCTCCTGGGTTTCGGCGTCGGTCATGGAGTCATTGTCTGCCTTGGCAGGATTCTGGGCCATGGGAGTCTTCTTTCATCGGGGTTAAGCACATCGGCCGGCCGCCCGGGCGCGTGTGCGCTGGGCGGCCGGCCGGGTTCAAACGGGACTAGTGCTGCTGGACGTTGTCCTTGGCCTCCGCAGTCCGGTCCTTGACGTCCGCCACGGCGCCCTGGCCCTCGGCCTTGACGTGCTCGGTGGCATCGGCGACCGTTGCCTTGACGTTCTCCATGGCTTCCTGCGCCGGTTCCTTGAGCCCCTCCGCGACGTGCTTCGCGGCCTCGGTCAGTTCCGCGGTGAGCGGTTCAGCAGCGGTCTTCAGCGCATCCGCCGCCTCCCGTTCCTTGGTGCTGGCCGGGATGAGGGAGGACACCAGCAGGCCGGCGCCGAACGCGATCAGGCCGGCGGCGAGCGGGTTGCCCTGGGTTTTGGCCTTGACCTGGGCGGGCGCGTCCCCGATCGCTGCGCCGGCGTCGCCCAGATGCGCCCCGGCGGTTCCGGTGGCGGAGTGGACATTGCCGGCAGTGTGGTCGGCGGCTCCCATAACTTTCTCCTTCGCTCCAAAGACGGCGTCCCGTACATTTTCTTTGACTCTGTCGGTTTGCCGCTGGACTATGTGGGACGGGGTGACCTTGTCCGCGACGGCATCGACGTTCGTGCCCAGCCGCGCGCGGGTTGCTTCAATATCTGCTCGGATGACATCCGGGTTTTCACTCATCGTGTTTCCTCGCTGAACTTAGGTAGTGGGCTTGAGCGTGGGCGGGATCTCCTGCAGCGTCGCAGCGGTCTGGGGCAGGCCCTTGATCGCGTTGAGTTCCTTTCGGCCCATGGCTGCCAGGACTGCGGCGACAATTCCCCAGATGACGGCGACGACGACGGCGGCCCAGCCCAGCCCCATGACGGTACCGAGCGCCCACCAGAGCGCCAGGGACAGAAACAGGAGGACGAAGTGGCCAGCGACGCCGGCACCGGCCAGCATCCCGCTGCCCTTGCCGGCGCGGGTCGCGGACTGCTTGAGTTCGACCTTGGCCAGCTCGACTTCCTGCCGCATCAGGGTGGACATGTCCCGCGTGACCTCACCCAGGAGATCACCCAGCGACGACGTCTCAGCCTTCACGTGCGCGGCGGTGGGAGGCATTTCGCTGGTCATCGACGACCACCGTCAAAGGGGTCATCGCGGAGCGGATCCTGCTGCAGGGGGTCCGTCGCCACGGGCTCGGCGGCCCAGCGGTCCTGCCGGGCGCCGTCGCCCAACGGATCGGCGTCGAGCGGACTGGGCGGGTAGGTGTCCGCGAAGCCCGCCGTCGTGGTTTCCGGGGCCGGCATCTGCACAGGCGGCGGCGGCACGGCCGCCCCGGTGTCGGGGACCCGGGTGACTGGGGCGGCGGCTTCCGGCGCTCCGGCACTCAGGCTGCGGCTGAGCCGTCCGGCCAGCACACCGGCGCCGGCCGCGAGCAGCAGGAAGGTGCCGGGCCGCTGGCGGGCAAAGGACTTCACCTCGGTCAGCAGCGACCCCGGGTCGCGGCCGTCGAGCCAGGACGCCACGGCGGAAGACCGCTCGGCGGCCTGGCGCACAAGGTCGGTGGCCACGCCGGGCTGGTCGGAAGCGGAGGCCATGCTGTGAAGTTCAGTGGAAACGGAGCGCAGCCCTTCGGCGACCTTCTGCTGCTGCGCGCCGGCCTGGTCGGTCAGGTCCGACTTGGCCTGGTGCAGGAGATCCCGGGCGTTGGTCTTCACTTCGGCGGCGACATTGGACGCTTCGGTTTTGGCCGTCTCTGCCACGGTCTGGGCGGAATCAGCGGCCGTGCGCTTCAGCTCCGCGGCCTCGTCCTTGGCCGCGTCGGTTTTGGATGCGCCGGTGTCGGCGGACGTGCCGTAGTTGCTGCCGTTTGGACCCGGCGGGAAGGTGGTTTCCGGCCGGAGCGGAGTCTCCTGGGTGGCCGTGGGTGCGCGGTAGCTACCGTCCTGGGGCCATTGGTTCTCTGTCATCTTCGCTCTCTTTCAAGATCGGCTGCTGATCACGAACCAGCAATAACTGGAGAAATAATAGTAAGCATGATTACTAATGAATAGTAAGTACCCTTGGTTTTATTTCTTCGGCCGCGGGCAGATCGGGGTGGATGGACGACGCCGATCCGCCCTGATCTGCCCGCGCCCCGCGGACGACGCCGGTGCGATCTGCCCGCGCCCCGCGGACGACGCCGGTGCGCGGGCGCCGCGGCCCCCGTATGTCCACGGTGAAGCCCCGCCCGGCCGGTGAACTAGGCTTGAATCATGAGGAAAACGGTGGACGGCTGATGGCGAAGCGGGGCAGGGCGGCCGGCCGGAACAGCACCGAAAAGACGGCCGGAGTGGTCGACGTCCCCAAGGGCAGCCGCCCCGAGGGTCCGGTGGAGGGCGTTTACTACATCGATACCGGCGACTGCGAGCTGATCGCCGACCAGGACAACTCCACCGGGTGGCTGCTGCGGATCAACGGTGTGATGAGTTCGCATATCGACCTGGCGGATCCGTTGTTCCTCGACTTCGAGTACATGCGCTGGATCTCGGCCCTGGTGGAATCGCGCTGGCCGCGGGAATCACGGCCGAAGCTGCGCGCCCTGCACCTTGGCGGCGGGGCATGCTCACTGGCGCGCTACTTCCACGCCGCTTACCCTGATGCCCGCCAGGTGGTGGTGGAACTCGACGGCAAGCTGGCGGAATACGTCCGCGGCTGGTTCGACCTGCCGAAGGCGCCGCTCATGCGCCTGCGTGTGGGTGAGGCCCGCGAGGTCACCGAAAGCCTTACGCCGCAGACCCGGGACCTGATCGTCCGCGATGTTTTTGCCGGCTCGCTGACACCGAGGCCGCTCACCACCAGGGAGTTCAACGAGCACGCACGGCGCGTCCTCGCTCCCGGCGGGATCTACGTGGTGAACTCCGGCGACGCGCCGGACCTGAGGAACGCCCGCGAGGACGCCGCGACCATCGCGGAGACCTTCAAGCACACGGTGATCATTGCGGACCCTGCCATGCTCAAGGGCCGGCGCTTCGGGAACATGATCATGGCCGGCAGCGATGTCCCGTTCGACGACGACCCCGGGCTCGCGCGGCGGCTGCTGGGCGGGGCGGTGCCCGCGCACATCTGGGACGACGCCAAGGTCCGGGCCTTTGCCGCCGGCGCCCCGGTTCGCCACGACCCGAAAACCGTGAACCTGAAATCGGTGGACGCGGCGCCGTCGACTGCTCCGTAACGGACCTTTTGGCGCCCCAAAACGGCGTTTAGGGAGCAGCCGCTGCAGTTCCGCCCCGCCCCATGAGCGCCTCACGGTGCGCTTTGGTCTGTTCGCGCAGCGCCTGCACCACCGCTGCGACGGCCGGGCGGCGCATGGAGTCGGGCCGCAGCACCATCCAATACGGCAACAGCTCGGCAAACTCGTCCGGCATCAGGCGTACGAGGTCCGGATGCAGGTCCGCCGCGAAGCAGGGCAGGAACCCGATTCCGGCCCCGGCGCGCGTCGCCTCCACATGGACGAAGACGTTGGTGGAACTCAGTCCGTCCCGCATGGTGGGGACCAGCCGCCGCGGGGCGTCCAGATCGTCCACCTGCAGCATGGAATCGACGAAGTAGACCAGCGAATGGGTGGTCAGTTCCTCGATGGTCTTGGGGGTGCCGTACTCAGCCAGGTAATTGCGTGAGGCGTACATGCCCAGCATGTATTCGCCGAGCCGGGCGGCCGCGGCCCGGTGCACCTGCGGTTCACCCACCACCACCTCGATGTCCAGCCCGGAACGCTGCTGGAGCGCGCGCCGGGTCACAGTGATGATCTCGACGCTGAGCCCGGGGTGGTCGCGGCGCAGCCTGGCCACCGCGGGAGCCGCGATATAGGCGCTGAAGCCGTCCGTGGCGGTCATCCGGACGACGCCGGTGATCGGGTCCGGGGTCCGGCCGGGCTGTTCGAGGCTCCGGATCGCCGCCTCCACCCGCTCGGCCACCTGGACCGCCTCGGCGCCCAGGTCCGTGAGCTCCCAGCCGCCGGACGCGCGCGACAGCACCCGCCCGCCCAGCGCCTTTTCCAGCGCGGCAATCCGGCGGGACACGGTGGTGTGGTTCAGCCCCAGGGACTGCGCCGCCGTCGTGAACTTCGCGGAGCGGGAGACCGCCAGGAGTACGAGCAGGTCATCGGGGTTTGCATTCATATCTGCAATTCTGCACATAAGGGGTGCTGGTTTGACCATTGAAACACCCACTTTGTGCGGCAATACTCAGTGAAGCTGCTCAGTGCTGTGCATCGCACCTCCTCTGGGCCGTCAAAGACCGCGAACTGAGGAGTGCAGACATGGAGAGCAGCTTGAACGGGCGCAAGGCCCTGGTGACCGGCGGAGCCGGCGGAATCGGTGCTGCCAGCGTCCGCGCCCTCGCGGCACGGGGTGCCAAGGTGGTGATTGCCGACGTCGACGAGGCCGCGGCCGCAACCCTCGCCGACGAGGTCGGCGGCACCGCCTGGGCGGTCAACCTGCTCGACGTCGAGGCCCTGCAGTCCGTCAGCCTGGACTGCGACATCCTCGTCAACAACGCCGGCATCCAGCGGATCAGCCCCATCGAGGACTTTGACCCGGCGGACTTCCGCCGCCTCATCACGCTGATGCTCGAAGCGCCGTTCCTGCTCATCCGCGCCGCTCTGCCGCACATGTACGCGAACAACTTCGGCCGGATCATCAACCTGTCATCCGTCCACGGGCTCCGCGCCTCGCCGTTCAAGAGCGCCTATGTGTCGGCCAAGCACGGGCTGGAAGGCCTGAGCAAGGTCACTGCGCTGGAGGGCGGAGCGCACGGCGTGACCTCCAACTGCATCAACCCCGGCTACGTCCGGACCCCGCTGGTCGAGTCCCAGATCGCGGATCAGGCCAAGGTGCACGGGATCCCGGAAGCCGAGGTCCTCGCCAAGATCATGCTGACGGAGGCCGCCGTGAAGCGCCTCGTCGAACCGGAGGAGGTCGCCTCCCTTGTGGCCTGGCTGGCCTCCGACGACGCCGGGATGGTCACCGGCGCCAGTTACACGATGGACGGCGGCTGGTCCGCGCGCTAGCCGGCCGGCGGCAGGTCATTGGCCCGTCATTCGCGGATCGGCGGCCGGTCAGTCAGCTGTGTCGTCGTCCTTGTCCTTGTCCTGCGTGGCCGGTTCGGTGGAACGGCGGATGTAGTCGTTGACGGCTTCCTCGGGCACCCGGAACGAGCGTCCCACCCGCACGGCGGCGATGGCGTGTGATTTCACCAGCCGGTAGACAGTCATTTTGGATACCCGCATGGCCGCAGCGACTTCCGCGATGGTCAGGAAGTGTGAGGAGAAGTTCGCTGAGCTCATGTCTTCTGGCCCGTCCACTAGTCGGGGTACCGGAGTTGCCGGTAGTCGTAGAAGACGATGTCCTGGGGTGCGATGTCGGCCGTCCGGAGGCCCACGTAGGGGGCCTCGATCACCGCCACTGTGCCCAGGCGGCGGCCGTTGAACGGGTCATCGCCCACCAAGACCTGCCCCACCTGGAACGGAATCCGCGATGCCTTGGCGCGGGTCACCTTTTCCGACAGCAGAGTGGCCACGCGGCGTCGTTGGCGCTGGGCCTGCGAAGATGCTGGAAACCCCATCGAAACCACTCCTTAGGGACGAGCGCCATTCGGAATATCGGCGGGTCCGGACCAGTTGAGGCAGGCTCCCCAGCGTGTGTCCCGGCCGGTCCGGTACCGCCGTGAAGCAACTGTAGCCCCGGGCACCTCTCGTCACACGAGTAACTTCTACCCCGGTCAGGCCGGGCACCACTTGGGCCACAGCACGGACTACTTGCCGGGCTGGGGCTCCGCCCCGTTGCCGACGAGGACAAGCGTTCCGCCCAGCCCGATCATCATCGCCCCGCCGGTGGTGCCCAGAGCGGCGATCCGCCGCGGCGAGCTGGCAAACCAGCGCCGCGCCGTGCCCGCGATCAGCGCCCAGCCGCTGTCCGAGACCAGCGCAATCGCGAGGAACAGCGCCCCCAGGGTCGCGAGCTGCAACGGAATGGCGCCCGCCGAATAGTCCACAAACTGGGGCAGCACGGCCACGAAGAAAACAATCGACTTGGGGTTGGTGGCGCCCACGATGAATCCCTCCCGGAGGATCCGGAAGGTCGACGCCGGACGCGACGGGTCCGCCGCCGTCGGGCTTCCGCCGCGGTGGCGGATGGCCTGGATCCCGAGGTAGATGAGGTAGGCCGCGCCGGCGAACTTGACCGCGCTGAAGAGCAGGACGGACTGGGCCAGCACCACTCCCACGCCCAGGGCCACCGCGGCGATCTGCAGCAGCTCCCCGGCGGCGTTGCCCAGCACGCTCAGGAGCCCGCCCCGGCGGCCCAGCGCCAGCGTGCGACCGATGACGAACAACACGCTGGGCCCCGGCACGGCGATAAGGAGGAGGGCCGCGAGGGCAAACGTCAGCAGGTTGGTGGCGGGGACCATGACTGATTTTAGCCCCGCGGGGCGGCCGGCGCAGGGCGCCCCGGCCGCCCCGCCGTCGTCCCTAGCTTTGCGCCGGAACCTGCGGGAGCTGCGCGGTTTCGTCCGCGAGCTCGGCCCGGACCCGGCCGTGTCCGCGGACCCAGAGCCGGTATCCGATCACGAGCAGTCCGAGCCAGGCGGCACCCACATACAGTGCCACGCGGGTGTCCTCGAACGCGCCGAGGATTCCGATGACCAGGGCCATAAAAACGATCGTCGCCACCGAGGCGGCCGGCCACCACGGCGACGGGAATTCCGACGCCGGCAGCCCCTTGCGGGCGATCTCGCGCTTCATAGCCACGTGGGAGGCGAGGATCATCACCCAGACCCAGACGGTGGCGAAGGTCGCGATCGAGGCGATCAGCAGGAAGACGTCCTCCGGGATGACGGCGTTCAGGACCACGCCCACCAGCAGGATGCCCGCCATCATCACCACGGTCATCCAGGGCACGCCGTGGCGGGAGACCTTGCCGAAGCTCGCGGGGGCATGCCCCTGCCGGGACAGGCCGAAGAGGATCCGGCCGGCGCCGAAGATGTCGCTGTTGATCGCGGACAGCGCCGCGGTGATGACCACGGCGTTGAGGATGTGGGGCGCCGCCGGGATGCCCAGCCCGCTGAAGATCTGGACGAACGGGCTGCCGTTGGTGCCAATTTCGTCCCAAGGGAACAGGCTCATCAGGACACCGAGGGTCAGCACGTAGAAGAGCAGGACGCGCACCGGGACCGTATTGACGGCCTTCGGGATGACCTTCTTCGGATCCGCGGCCTCGCCGGCGGTGATGCCCAGGGTTTCAATGCCGCCAAACGCGAACATCACGACGGCGAACGAGGCCAGGAGGCCTTCGAAGCCGTTGGGGAACAGCCCGCCGTGTTCCACGAGGTTGCCGACGCCGGGCGCAACCGTCGCCCCGCCGGCCTGGAAGCCGAACACGATGATGGCGGCGCCGCCCGCGATCATGGCGATGATGGCCACCACCTTGATGAGTGAGAACCAGAACTCGAGTTCCCCGAAGACCTTGACGCTGAGCAGGTTCAGCGCGGCGAGGAAGAAGATGATCGCCAGGACCCAGATCCAGCGCTCGACCTCGGGGAACCAGAAGCCCATGTAGATACTGAACGCGGTGACGTCCGCGATGGCCACAATCGCCATCTCGAACACGTAGGTCCACCCCGTCACGAAGCCTGCCAGCGGGCCGAGGTAGCGGCTGGCGTACTGGCCGAAGGAACCGGACACCGGGTGGCGCACGGCCATTTCACCCAGGGCGCGCATCACCATAAACACGGCGGCGCCGCCGATCATGTACGCCAGCAGCACGGCAGGGCCGGCCTTCTGGATGGCCGACGCGGAACCGTAGAAGAGCCCGGTACCGATCGCCGAACCCAGTGCCATGAAGCGGATATGGCGGACGTTGAGTCCCCGGTTCAAGACGGTTTCGACGGCGGCGCCGACTGCGCGTCCGGCGGTGCCCGGCGTACCGGCCGGTCCCGGGGGAGGCGTTGGCTTGATGTCCGTGGTGGCTTGTTGCATGCGAATACCTTCTCGTCATTGGGAGGGGGATCGCTAACCAGCAGACCATGTTGAGGGTGGCTGTGATGAGCCTCACGGGCAGGCGGTGTCTTCGATTTCAGACATCCCTGGCGCCGTGGCCATCTTCCGGCGGTGCGAGCGGCGGGTCAGCGGTACCCGGCGGCAGCCGCCGGCAGGCCGGCGTCCTGCACTTCGACCAGATACCGCCAGCAGTCGGGCTGGGAGCCGTCGACGTCGGTGAAGCCGTACTCGCGAGCCAGGCCGCCGGAGGAAAAGGAGCCGCCGCTGCGGTCCAGCGCGCCGGGGTCGGCCGCGAGCGCCGCCACTGCGCGGCCGACGAAGCGCGGGCTTTCTGAAATCGCGGCGAAGTGCGGCTGGACAGCGGCGGCATCACGCCAGGTCGCCTCCGTGACGCCAAACGCTTCGAGCATCATTTCGGACCGCATCCAGCCCGGCGTGAGGGCCACCGCCGTGCATCCGTACTTCCTCAGCTCCTCCGCCTGGCTGTAGGCCAGCCGGAGTACTGCGGCCTTGACGAGGTCGTAGAACACCGAGACCCGGTAATGCCCGGTGTTGTATTCGCGTGTCCCGTCGGTCATCTCCACAACGAGGCCGCCGGGCCGGCGGATCAACAGCGGCAGGGCAAAATGGCTCGTGATCAGGTGCGTGTCGACGCCCGTGTGGAGCATCCGCAGCCCGGCGTCCAGATCGTGGGCCCAGACCGGCGTATTCCATTCAATCCGCCGCTCACCGCCCCAGATGTCGTTGACCAGGATGTCCAGCCGGCCCTGCTCGGCGTCGATCCGCCGCACCAGCGCTTCCACCTCCGAAGGCTGGAGGTGGTCTACGGCGGCGGCGATCCCCTTGCCTCCGGCCGCGCTTACGAGGGCCGCCGTTTCCTCGATGGTCTCGGGCCGGTCGTAGTCCGAGCGGCGGCCCAGTGTCGACCGGCCGGTGCAGTACACCGTCGCGCCGGCCTCACCGAGAGCGACGGCGGTGCCGCGGCCCGCGCCGCGCGTGGCGCCGGCCACCAGGGCCACGCGGCCCGAGAGATCCGGTTTCATGCCTCCCCGTCCCGCCGCCCGTCAGCCGCGATTTGTTCACGGCGGAACCGCCGTGTCCCTGCGCGCGCACAGTCTGGCGTCCAGCGAAACACCCCCTGGAGCCGGACGGATAGGGGCGGAAGTCCCGCCGGCACGCGGGCAAAGTCTGGAATTCCAGACATGCTGACGGAGCGGTTCCTGTTATGGTCCCTTGGAAGAGCGCATGCTTAAGTACGGGATACCGGACACCGAGCTATTTGAAGAGGATTCATGCCAGGCACCACCATCACCCCGCCAGCCACCACTGAGGCACCAAAAGCCGCCCCGGCAAAGATGGCCTCCAAGGTGCCGGCGGCGGAAAATACCCTGCGCATCCTCAAACTGCTGGCCTCCAAACGCGGGCCGATGGCGGCGTCGAACATTGCCACGGCGCTGGGGCTGCCGCGCTCCAGCGTTTACCACCTGCTCGGGGTGATGGAGGCGAACGGCTTTGTGCTGCATCTCCACGAGGAGCAGCGCTACGGGCTCGGGATCAGTGCCTTCGAGCTCAGTTCGGCCTACTCGCGGCAGGAGCCCCTCTCGCGCCTGGGCCGGCCGCTGCTCGCCTCGCTCGTGGACGTGATTGGCGAAAGCGCGCACCTCGCGGTGCTGCACGGCCGCGATGTGCTTTACATCGTGGAGGAGCGGGCGAAGAACCGGCCCTCCCTCGTGACCGACGTCGGCGTCCGGCTGCCGAGCCACCTCACGGCCAGCGGGCGGGCGATCCTCGCGGCACTGCCGAAGTCGCAGGTCCGGGCGCTGTACCCCAACGCGGCCGCCTTCACCGCCCGTCACGAGACGGAGTCGCCCATCATGAAGTACTCGGCGCTGTCCTCGCACCTGGACCAGGTCCGGCAGCGCGGTTATGCGACCGAACACGGGGAGGTGACGCCGGGCTTCGGCTCGATCGCCGCCGCCGTCACGGACCACGTCGGCTGGCCGACGGCCGCCGTCGCAGTGACCTTCCTCGAGGACAAGCTGCCGCCCGAGGAGTGGCCGGCCCTGGCCGCCCGGGTGCGAAAAGTCGCGGACGATCTCTCCATCCGAATCCACGGCCGCCCCTCCGCCTGACCCCAGCCCACACCCCGTTGCGCTGTCACCTTTGGTGCTTATACCCGCGGTTTAGGCACCAAAAGTGATAGCGCAACGCCGGGGCGGGAAGCCAGTGCGAGCGTCTGGAATCCCGGACAGGACCAGCCCGCGGGCACTGTTTCCGCGGCTGCGGACAGGCTTTAGTTGATACAGAACCTCATTTCCCCGAACCACCCGAGATAACAAAGGAGCCCCTCATGGCACCCGCCGATTTCACCACCGGTGCCCGCCCGGTCAAAGCAGCCCGCGGCACCGAGCTCACCGCCAAGAGCTGGCAGACGGAAGCCCCGCTGCGCATGCTCATGAACAACCTGGACCCCGAGGTCGCCGAGCGCCCCGATGACCTGGTGGTCTACGGCGGCACCGGCCGCGCCGTCCGGTCCTGGGCCGCGTTCGACGCGATCACCCGCACCCTGGAAACCATGGAGAAGGACGAGACCCTCCTGGTCCAGTCCGGCAAACCGGTCGGCGTCTTCCGCACCAACGAATGGGCGCCGCGCGTGCTACTGGCCAACTCCAACCTCGTCGGCGACTGGGCCACCTGGCCCGAATTCCGCCGGCTCGAGGCCGAGGGCCTGATGATGTACGGCCAGATGACCGCCGGATCCTGGATCTACATCGGCACCCAGGGCATCCTGCAGGGCACCTTCGAGACCTTCGCCGCGATCGCCCGCAAACTCACCGGGGACGAGAACGGCACGCTCGCCGGCACCCTGACCCTCACCGGCGGCTGCGGCGGCATGGGCGGCGCCCAGCCCCTCGCTGTCACCCTGAACGACGGCGCCTGCCTGATTGTCGACGTCGACGAGACTCGCCTCCGCCGCCGCGCCGGCAAGCGCTACCTCGACGAGGTGGAGACCGACCTCGACACCGCGATCGCCAAGGTCTTGACGGCCAAGGAAGAGCGTCGGGGCTGGTCCGTGGGCTACGTGGGCAACGCCGCCGAGGTCTTCCCCGAGATCCTGCGCCGCCACAACGCCGGCGAGCTCACCGTGGACATCGTCACGGACCAGACCTCCGCGCACGACCCCCTGAGCTACCTCCCCGAGGGCATCACGGTCGAGGAATGGCACCACGAGGCCGCCGCCGATCCCGAAGGCTTCACCAAGAAGGCCCAGGCCTCCATGGCCAAGCACGTGCAGGCCATGGTCGAGTTCCAGGATGCCGGCGCCGAGGTCTTCGACTACGGCAACTCCATCCGCGACGAGGCCCGCATTGGCGGCTACAACCGGGCGTTTGAGTTCCCCGGCTTCGTCCCGGCCTACATCCGCCCGCTGTTCTGCGAGGGCCTCGGGCCGTTCCGCTGGGTGGCCCTCTCCGGTGACCCCGAGGACATCGCGGTTACGGACAAGGCCATCAAGGAGCTCTTCCCCGAGAACAAGCACCTGCACCGCTGGATCGACGCCGCGCAGGAACGGGTCGAGTTTGAAGGCCTGCCGGCCCGCATTTGCTGGCTTGGATACGGCGAACGCGCCAAGGCCGGGCTGCTGTTCAACCAGCTGGTCAAGGAGGGCAAGGTCAAGGCGCCAATCGTCATCGGCCGCGACCACCTGGACTCCGGCTCCGTCGCCTCCCCGTACCGCGAAACTGAGGCCATGGCCGACGGCTCCGACGCCGTCGCCGACTGGCCGCTGCTCAACGCCCTGCTCAACACCGCCTCCGGCGCCACCTGGGTCTCCATCCACCACGGCGGCGGCGTCGGCATCGGCCGCTCCATCCACGCCGGCCAGGTCTCCGTCGCCGACGGCACCGACCTCGCAGCGCAGAAGCTCGAACGCCTGCTCACCAACGACCCCGGCATGGGTGTCATCCGCCACGTCGACGCCGGCTACGACCGCGCCGTCGAGGTCGCCAACGAACGCGGCGTCCGCATCCCCATGGACTCCCTCGGCTCGCAAGCTCGCCCAGGGAACCCTGTCCATGGGGCCCCAGTCATGAACGAAGGAACCACAAAGTGACAATCACCACCCACTCACCTCTCACCGTCACCCTCGGCTCCAGCGGCGTCACCCCAGAGGACGTCGTCGCCGTCGCCCGCCACGACGCGCAGGTGACCATCGCCCAGGACGCGCTCGACGCCGTCGCCAAGGTCCGCGCCCACATCGACGACCTTGCCCACAGTGAGACCCCCGCCTACGGCATCTCCACGGGCTTCGGGGCGCTGGCCAACCGGCACATCCCCAACGAGCTGCGCACCCAGCTGCAGAAATCCCTGATCCGCAGCCACGCCGCCGGGATGGGCCCGGCCGTCGAACGCGAAGTGGTCCGCGGCATCATGTTCCTGCGCGCCAAGACCCTCGCCTCCGGCCGCACCGGCGTCCGCCCCGTTGTCCTGCAGACCATGGTGGACGTGCTCAACGCCGGCATCACTCCGGTGGTCCGCGAATTCGGCTCGCTCGGCTGTTCCGGCGACCTCGCGCCGCTCTCGCACTGTGCCCTGGTCCTCATGGGCGAAGGCGAAGCCACGGGCCCCGACGGTGAGCAGTATGGCGCCAAGGGCGGCCGCACCGTCGCCGAGCTCCTGGCCGCGCATGGGATCGAACCCGTCACCCTGGCCGAAAAGGAGGGCCTGGCGCTCGTCAACGGCACCGAGGGAATGCTCGGCATGCTCCTGATGGCCATCGCGGACATCCGCCAGCTGCTCACGACGGCGGACATCACCGCCGCGCTCAGCGTCGAGGCGCTGCTCGGCACCGACCAGGTGTTCCTGCCCGAGCTGCACGCAGCGCTCCGGCCGCACCCGGGCCAGGCCGCCTCCGCGGACAACATGCTGCGGGTCCTGTCCGACTCCCCGATCGTGGCCTCGCACCGGATCAACGACACCAAGGTCCAGGACGCCTACTCGCTGCGCTGCGCACCCCAGGTGGCCGGCGCCGTCCGCGACACCGTCGACCACGCAGCCCTGGTGGCCTCCCGCGAACTGGCCGCCGCGATCGACAACCCGGTGGTCCTGCCCGACGGCCGGGTCAGCTCCAACGGCAACTTCCACGGCGCCCCGGTGGCCTACGTGCTGGATTTCCTGGCCATCGCCGTCGCGGACCTGAGCTCCATCTCCGAGCGCCGGAGCGACCGGATGCTGGACCCGGCCCGCTCGCACGGGCTGCCGGCCTTCCTTGCCTCGGACCCCGGCGTCGACTCGGGCCTCATGATCGCCCAGTACACGCAGGCCGGGCTGGTCTCGGACAACAAGCGGCTGGCCGTCCCGGCGTCGGTGGACTCGATCCCGAGCTCCGCGATGCAGGAGGACCACGTCTCCATGGGCTGGCACGCAGCCCGCAAGCTCCGCCGCGCGGTGGAGAACCTGCGCCGCGTCCTGGCGATCGAACTGGTGACCTCGGCCCGGGCGCTCGACATCCGCACCCAGCTCTCCGGCGGCGAACTCACCCCGGGTCCTGCGGGCACCGCCGTGATCGCCGCCCTGCGCGACGTCGTCGACGGTCCCGGCACGGACAGGTTCCTGTCCCCGGAGCTGGAAGCCGCGGACGCCCTGGTGGCGTCGGGCAAGGTCCGGGCGGCGGCCGAATCCGCCGTCGGAAATCTCGCCTAAAGAAGAACAAAATGCAGTTTGCGTGAACAATTTCCGGTGCCCCCGAAATAGTCGGCAACACGGCCAGCGGGGGCCCGGGAACTGTAGTACAAATGGAAAGTCACACCAACGACGTTGTGACGAAGAACATATACAAAGGGGTAGAAGTTCATGAAAGCACGCGGGACGGTAGTGTCCAGGCGCCAGGCCTCGGCTGCGGCGGTTTCCGACTGGCGGGGCCTCAAGGCCGGCGACCGGGTCGAGATCCTCAAGCACGCACAGGTTTTGGCGGCCGGTGAGGTCGAAGAAGTCTCACTGAGCGGCAACGTGCTGTGGCTTGTCCCGGCAGTACCGTCTGAAACCGAACTCTTCTTAAAATCCGATGGCGTGGAGGTGCGGCGCAGCTAACCGCAGCCCGTCCGGAAAGTCCCCGCCCTTTGGGCCCCGCCTCCAGCGGGACCCGAAAGGGCGGGGATTTTCTGTTTTCCGGGTCCCTGCCCCATGGGTCACGGCCAACGGGTCAGTGTCGCGCGGCTGCGGTCCGGGGGCACTTTGCCACGGACGCGCCGCGAATGCCCGGCCCGAGGGCCGAAATCGTGTCCAAAGCCGCCCCGGACGGTGAGCCAATGTCCGGAGCTTTCCTCGATGCGGGGTTGAGGAGCAGCGTCTGCGGCGCGGGGCCGCGTGCCGCCTACCCCAGCAGGGTATTGATCAGCTGCGCGGCCACCTTGGCGGTCCGGCTATCGACGTCGAATTCCGGGTTCAGCTCGGCCACGTCAAGGTGCAGGAGCTTCCCGCTCCTGGCCACCTGGCGGCACACGGCGCTGATCACCGGCAGCGGCACACCGTAGGCGGCCGGGGCGCTGACGCCGGGGGCCACCGAGGCCGGCAGCACATCCAGGTCGATGGTCAGGTACACGGCGTCCACCTGCGCCAGGAAGGCTGCGACAAAAACGTGCGCGGCCTCCGCGGAGCAGTCCTCATCCAGCAGGTAGTCGACACCGAGTTCCTCCGCGGTCCGGAAGAGTGCCCGGGTGTTGTTCGGCTCGGAGATGCCGACGACGGCGTACTTCAGTTCGCGGCCAGCGGCGGCTTCCGCGCGGGCCATCTGCAGGAACGGGGTGCCGGAACTGGGCACGGCCTCGTCGCGGAGGTCGAAGTGGGCGTCCAGATTCAGCACGCCCACGCGCAGCCCCTCGCGGACCGCCGACGAACCGGCCACGCCCAGGTAGCTCGCGAACGCGGTCTCATGCCCGCCGCCCAGCACCACGGGAAGCTGCCCGGCGTCGAGTAGGCCGGTGATGGCGAGCCCGGCGCGCGCCTGCCCCGCCTCAAGGGCATCGCCGGCCACGGTGACGTCGCCGGCGTCGTGCACGTCCCGGCCCAGGTGGAACGCGAGCGGACCAAGCGCGGCGCGGAGCGCGGCGGGGGCGGCGGCCGCGCCGGGGCGGCCCTTGTTGCGGCGGACCCCGGCGTCGCTGCCGAAGCCGAGAATCACGGCGGGCCGGTGGGAGGAGCCGGATGGCCCGGACGGGACCCGGCGCGGGGGGTACGGGGTGACGGCCTGCCACCAGCGGCGGTGCTCGGGTCCGTCGCCGTCGAACCGTCCGGTCCAGGGCTGCGGCGGGACATCAACGGAGGGCGCGGGAGAAACCATGCCCCTAGCTCACCCCAGCCCGGGCCGGAAAACCAGCAGCGCCGCCGTCGTGCTGTCCGAAATCCCGGAACCTGCCCTGTAAACGCCGCCGCGAAGTGCGAACTCGGCGGGGGAGGGGGGTGACTAGTGCATCCCGAGCGCGGCCTCGATCGGGCCGATCGCGAAGAACAGCAGGAACGCCGCGGCCACAGCCCACATCAGCGGGTGCACCTCGCGGGCACGCCCCTGGAACGTGCGGATCAGGACGAACATGATGAAGCCTGCACCGAGGCCGTTGGCGATCGAGTACGTGAACGGCATCAGCGTGAAGGTCAGGAAGGCCGGGATCGCGATGCCCAGGTCCTGCCAGTCGATCTTGCCGACCTGGGAGACCATCATGAAGCCGACGACGACGAGCGCCGGAGCCACTGCCTCGAACGGGACGAGGTTGATCAGCGGGGTGAAGAACATGGCCACGAGGAACAGCAGGCCGGTGACGATGGAGGCCAGGCCGGTCCGGGCGCCTTCACCGATGCCGGCGCCGGATTCGACGTAGATCTGGTTTGAGGACACCGAGGCGCCGCCGCCGACGATCGCGCCGAGCGCGTCCACCTGCAGCACGCGGTCAACGTTGGGGATGTTGCCGTCCTTGTCGATGCTGCCGGCCTCGGTGGCCAGGCCCACCATGGTGCCCATGGCGTCGAAGAAGATGCTCAGCAGGATCACGAACGCCAGCAGGGTCGCGGCGACAAAGCCGAGGTGCTCAAAGGCGCCGAACGGGTTGGCCTTGCCTATCAGCGACAGGTCCGGGGCAGCCCATTCGGAGAACGTCGGGGCCACGAGGGACCAGCCCTGCGGGTTGTGGGTCTTGCCGTCGAAGCTGGGGCCGATGTGCAGCGTGAATTCCAGGATCACCGACAGGATGGTCGAGGCGACGATGCCGATCAGGATGGCGCCCTTGACCTTGCGGACCACGAGGGCGATGGTCAGGACCAGGCCGAAGACGAAGACCAGCGTGGGCCAGCCGAGCAGCTTGCCGTCGAAGCCCAGGCCGACCGGAACGGTGGTCCCGGCGACATCGGGGATGCGGCGGACAAAGCCGGCGTTGACGAGGCCGATCAGGGCGATGAACAGGCCGATGCCCACCACGATTGCGGTTTTCAGACCCTCCGGGACGGCCTTGAAGACAGCGGTCCGGAAGCCGGTGAGGACCAGGATCAGCATGGTGATGCCGGAGAGCATCACCAGGCCCATCATGTCCGGCCAGGTCAGGCCGGGGTTCGTGGCCACCGTAACGGCGACGAAGGCGTTGACGCCGAGGCCCGTTGCCAGCGCGAACGGGTGCTTGGCCCACGCGCCCATCAGGATCGTCAGGATGCCGGCCACGAACGCGGTGACGGCGGCGACGGCCGGGAAACCGAGGGTGGCGCCCGTGGAATCGGGAACCGAGAGGATCAGCGGGTTCAGCACCACGATGTAGCTCATGGCGAAGAACGTGGCGAAGCCTCCCCGGATTTCCCGCGAGAAGTTCGACCCCCGCTCGGAAATCTTGAAATACCGATCGAGTGCAGAGCCTTGCTTGAGCATTAGGTCAGGCATTAGTCCTCCGGGAGACGTGGGTGGTTACTTTAATCCTATTGGGCGCACGCCGGGCGTCCGGCCGAATTCGCCTAGTCTGTAAGGAAGACAACACTAGGAGTAGCCCGACCATGCGCCTCATCCGACAGCTTCAGAGTGCCCTCCTGGGCACCGCGATCCTCACCGCCGCCCTGCTGGGTGCTGTTGCTCCGGCCTCGGCGCACGACGCCGCCGAGTCCACCAGCCCGGCCTCCGGCGCCACCGTGGCGGCGCCGCCGGAGAAGGTGTCGGTCACGTTCAACAAGAACCCGCTGGCACTCGGTTCGCAGATGCTGGTGAACGATGCCGCCGGCGCCAACTGGGCCGACGGCGCGGTGGAGATCGTGGACAACGTCGTCTCCCAGAAACTCAAGCCGGGGGCCCCGGCCGGCGCCTACACGGTGGTGTGGCGGGTGGTCAGTTCGGACTCGCACCCGATCGAAGGAAACTTCACCTTCACGGCCACCGCCGGAGCAGCAGGCTCGACGGCGGCTGCCGCCGTTCCCACGATGGGAACCGCGCAGCCGGGTACGCCGGAGCCGTCCCGGCCCGCCAACTCCGCGGAGCCGTTCCCGTGGAGCATCGTGATCTTCGTTGGCACGGCCATCGGCATCGTGGTTGTCCTGGGCCTGATGGCGAAGCGTCGGCTCGCGGGCCGCGACGACCAGGCCGACGACGGCGGCCAGGACGCCGAGCACCCGGGCGCCGGCAACTGAATTGAACCGACGCGGGGTCACTCCGCGCCCATTCGGCCCGCTCTGATGGGCCGTGTCTGACCCCGTGTTGCCACGGGAAACCCGCCCGGCCCCAGGACGGAGCGTACCGTTAGGCCGGTGCGGCGAGGGCATAACCTCCGGGCAGCGCGGCGGGGAAACCATCGGGGTAGACCTTGGCGGAGATTGCCTGGCCGACGACCTTGGCCTGGCGCAGCACTTCCTTCGGCGTCGGCGTGATGAGCTCGCCCACCCCCACGAGGTACATCCCGAGCGCGTGCATGGCTGCCATCAGGTTCTGGCCCGCCGCCATGCCGAGCTCGGAGAGCATCCGGCGCAGCTGGCTGTGGGCGCAGCGGGTCAGGACGAGGTGGTCCGCCAGGAGCACGCCGCCGGGCGTGCGGACGGCCCACTGCTGGGTGGGCCCGGTGATGCCGGCGTCGAGGTGGTCCAGCTGGAGCGCCCGGATATTGTTCCGCACATCCAGTTTGTGGCTGGTGGCGTAGTTCCGCAGGTGCCGGAGGATCTCGTTGCGTTCCCGCAGGCTGGCGGCGTCGGCCGCATCGCAGCGTTGCAGTGAGGAGGTGTTGGCCGGATTCCCGGCGCCCAGCAGGTCGAGCCCGTCCACGATGATGGAGTCGACACCTCGCCGCTGCAGCTCGCTGGCAACCGCCAGCCCGGACAGACCCGTGCCGATTACGAGGGCGGCGGTCCGCTCGATCCCCCCGGACATAGGCATGCTCGACACTGCAGGGTCCTTCCTCGGATGGTGCCAGTTGCGGGGCCGATGCCCCGGAAGCTTTCCGTTGCGCGTTCCGAACGCCTGTCCTGATCGCGGCACCAGCAGGAGCCGCGTTCTGAAAGACGAGTCTCGGTTCAGCAACGCCTCGAAGAATACCTAACATTTCCTGCCTTGGATAGAGCAGGTGAAACATTGGGAGATCCCGGGATTTCCCGGGCTTTTGGGCGGAACGCCAGTCCCGATCCGCCGTCATCCCGGGCCGCGGGTTGTTGTGTAAACACTGCGTAAAACATGGATGAAGTCCGCCGTCCGGGCCTTCGTCCGATGTGCTTGCTTGTTCCCGCCAAACCGAGAATAGTTGGGAAAACCAGGGGTTCCGGCCGCAGATTGTTCGGCCGCGTCGCCAATGGACGCTGCACGCGGGCACGTCTGGCAGAATAGCCGCAACATCAGGCAAGAATCGCGAGGAGGCGGACCCCATGGGCCGAGAACAGGTGCATCCGGATCCGGCAGGGGATGTCCCGGCCGGCTCCGCAGCTCCCCGGGGGATCGTGGTCGGCGTCGATGGTTCAGACCACAGCAAGTGCGCCCTGGTGTGGGCCGCCCGCGAAGCCGAGCGCCGCCGTCGTCCGCTGCACGTTGTCACCGCCTACTCCGTTCCGATCTTCGCTGCGTCAGGGCTCGACGGCGGGTACGCCACCGTTGACGACTCGGTGATCCGCGAAGGCGCGGAAGCCATCCTTAAGCAGGCCGTGAACAAGGTCGCCGGGTACCTGATTGACGTCGACGCCTCCGTCGAGAACGGCGACGCCTCCGGCGTCCTGCTGGAAATGTCCGAAACCGCCGAACTGCTGGTCTTCGGCACCCGGGGCCGGGGCGGCTTCGTCGGCCGGCTGCTCGGCTCCGTCAGCAGCGCTCTCCCCGCGCACGCCAAATGCCCCACAGTCACCGTCCCCCTGATCTGCTCGGACCGGCTGGGCGAAACCACCGACGACAAGCACGTCCTGGCGGAACGGGCGAAGTCCGGGCACGTCCCGGTCGAAAACGTTGTGGTGGTAGGCGTCGACGGCTCCGAACAGGCCCGTGTGGCGGTACTGGAAGCGGCGGCCCAGGCCGAGCGGCTCTCGGCGCCGCTGCGGGTGGTCTGCGCCGTCCCGCAGTACAACGGCTCGCTGGCCTGGGTTCCCGCGCCGATGGACCGTGAGGCGCTCTTCGCAGACATCAGGACCCAGCTCGACGCCGGCTCCGCCTGGATCCGGAGCCACTTTCCCCGCCTCACGGTGGAGACCGAGCTCGTGGACGGCTCGCCCGTGGACATCCTCGTCGGGGCCAGCCGGCACGTGGAACTGGTGGTCGTCGGCACCCGCGGCCGCGGCGGCTTCGCCGGGATGCTGCTCGGGTCCACCTCGGACGGCATCCTGCACCACGCCAAGGGACCCGTCATGGTGGTCCCGGACCGGGACGATCCCCGGCTGGCGGACCGGGTGAACTTCGGGCCCATGCTCGGCGATTCGTAGCCCGGACCGGACCCGGGCGGGCGTTGAAGGGAGGCCGGGTGGAGCAGCTCCCCGGCGCAGGTGCGCCTGCGCAGGACCAACAGGAACCGCTGCACGGGCTGGTGCTCGCGCTTGAGCGGGTCAGCGCCGGGCTGCTTCCCGACGTCGGCGGCAAGGCGGCCAACCTCGGTGAACTGATGCGGTCGGGGCTGCCGGTTCCGGCCGGGTTCTGCCTGACCACGGAGGCCTACCGGCGGGCCACGTCGCCCGCCGGGCTCGACGACGTCCACGCAGCTCTTGCCGCGACCGCCCCGGACGACCTGCCGGGACTCGCCCGGCTGGCCGCCGACGCCCGCAGGCTGGTCCTGGCCGTGGACATCCCTGCCGACATTGCCGACGCCGTCCGGGCCGCCTATGCGGCGCTGGGCACGGACGCGGCCGTGGCGGTCCGGTCCTCCGCCACCGCCGAGGACCTGCCGTTCGCCAGCTTCGCCGGCCAGCAGGACACCCTCCTGAACGTCGTCGGCGTCGATGCGGTCCTCACGGCGGTCCGGCAATGCTGGGCCTCCCTCTGGACCGACCGGGCGGTGAGCTACCGCGCCACCCACGGGATCAGCCCCTCGACGGTGTCGCTCGCCGTCGTGGTCCAGCGGATGGTGGACGCGGCCGTGGCCGGGGTCCTGTTCACCGCGAACCCCGTGACCGGAAGGCGGCACGAGGCGGTCATTGACGCCAGCCCTGGCCTCGGCGAGGCGGTGGTTTCCGGGGCGGTCAACCCGGACCACTTCGTCGTCGACAGCGCCACGCAGAAAATTCTGGAGCGCCGGATCGGGAGCAAGGGTGTGGCCATCCGGCCGCTGCCGGGCGGCGGAACTGAACGGGTAGAACAGTCCGACGCCGGCTCGCAGCCCTGCGTCGACGACGCCCAGCTGCTGGCCCTGGAGCGCCTTGGCCGCCGCGCGGAGCTGCACTTCGGCGCGCCGCAGGACCTCGAATGGGCCATCGACGGCGGCGGCGTGCTGTGGCTGACGCAGTCGCGGCCCGTCACCACCCTCTACCCCTTGCCGGAGCGGCGGCGCGTCCGGGAGGGTACACGGGTCTACCTGTGCTTCAGCCTGGCCCAGGGCCTGACCCGCCCGCTGACCCCAATGGGACTGGCAGGCTTCCGGCTGATTGCCTCTTCCGTGGCGCGCGCGGCGCAGTTCGACGTCCCGGAGCCACACGACGGGCCCACGCCCTACGTCCAGGCCGGCCAGCGCCTCTTCTTCGACCTGACCCCGGTAGTGCGCAGCGCCGTTGGACGGGCCATCGTGCCGCGGGTGTTCGACGTCATGGAGTCCCGCTCCGCGGCCGTGCTGCGGCGGCTGTTCACGGACCCCCGCTTTTCCGTCACCAGCAGGTCCCCCTGGCGGGTGCTGCGCCACGTCGGCCCTGTGGCGGCCCGCGCAAGGGTTCCGGAGACGCTGCTGCGCGCACTGTTCCGGCCCGAGGCCGCGCTGCGCCGGGCGGAGCGGTTCGGTGAACGGTTCCGGGCCGCCCTGGTGGTCCCGGCCGGGTCCACCCCCGTGCAGCGGTTGGACCACGTGGAGCGCATCCTGGGGCACGAGCTCTTCCCGGTGGTGCCGAACATCCTGCCGCTGCCGGCCCTTGGCTTTGCCTCGCTGGCGGCCGCCGGGAGGCTGCTGGGAGACGACGCCGGGCAGGGGGCCTTGCAACCGGTGCTGCGGGGACTCCCCAACAACGTCACCACCGAGATGGACCTGGCCCTCTGGCAGCTCGCCGCAGCTATCCGGGCCGACGCCGCAGCGGTAGCGGTGTTCGATGACGCTGCGTTCGACGGCGCTGGGGTGCCGGAGCTGGTCCGCCGCTACCGTGCCCGCGAGCTTCCCGCCGTCGTGCAGTCCGGTCTCGCCGGCTTCCTGGGCCGCTACGGGCACCGGGCAGTGGCGGAAATCGACCTTGGCATGCCCCGCTGGGCCGACGACCCGTCCCACATCCTCGGGGTCCTGGCCAACTACCTGCGGCTGGAGGACCCCGGCCAGGCGCCGGACCGGCAGTTCAGCAAGGCGGCTCGGGAGGCCGAGGCGCAGGTGGAACGGCTTGCCGCCGCCGCGGGGGAGCGGAGCAGACTGCACGCGGCGCTGGTGCGGGCGGCGCTGAAACGCACCCGGATGTTTGCCGGCCTGCGCGAACTGCCGAAGTACCACATCGTCGAAGCCCTGGCCGCGGTGCGGAGGCAGCTCCAGGCCATCGGGACGGAACTGGCCTCCGCCGGCCGCATCGGCGAGGCAGACGACGTCTTCTTCCTGGACCTGGCCGAGGTCCGCGAAGGTCTCGCCGGGAGGCCGCTGCAGCACCTTGTGGCGCAGCGCCGCGAGGACTACGAGCAGGAACTGGGCCGGCGGCACATCCCGCGGGTGCTGCTCTCGGACGGGACGGAACCCGAAGCGCTCCAGACCGGCGATGCGGGGGCGAAGGCCGGAACCCCGGGACTCCTGACGGGAACTCCCGCGTCGGCAGGCACCGTTACCGCCACGGCCCGCGTCATCCTGGACCCGCACGGAGCGCGGCTGGAACCCGGCGAGATCCTGGTGGCGCCCTCCACAGATCCGGGCTGGACGCCCTTGTTCCTCACCGCCGGCGCTCTGGTGATGGAAATGGGCGGACCCAACTCGCACGGCGCCGTCGTCGCCCGGGAGTACGGGATTCCCGCCGTGGTCGGAGTCCCCGACGCCACCTCGCTGATCGCCACCGGGCACAGCATCACGGTCGACGGCGCCGCCGGCACCGTGGTGCTGGACGCCGGGGCTTCGGGGCCGCAGCAGCAGCCGGCCCATGAGTGACGTGCCGGGTCCGATGCCGGTGACGGGCGACGGGCCGGCGGCCGAACACCCGGCGGAGCCCCAGTCGGCGGAGACCCAATCGTCGAAGACCCAATCGGCGGAGCCCCAATCGGCAGCGGCCGGCGTCGACGATCCCTGGCTCCCCGCATGGCTGGTCAGCCGTCCGCTCACCACCGGCTGGGCCTGGACGGGGTTCTGGGCCGCCCTGATCGTCGCAGACGATTTCTTCGACTTCGCGGGATGGTCCTGGTACGTGATGGTCGGGATGGCCGCCCTGCCCACCCTGCTGGCCACCATCGCACTGCTGCAGGCCACTCCCCGCCGGCACCTCAAGCCGCGGAAGGACTCCGTGCTGGGCCACTTTTTCGTCCGCTTCCTCGCCCTGACGGCCGCGTTCCTCGTGTGGGGTGTCTCGGTGGTCATGAGCGCCTCGATCTCCACCACCATCCAGTCCCTCGTCGGCGCTTCGGAGCGAGAGGTCACTGCCCTGGGGTTCAACCTCCTGCTGGCTGCGGTTCCCCTCGTGGTGTCCGTGCTTTGGCTGGCCTTCATCATCCGGTGCGCGTGGTTCCTGCGCCGGCTCCGCGGCTGGAAACAGGACCCCGTGCGGGCCCGCTTGCCGAAGAAATTTCTGCGCGGTAGGCCGCGGCTCCGTCGCGTCGTCATCGGGCTCGCCCACCCGGGGCTGCTGCTCGTCGCCGGGCTGGGCACGTCGGTGCTCGCGCTCCTGCTCGGGGCGGTCGAAATGACGCTGAATGTTTTTGCTTAGCCCTCCACCGGGCCGCGTCCCCGGCGGCCCGGATGCCCCTGCTTGCGACGTCCGCCGGAGAGGGTGAAGTCGGCCACTTCCAGGCGTACTGTTGAATCATGAGCTGCAAGGTTGGAGCGCGGTCACAATGACGCGCAAATGGCTGCGTTGGATGCCCGCAGTGGCGGTGCCTGCCGTGATCGCCGCCGGCGTCCTGTCCGGATCCCTTCCCGCGAGCGCCGGAGACCCCCTGCCGGAGAAAACGCCGCAGCAGGTGCTGCTCATGATCGCCCAGCATGACGAGAAATCCCTGTCCGGGACGCTGGAACAAACCTCCGCGATCGGTCTGCCGGAACTTCCGAAATCCGGTCCCGGCGCGGGCTCCCCGGAGACGGCGTGGCTGGAGCTGCTGACCGGACCCCACACCGCGCGGGTCTACCTCGACGGGCCGGAGAAAGCCCGCGTGCAAATCATGGACCGGATGGCGGAGCGCGACGCGATCAAGAACGGCACGGAACTCTGGTTCTATAACTCCAAGGACAACACGGCCGCCCACGCCCAGCTCCCTGCCGATGCGGCCAGCCGCCACAGCGCCCAGCCCGGAACCGTGCCGACCCCGGCGGAACTGGCTGACAAACTGCTCGCCAAAGTCGATGCAAGCACCGACGTGACCGTGGGCCCGGATACCCAAGTTGCCGGACGGGCAGCCTACAACCTCGTGCTCACGCCGCAGTCGGGCGCCACCCTGGTGGGGTCCATCGCCATTGCGGTCGACGGCGGAACCGGACTCCCGCTGGGCGTCGAACTCCGGGCGCGGGGACAGGCGGAGCCGGCGTTCAGCGTCGCCTTCACGAGCCTCAATCTTGACTCTCCGGATTCCTCCGTCTTCACGTTCACCCCGCCGCCAGGGGCCACCGTCAAAGAGATCCCTCTGCCGGACCACAACGCCAGCGCCGCCACTCCGCCGTCGGACCCCGCCCAAGCGAAGGCTGCGAAGCGGCCTGCCGTCACCGGAACCGGCTGGGAATCGGTGCTCGAATTCCCCGCCGGAGCCATCGCTCTTCCGGGCGGGACCCCGCCCCAGGCCGGAGCGCCGGACCCCGCCACCGCCAACCCGCTCCGGCCTGACCCCGCAGCCCCGGAGGGAAGCCGGTCCGGCGCCGCCGCGGTGCTGGAGCAGGCCGCGGTAGCCGTTCCGGGCGGCCGGCTGGTGTCCACATCGCTGGTGAATGTACTGATCCTCGACGACGGGCGTATCCTCGCCGGTTCCGTGCCGTTGGAGCGGCTGCAGGCTGCCGCCACTCAGCGGTGACCGCCCGGTGACCGCCGCGTGACCGCCGTCGGGCCGGCGACGGAACCCTACGGTACGGAACTGAGCATCGAGACCGCCGGCCTCAGCAAGCGCTTTGGCCGCCAGCTGGCCGTCGACGGCGTCGACCTGGCCGTGCCGAAAGGCTCGGTGTTCGGCTTCTTGGGGCCCAACGGCTCCGGCAAGACCACCACCATCCGGCTCATGCTGGGCCTCGCCGCGGCCAGCAGCGGCTCCGTCCGGCTCCTCGGCCAGGAGATGCCGGGGCAACTGCGCGAGGTGCTGCCCCGAGTAGGTGCCCTGGTCGAGGGGCCCGCCTTCTACCCCTTCCTCTCCGGCGCGGCCAACTTGCACCGGTTCGACGCCGCGGACCCGCATGTTCCCGCCGCCACCCGGAAAGCCCGGGTCCAGTCGGCGCTGGAGCGGGTGGGGCTGACGCATGCCGCGGACAAGAAGGTCCGGGCCTATTCGCTGGGCATGAAGCAGAGGCTGGGGATCGCCAACGCCCTGCTGGCGCCCCGGGAACTCCTGGTCCTGGACGAACCCACCAATGGGCTCGATCCGCAGGGTACCAGGGAGGTCCGCAGCCTGGTGCGCTCGCTCGCCGCGGACGGCGCCACCGTGTTCGTCTCCAGCCATCTGCTCGCCGAGGTGGAACAGATCTGCACGCACGCGGCCATCATGAGCGCGGGCCGGCTGGTGGCACAGGGGACCCTCGCCGAGCTGCGCCAGGGCGGGCAGGCCCGGATCCGCGTACTCACGCCGGATACGGGGGCTGCGGCCGACGTGCTGGCCCGGCTGGGCCTGAGCGCGGCCGTGGACGGGCCGGGCGCCGGTGAGACACCGGGCAGGGCCAGCCTCAGTGCGGGCCCGGGCAGGACCGAATCCAACAGTGACGGCGGCGTGCTCTACGCCCCGCTCCCCGGTGCGGCGGGCGATGGCGCAGTGGCACCCGAGGCCGTGGTGGCCGCCCTGGTGGCGGCCGGAGTCCGGGTCCGGGGCTTCGCGACCGAACAGGTCAGCCTGGAAGATCGCTTCGTGGCGCTGACGGGGGAGGGCTTCGACGTTGTCCAGTGAAGATCTTCGTTCCAGTGAAGGAGCCCGCCCCGGCCCGGCCGCGGTGACCACCCGGCGGCGACAACAGGGCAACCGGGGCAGCGGCCTGCTCGCCTCCGAACTCGGGGTCCTCTTCCGCCGGCGCCGTACCTGGGCCATGCTCTGTGCGCTGGCGGCCATTCCGATCCTGATCGCCGTGGCGGTCCGCGTGTCCTCCGCGGTGCCGGCCGGCCGGGGTCCGGCGTTCCTGGACCGGATTTCCCAGAACGGTCTGTTCGTTGGCGTGACCGCGATGCTCGTGTCCGTTCCGCTGTTCCTGCCGCTGACCGTGGGCGTGGTGGCGGGGGACACCGTCGCCGGAGAGGCCGGGCTGGGGACACTGCGGTACCTGCTGGTGGCGCCCGCGGGCCGCGTCCGGCTGCTGCTGGTGAAATACGCCGGGGCAGTGGTCTTCGCCGTCGCGGCGCCGCTCGTGGTGGCCCTGGTCGGTGCCGGAATCGGAGCGGCTCTCTTCCCGGTGGGGCCGGTCACGCTGCTGTCCGGGGATGCCATCGGCGCCGCCGAGGCAATGCGGCGGCTGCTGCTGATCGCCGCCTACCTTGCCGTCTCGCTGATGGGCCTCTCGGCGATCGGTCTCTTTATGTCCACGCTCACGGACGTGCCCGTGGGTGCGATGGCATCCACCGTCGTGCTGTCGGTCGTCTCACAGGTCCTCGACGCGCTGCCGCAGCTGGAATGGCTGCACCCGTGGCTCTTCAGCCACTACTGGCTGGACTTCGCGGACCTGCTCCGCCAGCCCGTCGCCTGGGATTCCTTCCTCACAAACGCGTTGCTGCAGGGCGGCTACGTCGCCGTTTTCGGTGCGCTCGCCTACGGCAGGTTCATCACAAAGGACGTGCTCTCCTAACGTCCGGATCCGGCAGGATCCCGACGGCGGCGGGAAACCTCAGTACCGGGCGGCCACGGGGTGGAGCTGCATCCCGGACATGGAGGCCAGGTCCGTCACGGTAATCCCGGCGTCCTCGTTCAGCGCCTGGACCACCCGCCCGCCGCCGAGGTAGATCGCCACATGGTAGAAACCCGGTGCCGAACCCCAGACCAGCAGGTCGCCCGGCTGGGCCTGGGCGAGCGGAACATGGACGGGGGCCTGGGCGAACTGCTGGGACGCCGTGCGGGGCAGGTACTTTCCGGCCGCGGCGAACGCGTTCTGCACGAGGCCGGAGCAGTCGAACCCGTGGGCGCCGGTTCCGCCGTACTGGTAGAAATAGGGCGCGCCGACCTTGCCGAGAGCCACCGAGATCGCCGTCTGGTTGGAACCGCCCGGCGCCGGCGCCGGCGGAGGCGCGGGTGCAGGCGCGGGTGGCAAAACCGGCGCGGGCGCAGGCAACGCCGGAGCCGGCGGTGCCGGAACGGGTAGGGCCGGCGTGGACGGTGCCGGTGGAACCGGCGCGGGTGCGGCTGGTGCCTGTGAACCCGGGGCGGGTGCGGCCGGTGCCTGCGGACCCGGAAGCACCGGAGCCGGGTTGCCGGAGCCGCTATCGGCACCGGTCCCCTGGCCCTGCCCGGCGGTACCGGTCACTGCGGCCAGCCGGTCCTGCTGGCGCTGCCGTTCCAGGGCATCCACGCGCTCTGATTCCAGTGCAACGGTCGTGTCCCTGAGGTTCGCGAGCTGGTCCACCAGGACGGTCCGCTGTGCGCTGGCCTCGGACACGGCCTGGCGCTGGGCGTCGCTGGCACGTTCGGCGTCGAGCTTGCGGGCCTCCGCCGTCCGGGCCGCCTCGTCGGCGGCACGGTTGGCGTCGGCGGCGGCAGCCGTCAGCGATTCGGCGGCGACGGCCGCGGTTTCCGCCGATTGGAAGGCCCGGGTGCGGCCGGCCGTCACTGCCTCAAGGGTGGCGGCCTGCTGCAGGGCGTTGCCGGTCCCGGTGACAAAGCTGCTCAGAGCCGGATTCAGCCCGCCGCTGCGGTAGAGATCGCCGGCGAGCTGGCCGATCTGCTTGCGCGTCTTCGCCTGCTCCTCGCCGGCTGCCGAGGCCCTGGCGGCGGCAACCGCGGCGGCGTCGCGCCGGAGCTGCAGTTCCACGAGCGCTTCGCCATAGGCGTTATTGGCCTGCAGGGAGGCTTCGAGGCTGGCGTCCTGCGCCGTGGAGGCGTCCGCCAGGAGCCGGTCGATCGTGGCGACCTGTGCCGCCGTCGCACTTTCACTGGCCTTGGCCGCGGCAATCTCATCCGGCGATGGGATCTCCGGCGCAGCCGGAATCTGGACAGCCGGAATCTGGACAGCCGGAATCTGGACAGATGCGGGCGGTGCGGCGTGTGCGGGAATCGCAAGCGTTCCCAGGAGTGCGACGGCGGCGCATAGCGCGGCCGTCTTTCGGCCGGAACCGGTCCAAGTCATGGGCAAACCTCGCTGCAGTGTCGGGCTGGAGCGGGCGAGCGCGGATTCCGGCGCGAGAAACGCCCGGCTGATCCCCCAGCACGGTCGAGGCTACGTGCCAATGGCCACTTTGGCAACACGGGTCACATCAATAACATAAACAACAACTATGTCATTTGGTCACATTTGGGCAGAGCGTGTCGGAGGGTGCCGCCGCCCGGTGCTTTGAATTCCGGACTTAGGCGTGCTGGTGGGATTCGTGCTCCGCGTGGGAGGCCGGTTCCAGCTGGAAGGTGCAGTGCTCGGTGTCGAAGTGCGAGCCCAGGCAGCTGACCAGCTTGTCCAGGACCTGGTCCGCGCCGCGGGCTCCCAGTGCCGCGTCCTCCACCACCACGTGGGCGGAAAACACCGGCACACCGGAGGTGATGGTCCAGATGTGGATGTCGTGCACGGACACCACACCCTCCACGGAGAGGATGTGCTCGCGGATCAGCTGCACGTCCACGCCCTTGGGGGTCGCCTCCAGCAGCACATCCACCACATCGCGGAGCAGGTGCCAGGCCCGCGGCAGAATCATCAACGCAATGACGATCGAGGCGATGGTGTCCGCCGCCTGGTATCCCGTGACCATAATGACCACGGCGGCGGCGATGACGGCGAAGGAGCCCAGCAGGTCGCCCAGGACCTCGAGGTAGGCGCCCCGGACGTTGAGGCTCTCCTTCTGGGCGCCGCGGAGGATCAGCAGGGAGACGAGGTTGGCGACGGCGCCCAGGACGGCCGCGTAAAGCATGACGTCGGTCTGCACCTCGGGGGTGGAGCCGAAGCGGCGAATCGCCTCCGTGAAGATGACCACCGAGATGACGATCAGCACCAGCGCGTTGGCCAGGGCGGCCAGCACCTCGGCGCGCTGGTAGCCGTAGGTACGCTGGTCGCTGGCCGGCCGGCCGGCGATCCAGGCGGCCAGGAGGGCGATGGAGACGCCGGCCGCGTCGGAAAGCATGTGGCCGGCGTCGGCCAGCAGGGCGAGCGAGCCGGAAATCAGCGCGCCGGCGATCTGGATCAGGACGACGGCGAGGGTGATGGCCAGGACGGCGACCAGGCGCTTCCGGTGCTTGGCTGTGCCTGTGCCAGAGGCCCTAATCCCGTGTGTGTGGCTGTGGTCGTGTCCCATGCCTACAAGGCTAGCCCCAGCCGAGCTCGTGCAGGCGCTCGTCGCTGATGCCGAAGTGGTGCGCGATCTCATGGACCACGGTGACCGTCACTTCCTCGATCACGTCCTCACGCGACTCGCAGATCTCGAGGATCGGCTGCCGGTAGATGGTGATGCGGTCCGGCAGGGAACCGGCGTCCCACCAGGAGTCCCGTTCGGTGAGCGGCACACCCTCGTAAAGGCCCAGCAGCACGGTGTCAGGATCCTCGCCCGGCTGCGGGGTGTAGTCGTCCTCGATGAAGATGGCCACGTTGTTCATGGTCTTCGCCAGCTCCGGCGGGATCTGGTCCAGGGCGTCGCTCACGGCGGCTTCGAAGTCGTCTTGGGACATCGGGAACGGGGCGTGATCGTGGTTGGCGCCGTTCCCGCCGTCGTCGGGGTTCTCGGGGTTCTCCGGGCCGTCCGGAACGATTGGCAGGCCGGGCGGCAGGGAAGCGGGCATAGCTGAAACTCTAGCGCCGAATCAGCGGGACCGGCGCCGGGTCAGCCCCACCCCCACGAGGCAGATGACGCCTCCCACCAGGCCCCAGACCGTGGGGATCTCGCCGAGCACCAGCCAGGAGATCAGGATCGTGGTGCCGGGCACGAGGTAGGTGGTGGCCGCGAGCCGGCCGGCGTCGATCAGGGACAACGCATAGGCCCAGGTGGTGAACGCGATTGCGGTGGGGAAGATGCCGAGATAGACCAGCCCCAGCGTCGCCGGCAGCGGGGCCGCCTGCAGTTCGGCGATCAGCTGGCCGCTGAAGGGGAGGCAGCAGACCGCGCCGACCAGGATCCCGAACCAGGTGGCCTGGGCCGCGGGCAACTTCCGGAGGACCGGTTTTTGCACGATCACACTGACCGCGGCGAGAGCCGCCGCCAGCAGGCACAACAGCACCCCGGCGACGTCGGCCGTGGACCGCTGCCCGGACCCCAGCGCTATCACCGCGACGCCGCCGAACGCGACGAGGCTGCCGATGATCAGCCAGCGGGGGAAGCCCTCCTTGAGGATCACCCCGGCCATGATGGCCACCAGGATCGGGTTGACGTTGATCAGCAGCGCGGCCGTGCCGGCGTCGAGGAGGTGTTCGGCGGCGTTCAGGGCGAGGTTGTAGCCGCCGAACCACATCACGCCGTAAGCCAGGATGGGCCACCACTCGCGGCCCCGGGGGAGGTTGGGGTTCTTCAGCAGTTGCGGCAGCACCACCAGGCCCAGGACGACGGCGGCGATCGCCAGCCGGCCGAGGGTCAGGGAGCCGGGGGAGAAGCTGGGTCCCACGGCCCGGATGCCCACGAAAGCGGAGGCCCACAACACCACGGTGACCACGACGGCGGCGATGCCGAGCCTGCTGATCTGGCCCGGCGGGAGGAGCTGCTTCGCGGAGTTTGCGGGGTTTGCGGGGTCCGCCGGGTGGGCGGGCTGGGAGGCGGGCGCGTGCGGCGGCACTTCGTGGGTGCCGTCCGGGCGCGCGCTGTCCGGTTGGGGGGAGCCCGTCTGGGCGGTTGTTGCCATGCTGCCAATCTAGCCGGTGCAGGGGCCCGGTGACTGGCGGAAATCGGTCACGTCTAGGCGAGTTCCTGCCAACAGCGGGGCTGCCGTCTAAGGAGGGTTCACCGCAGCGGGCGGGCGGCCGCCTGGATGGCCGCCGCAACCTCGTCGAGGGCCGCCGAGCCGTGCCGCCACTGCTGCCAGTGGAGCGGCACATCCACGTGCGCGGCGGCGTCCATGGACGCCAAGGTTTGGCGCTTCAGCTCCTCCGAGACCTCGATTTCGGGGAGGAGTCCCCACCCCATGCCCCAGCGGATGGCTTCCCCGAACTCATGGGCGGCCGGGACATAGTGCCGTGGCGGCTGGAGGGTCTTGCGGCTCACGCCGCGCAGGTAGCGGTCCTGCAGGTCGTCCTTGCGGTCGAAGACGATGACGGGCGCGACGGCGAGCGCGTCCGCCGTCGCGCCGACGGGAAACCACCGTGCGGCGAAGTCCGGCGTGCAGACCGGCAGGTAGCGCATGACGCCCAGGCGCCGGGACGAGCAGCCCGGCGCCGCCTTGGCCGTGGTGGTGATGGCAGCGGCTGCAGCGCCGCTGCGGAGGAGTTCCAGCGAATAGTCCTGGTCCTCGCGCAGGATCTCCAACTGGACCTTGTCCGCCACCGAGGCCAGTCCGGGCAGGGCCCAGGTGTGCAGGGAGTCGCTGTTGATCACGAGGGTCAGCCGGATGCTGGCGGGCTGCGTGCCGGGCTGCAACTCTTCGGCCAGATCGGCGGAGAGCATTTCCAGTTGCCGGGCGAAGCGCACCACCGCCTGCCCGGACGGCGTGAGCCCGACGGGCCGGGTCCGTGTCAGCACCGGCCGGCCGACCGCCACCTCAAGGGCGCGGACACGCTGGCTCACCGCCGACGCCGTGACCCGGAGGTGGCTGGCGGCGGCCTCGAAGCTTCCGTGCGCCACGATGGCGGCCAGGGTCCGGGCCTGGTCCGGCTGAATATCAATCATTAGCTCATCTTATGTTGGCCAACATTTGTTAACTGGTTTCATGTTCTGGTCGCCCGTACCGTGGATCCCGTGATCCCTTCCCTCGTCTCCGGTCTGGCCAGCGGGCTGGCCCTCATCGTCGCCATCGGTGCGCAGAACGCCTTTGTGCTCCGCCAGGGCGTCCAGCGCTCGCATGTCCTTCTGGTTGTTGCGGTGTGCGCCGTCTCGGACCTGGTACTGATTGTGCTGGGGGTGGCCGGCGTGGGCGTCCTCATCGAGCGGGCGCCAGAGGTCCTCGAGGTGGTGCGCTGGGCGGGTGCTGCCTTCCTCCTGGCGTACGGGGCAATGGCTGCGGTGCGGGCCATCCGCGGCACGCAGGCATCCCAGCCGGCGGCCGGTCACAAGGGAACGTGGGCAGCCGCCCTGGGAACCTGCCTGGCGCTGACCTGGCTGAACCCGCACGTCTACCTCGACACCGTGCTGCTGCTGGGGTCCCTGGCCGGCGCCCACGGCGCGGACGGGCGGTGGTGGTTTGCCGCCGGAGCCGGGCTGGGCAGCGTGGCGTGGTTCGCCGCCCTGGGCACCGGCGCCCGGTACCTTGCCCCGTTGTTCGCCCGCCCGGGCAGTTGGCGCGTGCTCGACGCCGGCATCGCCTTGGTCATGGTCACCCTGGCTGTCATGCTCGTAGCCTGAGAGGGTCAGCTGCCCCGTTCATCGCGCGATACACACCCGACAAAGGAACCGTCCATGTACATTCCCTCGCATTTCGCCGCTGACCCGGACGCCGTCAGGGACCTGCTCGAGAACCCCGGGGCGGCCAACCTGGTGACGGCGACGGCGCAGGGCCTGCTCGCCACCCTGCTGCCGTTCGTCTATGACCCGGAGGCTGGCGAGCATGGCGCGCTGCTGGGCCACGTTGCCCGCAACAACGATCAGTGGCGGCTGCCGGCGCTGGGTGAATCCCTGGCCATCATCCAGCGCTCCGATGCCTACATCTCCCCGAACTGGTACCCCACCAAGGCCGAACACGGCCGGGTGGTGCCGACGTGGAACTACACCACGGCCCACGCCTACGGCAGGCTGGTCATCCACGACGACCCGGCCTGGGTTGAATACCTGGTCCGGCGGCTGACCACACAGCACGAAGCAGCCTGGGAACGGCCCTGGGCCGTGGACGACGCGCCTGCGCGTTTCATCGCCGGACAGCTCCGGGCGATTGTCGGCGTCGAGCTTGTCATCACGAGGGTCGAGGCGAAACGCAAGCTCAGCCAGAACCGGTCGGCTGCCGACATTGACGGCGTCATCGCGGGTTTGCGGGCCAGGGGAGACCTGGAGTCGGCGGCCGATGTGGAGCGGGCCCGGCAGGACGCCGCCCGGCGGGGCTAGTCGCCGCCAAATGGGCGGCAGCCGCTGATTTTGGATAATCCGGAATCTGCCCTTATAGTTTTATAGTCCAGTTCGGAGGAACCCGAAAGGACAAAAACGGAAGGCCTCGGCCCTTAATTTTTGCCTTTGTTCAACCGGATGGCATCCTGGCCCCCATCGTCTAGCGGCCTAGGACACCGCCCTTTCACGGCGGCGGCACGGGTTCGAATCCCGTTGGGGGTACGCAAGGAACTGGTCAAACCGGGTGTGAAAGTCTGGTAGGCTAAAGGCCTTGAAAAATTGCGGTAGCGATACTGCAGACAAGAAATAAATAGCAAGGCCCTGTAGCGCAGTTGGTTAGCGCGCCGCCCTGTCACGGCGGAGGTCGCGGGTTCAAGTCCCGTCAGGGTCGCTCTGATTGCCAGAAGAAATTCCGGCTCTCATGGTGACATGTCACCTAGGCTCTGTAGCTCAGTTGGTAGAGCGTTCGACTGAAAATCGAAAGGTCACCGGATCGACGCCGGTCGGAGCCACCACTGGGAAGCATCAGTTCTTCGGAACTGGTGCTTTTCTTCTTTTAACCCCATCGGCTGCTCCGTAGTTGCCCTTCAGGCGGCCAAAAGGGCGGGTACGGAGCAGCCGATGGAAGGTTCGACGGCGGCGGTCGTTTTGGGGGCTGGCCAACCGGCCGGGCTAGACTCACACGCTGGGGAAAGAACGCCAAGACCGCCGGCAGCGTGTCGGGCCGACGGTGCAATCTCAACCGAAAAGTGATTCCAAGAACGTGATTTTGAAGAATGTTGCGCGTCCGCTGACCGTAAGCGCCCTTCTGGCGGCCCTTGCACTCACCGCCTGCTCCGCACCGGAAGCCGGCAGCGCGCCGTCGTCCGCGGCAGCCAGCCCCGCGCCGTCGTCCGCGACCGCGAGTCCCAGCAAATCTTCCGGCCCGTGGGGTGACTTCGCCACGGCTGCGGAGGCCTGCACCACGATTTCCGAACAGGCCACCGGTTCCACCCTGCTTCCCCTCTCGGCGGCGAAGGGATCGGCGGCCGAATTGGAGCAGACCAAGGCCGAGCTGACCCGCACGGCGGAACGCGCCCCGGACAGCGTCAAGGCAGACTTCACCACCCTCAGCCAGGTGGCCATCGCCGGCATCAAGGACCAGACGGTCTTCTCCAGCGGAAAACTCCAGGACGCCATGGCTCCGGTGCAGACCTGGCTCGCCACCAACTGCGGATAGCGGGCCCGTTCAGCCCGCTTCCCCGGAAGATAGCCTAGGCGGGCCGGGTGCCGGCGCAATTTCCCTGACAGGGCACGGCCTTCCCGGGCCAAGCGGCCACCTTGCCCGGCACAGGTACTAGGGTGGTCACAAAGAGAAGGGGGAGAGCCTCATGGAATACCAGGATCCTCAGCCCGGAGCGGCCCAGGTGCCCGAGCCCGCCACAGCTTTGCCCGTGCCCGGCGGCGGCCGCACCGTCATTTCCGAAAACGCCGTCGCGAAGGTTGCGGGCATCGCTGCCCGTTCGGTCCCCGGCGTCTACTCCCTGGGATCGGGCCCGTCCCGCGCTCTCGGCGCGTTCCGTGATGCGGTGGGCAGCTCGGACCACGCCGCCGGCGTCCGGGCCGAGGTCGGTGAAACGCAGGTCGCCGTCGACATTGACCTGGTGGCGCTCTACGGCACACCCCTTCACGCCCTGGCAGACCAGATTCGTGCCGCCGTGTATGCGGCAGTCGAGGAGCTCGTCGGCCTCCAGGTCATCGAAGTCAACATTGAGATCAACGATGTCTACGTCCCCGGCCCGGCGAAGCCCGGTACCGCGGCCGAGGCCCGGCCCGCGAGGGAGGCAATCCAGTGAACCTGACCGTGGTGGGGATCGCAGTGGGCGCCTTCGTGGCGTTTATGTCGTTCCAGTTCGGCGTCTGGGGATTCCTCGGCGCCCTGCTGTTCATGGGGATCGGAGCCCTGCTGGGGCGCGCCGCGGAAGGGAAACTGGACCTGCGCAGTGTGCTTGACGCCCTCACGGGCCGGCGTTCCTCCTCATGAGCGGCCCGGCAGGTGCTGCCCACGCCGCCGCGATGGCCGGACACACCCGGGTCAGCACCCAGGCGCTGACCAGCGTGGCGCAGGCGGCCGCGGCAGAAGCCCTCGGTGTTCCGCCGCAGGAGGTCCGGGCAGAATGGTCCGACGACGACGGGCTGCTGGCTTTGTCCCTTGTCGCGCCCATCACCGTGCCGCCGCTGACCACGGTCGTGCGGGACGCCGGACGGGTCGCGGGCCTCGGCGGCTCCATCTGGGACCGGGCAGTGGCCGCCAAGGCGGTCATCCTGCGCCGCGTGACCGAGCTGAGCGGTGCCCGGCTGAGCAGGGTGGACATCCGGATTGGCGGCGCCAGCATGAGTGAAGGAGGGCGCGTCCATTGAGCCACAACACCGAGCACGATTCCAGCCCTGGAAGCTACGCCCCGCCAGCTCCCAGTGCCGCGCCTTCGGCCGGCAATGAAGCCCCTGCCGGGGGCGGCGCTGCCGGCATGGAGCAGATCCTCAAACGAGAGACCCACTCTTCACGGGCCGTCGCCTCCATTATCGCCGCCGTACTCGTGGTGGGGCTGTGCGGTTATGCGCTCCTGGAAACCGCGGTCCGGGCCGTCGGACAGCCGCCCTGGCTCGTGGATCCGCAGACCGCGGCAGAGCGTGCGGTGGCGCTCCCGGCCGGGGTGCCGCCGCTCCTTCTCGGCGTCACCGGCGCGGTGGTCGTGATGGCAGGGCTGTTCTTCTTCCTGAACGCGGTGCTGCCCGGACGCCGCGCCCGCCACATTTTGCGGGACCGCCGCGCCGCCGTCGTCGTGGACGACGAAGTGATTGCCTCCGCCCTGGCACGCCGGGCGCGGGTGGCCGCCAACGTAAGCCAGGAACAGGTGATGGTGACGGTGTCCCGGCAGCAGGTGCAGGTCAACGTCCGGCCGACCTCCGGCGTGCCGCTGCGCCCGGATGCCGTCCTCGCCGCCGTGCAGGAGGAGCTCCGGGACATGGCGCTATCCCCGTCGCCGGATGTGCGCATCAATGTGGCGCCGACCGGGGTGGTCGGGGCATGAACGGCACCCCCAGGATCCTCAACCGGGTACTGATCGGCGTCCTCGGCATCAAGCTCCTCGCCATCGGTGCCATGCTGATCCTGCTTGCCACTGTGCCGGCGGTCGGGGTGTGGTGGCAGGACTGGTCCGCCGGCGTCTGGAGCATCTGGCGTGATCTCTTCGAACGCACGCGCTTCCCCGGGCGGTCGGAGAGCTGGCTCTGGATCGCGGTGGTCCTGGTACTGCTCCTGGTGATTGGCGCCATGGTGGCGTGGGTCGCCCAGCAGGGCAAGGGCCGTGCCAACCTGCTGGTGTCCGAGGAGGACCCGGGCGACGTCCCGGGAAACGTCAGGATCGGAAGCGGCGTGGCCGAGCAGGCCCTCCGGGCCGCCCTTGCGGACCGTCCGGACCTGGCCGGCGCAACGGTGGCGACGTACGAAGTCCGCGGCGAACCGGGCCTGAGAATTCGGATCCAGCCCCGCCAGGGTGTGGCCCCGCACAGGCTCACGGCCGACGTTTCCGCCCTCGTGGAGGCGCTTGATGTTGTGCTCGGCAAGCGCACCCCGGTGCTCATCCACATCGCGTCCGGTGCGCGGTCGAGGTTCGGTCGGGCTGAACGGGTCCGCTGATCCCGGCTGTGAGGTTTCGGCAACAACTTTGGCGCTGCCGCTGCGAGGGCAGCCGGGCGAGCCGATGGGGCCGACATCCGTGAAATGGCGCGGATTGTCCCACCCAGCAACGGATCGGAATAGGGTCTCCTTTCCGTAAAGCTTCCATGTAAACGCTTGCATTCCTCACCGGATGTTGATTAGTGTGATGGGCACCACAGCAACGCACCGCCGTTTTTATCCGGTACTCAGCGAGGAGCCCCCAGCATGAAAACACCGAAGTTTCTACTTCCCGTCGCCGCAGCAGGCGTTCTAGCCCTTACCCTCTCGGCCTGTGGCGGCGGGGGCGGCACCACCGCCGGCGCCGACGCCGAGCAGGGCCTGGACAGCCGCGGACCCATTACCTACGTCCAGGGCAAGGACAACAGCAACGTTGTCCGCCCGCTGATCGAGAAGTGGAACGCTGCCCACCCGAACGAGAAGGTCACGTTCAAGGAGCAGACCGACCAGGCCGACCAGCAGCACGATGACCTGGTCCAGAACTTCCAGGCCAAGAACGCCAACTACGACGTCGTCAGYGTCGACGTGGTGTGGACCGCCGAGTTTGCCGCCAAGGGCTGGCTCCAGCCGCTCAAGGACAAGATGGCGCTGGACACCTCCGCGATGCTGAAGCCGACGGTCGAGAGCGCCTCCTACAAGGGCACGCTCTACGCGGCCCCGCAGAACTCCGACGGCGGCATCCTGTACTACCGCAAGGACCTCGTCCCCACGGCGCCCAAGACCTG
The DNA here is from genome assembly GCF_052113365.1 of Arthrobacter sp. YAF17. Taxonomy (NCBI): domain Bacteria; kingdom Bacillati; phylum Actinomycetota; class Actinomycetes; order Micrococcales; family Micrococcaceae; genus Arthrobacter; species Arthrobacter sp. YAF17. The sequence goes on along the minus strand of NZ_JBFRDB010000006.1, from coordinate 56,752 downwards.
GGACGAGATGATGAGCATGTGCTCCATCGCCAAGGAGAACAACATCGGTTGCTTCGCGGGCCAGTACGCCAAGTACGAGGGCCTCACGGTGAACACGTCTGAGGCCATCAACTCCGCTGGCGGTTCCGTACTGAATTCGGACGGCAAGCCGAACCTGAACACCCCTGAGGCCAAGGCCGGCCTCGAATCTCTGACCAAGGCATATGCCGATGGAAACATCCCGAAGGAAGCCATCACCTTCCAGGAGGAGCAGGGCCGGCAGGCGTTCCAGGACGGCAAACTCCTGTTCCACCGCAACTGGCCCTACGTCTACAACCTGGCCATGACGGAAGGTTCCTCCAAGGTCAAAGACGTCCTCGGCATGACCGCGCTGGTCGGCGCGAGCGGCCCCGGGGCATCGACGCTCGGCGGGCACAGCGCCGGCATGAGCGTCTACTCGAAGAACAAGGCCACGGCTTTGGACTTCCTGAAGTTCCTTACCTCTGAGGAGACCCAGAAGTTCTACGCCACGCAAGGCTCACTTGCTCCGGTCCTCGGCGCGCTCTATGACGACCAGGAACTTGTCACCAAGCTCCCGTACCTGCCCGTGCTGAAGACCTCGATCGAGAACGCCGTGCCGCGCCCTGTCACCCCGTTCTACCCGGCCGTCACCAAGGCCATCCAGGAAAATGCGTACGCTGCCATCAAGGGCGAAAAGACCGTAGACGCGGCCTTGTCCGACATGCAGAAGTCCATCGAGTCCGCTAGCGCGGGACAGTAGTCCAGTCATGGCTACCGAACTAGGCCCGACGCCGGTCAAGGAACCGGCGTCGGGCGGTGCTCCGATCCACCACGGCCCCAAGGGCGTGGGCGAGGACAACGCAATAGCGAGCMAGGGCAAGTGGGCGTCGTGGCTGCTGGCGCCGACCATCGTTGCGCTGGCGATTGTGATCGTTTACCCGATCATCAGTGCCATCGTGATGTCGTTCCAGAAAGATGCCGGCCTGGACCCCGTCACGGGTCTCTTTACCGCCGGCGGCCCGGCTGGTTTCTCCAACTACACCAACTGGCTCTTCCAGCAGTGTGCCGCCCCGGGCGGCGGCACCGTGGCCTGCCCGCCGGGAACTTTGGGCGCGCAGTTCTGGTCCGCGACCGGGACCACCTTCTACTTCACGATTGTCACCGTCACCCTTGAGACGATCCTCGGCTTCTGGATGGCGATCATCATGGCGCGGACCTTCCGCGGCCGCAGCCTGGTCCGCGCGGCCGTGCTGGTGCCGTGGGCCATCCCCACCGCCGTCACCGCGCAGCTGTGGCTGTTCATCTTCGCCTTCGAAGGCATCGGCAACAAACTGTTCAACACGACCATCCTGTGGACGGGCAGCGAAATCCCGGCCCGGTGGGCGGTCATCATCGCCGACACCTGGAAGACGACGCCGTTCATGGCGCTGCTGATCCTGGCCGGCCTGCAGATGATCCCGGCCGAGGTCTACGAAGCGGCCAAGGTCGACGGCGCCTCCGCCTGGCAGCGGTTCCGGATGATCACCCTGCCGCTGGTGAAGCCGGCGCTGATGGTCGCCATCCTCTTCCGGACGCTGGATGCCCTGCGCATGTTCGACCTCCCGTACATCCTGACGGAAGGCTCCAACAACACCACTACGCTGTCCATTTTGGTGGTCAACCAGATCAGGCAAGGCTTCAACTCCGCCGCCGCCTTGTCCACCATCACATTCATCATCATCTTCATTGTGGCCTTCATCTTTGTCCGCTTCCTCGGAGCGAACGTCGTGGAGCAGCAAACCGGCGCAGGTAAGGGGAAGAAATGACCGCCGCGACCGAACTCCGGGCCGAGCAGGACCGAGGCCGCAAGGCGGCCCAGAACCGCGAGAAATGGGCGAGTGTCCGCACGTACGTCAGCGCCGCCGTGATCCTGTTCTGGTGCCTTGCACCGGCGTACTGGATGGTGGTGACGGCGTTCCGCGACGTGGGCTACACCTACGACACCTCGCTCCTGCCCACCCACGTGACACTCGACAACTTCAGGACGGCGTTCGACACGTCCTTCGGCAACCACTTCGCCCAGGCGCTGCTGAACAGTGTGTTCATCGGTGTGACAGTGACCCTGATCTCGCTGGTGCTGGGCGTGTTCGCGGCCTATGCCCTGGCCCGGCTGAACTTCCGGTTCAAGTACCTGGTGCTGGGCTTCATCCTGGGGGCGTCCATGTTCCCCGGCGTCGCCCTCATCACCCCGCTGTTCCAGCTGTTCACGAATATCGGCTGGATCGGCACCTACCAGGCGCTGATCATCCCCAATATCTCCTTCGTCCTCCCGCTGACGGTCTACACCATGACGTCGTTCTTCCGGGAAATGCCGTGGGAGCTTGAGGAAGCGGCCCGCGTGGACGGGTGCACCCAGGGGCAGGCGTTCCGGAGGGTCATCATGCCGCTCGCTGCACCGGCCATCTTCACGACGGCGATCCTGGCGTTCATCTCCTCATGGAATGAGTTCCTGATCGCCAGTCAGCTCTCGAACGACAAAACCCAGCCGGTAACAGTGGCCATTGCCAACTTCGCCGGTGCCCAGCCGCAGCAGATTCCGTACACCGCGATCATGGCCGCCGGAACGATCGTCACAATTCCGCTGGTCATCCTGGTGCTGGTCTTCCAGCGTAAGATCGTCGCTGGCCTCACCGCCGGCGCCGTGAAGTGACGGCCCGGCAATGAACGCCAAGCCGAGCCGTGGTCTGGTGCGGAGCGAACACCGTCGTGTCCGCTCCGGCGAGGACTTCGACATCATCATCGGGCTCCTCGGTTTCTGGGCGCTGGTGCTGTTCGTGGTCACCGTCTGGATGGAGGTGACGGGCCAGCCGGCGCTGGGCTGGGCCCTGGGCCTGCTGGCCATGGTGCTGGCCGTGTACGGACTGATCCGGCTGCGTCGCCGTCTGCCGGAAAGGACGGCAACCAGGCGCAACTGAGGGCCGGAGCTGCGGCTCTGGGTCGCGGGGGCGGGCAAGGAACTCCTGCGTCCGGGCATCAGGCGGCAGCAGACAGTCGACAAGGGGACACGGTGGCAAAGACAACGGACAGGGCGCAACGCGGAGGACACGCGGGCGTCAGCATCGAGGACGTGGCCCTGGCTGCAGGAGTTTCCACCGCCACCGTGTCCCGCGCCGTCCGCGGCCTGCCCAGGGTCTCGCCGGCCACCCGGGAGAAGATCCTGGGTATCGCCGAGGACCTGGGCTACGTCGCCTCCTCCTCGGCTTCCGGGCTGGCAACCGGCCGCACCAAAACCATCGGAGTGCTGGCCCCGTTCGTCAGCCGCTGGTTTTTCTCCAAGGCCATCGAAGGTGCGGACCGGGAACTGCATGCCCGGCAGTACAACCTCTCGCTGTTCAATCTCGGCGGCCACGGCAGCAACCGCGAGCGGCTCTTCAGCAAAACGATGGTCTACAAGCAGATCGATGCGCTGCTGGTCCTGTGTATGGCGCTGACGCATGAAGAGATCGAACACCTCCAGAAGATCGACATCCCGCTGGTCGTCGTCGGCGGCCACGTCGAAGAATGCCCCTACATCGGCATCGACGACTACGCCGCCGCCGCCACGGCGGTGCGGCACCTGATCGGACTGGGGCACACGGAGATCGCACTGCTGCACGGCGACGACGAAACCGACCTCAACTTTGACGTCCCCAGGGTCCGGATCAAAGCCTTCCAGGAGGTGATGGCGGAAGCCGGCCTGAACGTCCGGGAGGAATGGGACGAATGGGGCGATTTCACCGTCCCCAGCGGCCAGAACGCCTTCCGCCGGCTTTGGGACAGGCCCGGGCCGAAGCCCACCGCCATCTTCTGCGCCTCCGATGAGATGGCCATGGGGATCATCTTCGAGGCCACCCGGGCCGGAGTCCGCATCCCCGAGGAACTCTCCGTAATCGGGATCGACGACCACGACTTTTCCGAGGCCATGGGCCTCACCACCGTCAGGCAGCGCCCCGACGAGCAAGCCGAACTGGGCACCAAAATGCTGCTGGACGAACTCGATGGAAATGAGGGGGCAGTGCGCTCCACGGTGGCCCCGCACCAGCTGATCGTCCGAAGCACAACGGCGCCGCCCCGCAACGCCGGCGCCGAAGCCGGCAGGGCCGCGCGGGGTGCAGGGACCCGGGAGCAGGGCGGCCGGCAGCCCGCCTAGTCAGTGCGGAACCAGTTCCTCAGGAAGCGCGGGCGAGTTGCCGGATCGGGATCCAGCGGGACGCCAGCCGGCGGTAGGCAGCGGCCGCCCCGGTCATGTCCCCTTCAGCCAGGCACTCGATGCCCAGCCTGACATCCATGGGCGACTCATCCGGGTAGACCTTGTCCGCCACGGCGCCGTAGTCCAGTTCCACCGTCGACTCCGCGTGGAAGAGCTCCAGCCATTCGGTGAGCTGGGTCAGGTCCTCGAGCATGTCCAGGTCCGGCGCAGCGAGGGCCAGATGGGCCACCGCATAGCGGACCCGCTCGAGGGCTTCGCCGATGGTCGCGCGGATCCGCACGGTGACAATGTGCCCCTCGGATTCCACCACGTCCGTCGGATCCGATTCCTGGAAGAGGCAGAACCAGCTGAACGGGATGCCCCACGTGGATGCACGGGTGTGCACACGGCCCAGCCCAGCGTGCGCCCGCACATCATCGATGCGTTCCTGGTGCTTGTCGCGCTGCTCCTCCGGAATCAGCAGCTGCGCCAAAGGCCCATGGATGCCCTCCATCAAAGCGTTAGCGGCCAGCCCGGCCCGGAGCACCAGCTGGCTCGGGCAGTACAGCAGGCCGTCCGGATGCCCTGTGCCGGGCGTGCCGGCGTCGGGAAGTCCTCCGCCTGCCGTTGGCGATGCTCCGGGAGGGCTGTCCGTGCGGGGTGCCGCAAGGATGCGGACCAGGTCCGTCGCCCCGGTGGGGAACGGGTCTCCGCCCGGGCGGGTGATGCGGCCAAGGGAAGCGAGCAGCTCGGCGTTTTCGACGGCCGCGCGGGAGACGCTCCGGGATCCCGCCTCGCGGAGGGTCTGCTGCTGGCCCTCCGGGAACGCCGCCAGGGGTTCGTAGATCCGCAGCGCCGAGGAGAACGGCAGCCCCGCCTGTCCGTGGTAGAGGTTTCCCGTCATTGGATTCCGTCGCTTCCCTGTGGCCTCATCAGTCACTCAGCTCCACGATTACGGGGGCGTGGTCCGAGGCGCCTTTGCCTTTGCGTTCCTCGCGGTCGATCGCGGCGCCGGTGACGCGGGCGGCCAGTGCGGGGGAGGCGAGGACAAAGTCGATCCGCATCCCTTCCTTTTTCGGGAAGCGCAGCTGTGTGTAGTCCCAGTACGTGTAGACGCCGGGTCCGGGGGTATGCGGGCGGACGACGTCCTGGAAGCCGGCGTTCTCGAAGGCGTGGAAGGCTGCCCGCTCCGGTTCGCTGACGTGGGTGAGGGCGTTGGCCCGGAAGTAGTCGATGTCCCAGACGTCATCGTCCTGCGGGGCAATGTTCCAGTCGCCCATCAGGGCGATCTGCGCCTCGGGGTCCTCCCGGACCCAGCCCTCGGCATGGGTCCGCAGCGAGTCCAGCCAGCTGAGCTTGTACGGCATGTGCTCATCGTCGAGGGCCCGGCCGTTCGGGACATAGAGGCTCCAGACCCTGACGCCGCCGCAGGTTGCGCCGATCGCTCGGGCCTCCTGCACGGCGTCCTTGCCGTTCTTGCCGAAGACCGGCTGGTCAAGGAAGGTGCGTTCGACGTCGTCGAGCCCTACCCGGGAGGCGATCGCCACGCCGTTCCACTGGCTCAGGCCGAAGTGCGCCACCTCGTAGCCCATGCTCTCGAACAGCTCCCAGGGGAAGTTGTCGTCCTTGCACTTGGTTTCCTGGATGGCCAGGACATCACAGTCGGTGCGCTGAAGCCAGGCTTCAACGCGGTCAGCACGGGCACGGAGCGAGTTCACATTCCAGGTAGCTATCTTCACAGTCCCTAACTTACCGAACTTGGCTGCCGGGCGAAGCTGCCGGCCGGCCACGGCCCCTCTGGAATTTAGTAGGAAGTCCGAGTATATTCAGGAGCAGCAGATGACGCGGGTCACAGGCGGCCCGGCCGTCCCTACGTCAACCACACGGTGCAAAGGAGCATTCCATCATGGTTCGCGAGCTATCCCATTACATTGACGGGCAGCATGTTGAAGGCACCTCGGGGCGCTTCAGCGATGTCTACGATCCGTGCACCGGCGAGGTCCAGGCCCGGGTGCCGCTGGCCAGCACCGAAGAGGTCCGCAACGTGGTCTCCAACGCGGAAAAGGGCCAGCTCGAGTGGGCGGCCATGAACCCGCAGCGCCGCGGCCGGATCCTGCTCAAGTTCGTTGACCTGGTCAACCAGAACATGGACGAGCTCGCCACCCTGCTGTCCTCGGAACACGGCAAGACCTTCCTCGACGCGAAAGGCGACATCCAGCGCGGCATCGAGGTCGTCGAATTCGCCGCCGGCGCCCCGCACCTGCTCAAGGGCGAATTCTCGGACAGCGCCGGAACCGGCATCGATGTCCACTCGCTGCGCCAGCCCCTCGGCGTCGTCGCCGGCATCACCCCCTTCAACTTCCCGGCCATGATCCCGCTCTGGAAGTCCGGCCCGGCCCTCGCCGCGGGCAACTCCTTCATCCTCAAGCCCTCCGAGCGTGACCCCTCCGTGCCGCTGCGCCTCGCCGAGCTCTTCACCGAGGCCGGCCTGCCGGCCGGCGTCTTCAACGTCGTCAACGGCGACAAGGAAGCGGTGGACGCACTGCTGGAGGACCCCCGCGTCCAGGCCATCGGCTTCGTCGGCTCCACACCGATCGCGCAGTACATCTACGCCACGGCCGCCGCCAACGGCAAGCGCGCCCAGTGCTTCGGCGGCGCCAAGAACCACATGGTGATCATGCCGGACGCAGACCTGGACATGGCCGCGGACGCCCTGATGGGGGCAGGCTTCGGCTCCGCCGGCGAACGCTGCATGGCCATCTCCGTGGCCGTGCCGGTCGGTAAGGCCACCGGCGACGCGCTCGTCGCCAAACTCGAAGAGCGGATCGCGGACCTCAAGGTCGGCCACAGCCTGGCGAAGGATTCCGACTTCGGCCCGGTCGTCGCGGCGTCCGCCAAGGAACGGATCGAAGGCTACATCCAGGCCGGCGTCGACGAGGGCGCCACCCTGCTGGCCGACGGCCGCGGACTCAAGGTGGAGGGCTACGACGGCGGCTTCTGGGTCGGCCCCACGCTCTTCGACAACGTCACCAAGGACATGACGATCTACAAAGAAGAGATCTTCGGCCCGGTCTTGAGCGTCCTCCGCGCCGAGGACTACGACGAGGCCCTGCGCCTGTGCAGCGAGCACGAGTTCGGCAACGGCGTGGCCATCTTCACCCGCGACGGCGACTCCGCCCGTGACTTCGCCAGCCGGGTCCAGGTGGGCATGGTGGGCATCAACGTGCCCATCCCCGTGCCGATCGCCTACTACACCTTCGGCGGCTGGAAGGCCTCCGGCTTCGGTGACCTCAACCAGCATGGCGCGGACGCCTTCCGCTTCTACACCAAGACCAAGACGGTCACCACCCGCTGGCCCTCCGGCATCCGCACCGGTGCCAGCTTTGTGATGCCGGAAGGCAGCTGATGGCGGGCAAGCACGCCGAGGACGCCGCGGCGGCGGAAGTGCTGTTCGAGCGGCGCGGCCGGCTTGGTGTGGTCACGCTGAACCGCCCCCGTGCGGTCAACGCGCTCACCGCGGGCATGGCCTCGGCCATGCTGGAGCAGCTCACCCTCTGGGCGGACGACGACGCCGTCGCGGCCGTCCTGGTCCGCGGCGCCGGTGACCGGGGACTGTGCGCCGGCGGCGACATCGTTGCCATCTACCGGGACATGCTCGACGGCGGCGACGCGACCGCCGACTTTTGGGCCGAGGAATACCGGCTGAACTCCCTCATCTCGGGCTACCCCAAGCCGTATGTGGCATTCATGGACGGGCTGGTCCTCGGCGGCGGGGTGGGGATTTCCGCGCATGGCTCGGTCCGGATCGTCACCGAACGCACCCGGATGGGCATGCCCGAGACCACGATCGGTTTTGTGCCCGACGTCGGCGGAACCCTGTTGCTCTCGCGCTCACCGGGGGAGTCCGGCACCCACGCCGCCCTCACGGGAGCCCACCTGAGCGGCGCCGATGCGCTGTTCCTGGGGATCGCGGACCATTTCGTGCCGTCCGCAAGCCTGGCGGAACTCGAGGTGGCGCTGGAGAGCGAGCCGGCGGACGCCGCCGTCGCGCGCTTCGCCGGGGAGGCCCCGAACTCTGTCCTCGCAGCGCGGCGGGAATGGATTGACGCCTGCTATTCGGCCGACGACGCCGAAGAGATCCTGCGGAGGCTGCGCGCTTTCCGTGGAGAGAACGCAGCGGAAGCGGCCGATGCCGCGGACACGATCGAGAGCAAGTCGCCGACCGCCGTGAAGGTGGCACTGGCGTCCCTGCGCCGGGTCCGGGGCCTGAGCCTCGAGGAGGCCCTGGCGCAGGAGTACCGGGTGGGGCTGCGGTTCCTGGCCGGTCCCGACTTCCGCGAGGGCATCCGCGCGCAGGTGGTGGACAAGGACCGCGACCCGCACTGGCAGCCTGCCAGCCTGGCGGAGGTCAGCCGGGACGACGTCGAATCCTATTTTGCGCCGCTGGGCGACCGTGAACTGCAGTTGTCGAAGGAGCGGGACAATGTCTGAAATAACGCCGTCTGAAGCATCGCAGGCCGGATCAGGCCGGCCCGGACCCGCCCAGTCCGGCACCATCGCCTTCCTGGGCCTTGGCCACATGGGCGGGCCGATGGCCATCAACCTGGTCAAGGCCGGCTACACGGTGACCGGCTTCGACGTGGTGCCGGCCGCACTGGAAACAGCCCGGGCGCACGGCATAACCACCGCGGAGACTGCGGTCGAGGCGGTGGCGGGCGCCACCGTCGTGCTGACCATGCTGCCCAGCGGCAGGCACCTCCTGGACGCCTACCGCGGCAGCCCCGGCGGGCCGGGACAGCAGAGCCAGCCGGGCCTGCTGGACGTGGCCCGGCCGGGCACCCTCTTCCTGGACTGCTCCACGATCAACGTAGACGAGGCCCGCGAGGCCGCAGAGCTGGCCCTCGCAGCCGGCCACCGGGCCGTTGACGCCCCGGTCTCCGGCGGCGTCGTCGGGGCCGAGGCCGGCACCCTGACGTTTATGGTGGGGGCACTTCCCGAGGACTTCGAGGCAGTCACGCCGATGCTCGACGTCATGGGCAAGCGGGTGGTGCACTGCGGGGAACACGGTGCCGGGCAGGCGGCGAAGATCTGCAACAACATGATCCTTGGCGTCTCGATGATCGCGGTCAGTGAGGCCTTTGTGCTCGGCGAGAAGCTGGGCCTGACCCACCAGGCGCTGTTCGATGTCGCCTCCGCGGCCTCGGGCCAGTGCTGGGCGCTGACCACCAACTGCCCCGTTCCGGGGCCGGTCCCCACGAGCCCTGCCAACCGCGACTACCAGCCCGGTTTCGCGGGAGCCCTCATGGCCAAGGACTTGAAACTGGCGCTCAATGCGCTGGAAAGCACCGGCGTCGCCGCCCGGCTGGGACCGCTCGCATCAGAAATCTACGATACCTTTGCCGCGGAGGGCGGGGCGGGCCGGGACTTCTCCGGGATCATCACCGACATCCGGGACAAGTCCGACCACTGACCGCCGATAGACATTTCGAACAGCTGAGGGGACAGGCATGACGGAGCAGTACACAAACATTCTGGTGGAGCGGCGCGGACGGGTGGGGCTCGTGACGCTCAACCGGCCTGAGGCGCTGAACGCCCTCAACAAGGCCACCATGGACGAACTCGTCGCCGCGGTATCCGCTATGGACGCCGACCCTGCAGTGGGCGCGGTGGTGGTCACCGGCTCCGCCAAGGCCTTCGCCGCGGGCGCCGACATTAAGGAAATGCAGTCCAAGGGCTACATGGACATGTACGCGGCGGACTGGTTCCGGGGCTGGGAGGACTTCACCCGGCTGCGCATCCCCGTGGTCGCGGCGGTGTCCGGGTTTGCCCTCGGCGGCGGCTGCGAGTTGGCGATGATGTGCGATTTCATCATCGCAGGGGACAACGCCAAGTTCGGCCAGCCGGAGATCAACCTGGGCGTGCTGCCCGGGATGGGCGGCTCGCAGCGCCTCACCCGCGCCGTCGGCAAGGCCAAGGCGATGGACATGATCCTGACCGGACGCTTCATGGACGCCGAGGAAGCCGAACGCGCCGGCCTCGTGTCCCGCGTGGTGCCGGCCGCGGACGTGGTGGAGGAGGCCGTGAAGGCCGCCGAGGTGATTGCCTCCAAGTCCAAGCCGGTGGCGATGGTGGCCAAGGAAGCAGTCAACGCCGCCTTCGAGACCGGGCTGGCCCAGGGTGTGCTGTTTGAACGCCGGGTGTTCCACTCGCTGTTCGCCACCGAGGACCAAAAGGAAGGCATGGCGGCGTTCACCGAGAAGCGCCAGCCGGATTTCACGCACCGCTGAGGGGCGCTGCGTCGTCAGGTGAAGATGTCGGCAACGTACCTGCCGTGGGTGCGTTCCACCTCATCCATCCAGGCCTCGGCCTCCGCCTTGGAGGCGCCGGTCGCCTCGCGGTAGATCAGCGCGCACGTCTCGCGCACCTGCGGCGCCATGTGTTGGCCGTCGCCGCAAACGTAGACGGTGGCGCCCTGTTTGACCAGCTCGACGACGTCGGCCCGGTCCGCCCACAGCCGGTCCTGGACATACTTCAGGCCGTCTTCGGGCGCGGCGGAAAAGGCCGGCCGGAGGTCGAGGCTGGCTTGGTCTGCCCAGGAGGCAAGTTCCGTGCGGTAGAGGAAATCAGTGTCCGGCGCCCGGCAGCCGAAGAACAGCAGGGCGGGGGCCGGCGTCGTGTCCTCGGCCTCGGCCCGCAGCGCCCGGTCCTGGATGAATCCGCGGAAGGGCGCCAGCCCGGTTCCTGCGCAGACCATGATGAGCGGGACGTCCAAGGACGATGGCGGGTGGAAGGCCGTGTTCGAGGCACGGACAGTAACCGCGACCCTTGACCCGGGCCTGGCCTGGGCGAGGAAGGTGGACGAGGCTCCCTCGAAGACGCCGCGTCCCGACCACGCCGGAGCCTGGATGACGGAGAAGGTCAGGGTCGCATGGTCGGGGCTCCAGAGCGGGGACGAGGAAATGGAGTACCGCCGAGGGGTCAGCTGGGTCAGCAGTTGCAGGAACGAAGTGAACGACAGCTGGCTTGACGGGTACATTTCCAGCAGATCCAGGACAGAGACGCGCTTGTCGAGGATCTCGGCCGCATGCCGCTCGCGGTTCTCGGCCAGGGCCGCGAGTTCCCCGCGGTGTGCCGGATCCGTCGCGACTTCAGCCAGGCTCTCCAGTTGCGTGCGTGTGGCGGGGACCGCGAGCTCGACGTAGCTGCTCAGCAGTTCGCCCACAGCCACTGGAGCGCCGGTGGGCAGGAACGTGTCTCCCTGCTCCATGCTCAACTGGACATGCGAGTCGTAGTCGAGGTTGAAGTGGGCCAGGGCGCGCTGGACGAGGGCGCTGGGGTTCAGCGGCAGGACGGCCAGGTAATCCCCGGTCCGGTAGCTCATCCCTTCGGGCAGGGCGATCTCGACGTGCCGCTTGGACCGGGCGCCAGGCTTGGCCAGATCGACCAGTTCGCGGTTCGCAACGACGGTACCGAGGGCCAGCCCGTTCTGGCGCAACAGCGGATCCCGGACGTTGCCGACGAACTGGAGTTCAAGCTGGGGCTGTGCGGCCGGCGTGCTGGTCTTCTGCCCGAGGGCGGCGTCCACGGCGGGCCAGAATCCCGCGTACCACTCTTCAAAATCGCCGAAGAAGTCGCCGCGGGCGTTGGCTTCGCCCCGGTGATAGATCCGTGTGGCGCCGGCCGCCTCGAGCCGCGCGTCGATGGCCTTGGGCACCTCCTGGTACGTTCTCGCCCAGTCTTTGTTGCCGTTGCCGAAGACCGTGTACCGCACTCCGGCGAGGTCGCCCGGCTGGAGGTCCCCGGTCCAGGCCACGAATTTTCGTGCGTTGTCCGGCGGCCGTCCCTCGTAGGAAGAAGCCACGATGGCGACGAGCCCGGCCGTGGGCAGTCCGCCGGCTGCGTCGTCGAGCGGTCCGATGGTGGGGCTGTAGCCGCGCCGTCCGGCGTCGTTGGCGATGCGCTGGGCGAGGTCCTGGGACGTGCCTGCATTGGAACCGTAGAGCACCCGGACCGGGACGCCGTTGGGCTCTGCTGTTGCCGGCGCCTCCGCCTGCCGGGCACGTTCGACGGCGGCCCGGGGACCGGCCGCGATCGTGACGTCCCGCCGTCGCACCTGGATGAAGAGACCTTCGGGCTTCATGGTCAGGGTGTGGTGGATCTGCAGTTCATAGCCCGGGTCCGCCGGCGTGATCTCAAAGCGCTGCAGGAGCTTGGCGAGGAAAAGCAGGGCCTCCTGCAGGGCAAATCCCCGGCCGATGCAGGAGCGCTGGCCGTTGCCGAAGGGCTTCCAGGCGTTGGCAGGGATTTCCGCGGCCCGTTCCGGGGAGAACCGGTCCGGATCGAAGACCCCGGCGTCCTCGCCCCACGCCGCCTTGTCGCGGTGCAGCAGCGGGAGCAGGACCAGGATTGGCTGGCCCGCCGGGATCTCGTAGCGGCCGCCCAGCGTTGTGTCCTCGAACGGGGCGACGTTGAACCCCGGGGCGGTGGGCCACAGCCGGAGCGTCTCCTTGAGGATCTGGTCCAGGTACCCCAGCCGCGGCAGGTGCTCGAATCGGGCGCTCTCGGCGCCGAGGACCTCGTCCACCTGGGCGCGCGCCTTGGCCAGGACGCCGGGGTGGCGCAGCAGTTCGTAGAGCGCAAAGGACAGCAGGCCGCTGGTGGTCTCATGCCCGGCCACCAGGAAGGTGACCATCTGATAGCGGATGTTGTCCTCGGACAGCCGCTCGCCGGTCACCGGGTCCGACGCGTTGAGCATGGTGTCAAGGATGTCCTCGCTGCCTGCCGGGCTGGGATTGCGCCGGCGGTCGCTGATCATCTGGTCGGCGACCTCGAACATCAGGGCGTTGTCTTCCTCGAGCTGGTGGCGTCGGCGCAGCATGATCTTGTTCTGGACGGGGAGCCTTCGCGCCCGCTGCCCGGATTCGACCAGGGCGCGGACCATCGCCCCCACGAAGGGATGCAGCTCCTCCCGGTAGAGGCTGTTGAAACGGTAGCTGAAGGAGCACAGGGCGATCGTGTCCAAGGTCAGCCGGGTGGTGTTGTCCGGAACGTCGATCCGGGCGTCGGGGCCGAGCCTCTCCCATTTGAGGAGCAGCTGCTCGGCGATGTCGTCCATACCGCCGAACATCCGCTTCAGCGCCGCTGGCCCGAAGGCCGGCATCAGGATCCGGTGCGCCTTTTGCCAGTTGGGTTCCTGGGTTTCCGCGGTGAACAAGCCGTCGCCGATGAACTCGCGAACTTGCCGGAGCGATACGCCCAGCACTTTGCCGAAACGGGACTCATCGCACACTTCGTTGACGAGCTGCTGGGAGGAGATGGCGATGACGCTGCGGTTGAAGAACTGGATTCGCACAATAGGGCCATACCGCTCGGCAACCTCGGCCACTCCCAGGAGACCCTTGCTGGAGTCGATATCGGGCAGGTTGCCGACCACCGGCTTCGGGGGAGGCTGCGGTATTGGGACGCTGGGCGAAGTCATAGCCCCTCCTGGGCGCTGGCCGATCGACGCTCTGTGCGCACGGATTGCCGCCTGACCGGACGGCACCGTCCGAATTCGAACCACGATACTCCGGTCAGGTTCGGGGCAAAATAGGCTCCCACAGCTCTCTGCGATGCGGGAGCATTCCATGACGCGCAAAAGCCCTGCCGCTACGGGAAACCGCAGCGGCAGGGCTTTGCGCGTCGCGCGGCAAATTTCCGCCGCGTGGACCTGTCAGGCCGCGCTGATGCCGAACAGCCCGATGATGAGGGCCATGACCGCCAGGGTCACCAGTTCGTGGGCGCAGTTCAGCGCGGTCAGCCCGGCGGGCCGGCCTTCGAACGCGTCATGGGTGATGAACCGGGCCGCCGTGAAGCCGGCCCACAGAATCACCGCAGTGACCAGAGTGTTGACCAGGAAATTTCCGCCGTAGAAGTGCTGGGAGATGGCGGCGGAGCCGGCCAGGACCAGGGCGCTGACGAAGCTGACCACCAGGGTGATCAGGATGGGCTTGACGGCGTCCTTGGCGTCACCGCTGGGGGTGACCTTGGCGACGCGCATCCAGTAGTTGCCGAACACCTTCGGTGTGTACCAGACGGACCCGACCACCATGCTGGACAGCGTGGCCAGCAGTACTGCCCAGATGTTGATCTCCGGAATCATTGCGCTCCTCATGTTCAGGGTTGGTTTCTTTTCCGAAGTCTAGGGGACCTCCGGGGCTGCCCCGCGGATTGCCAACTACCTCTTTTAGGAGGTAATTGGATATCCACGCATTTCGGTACGGTGATCCAAGTCGGCGGGAATAGGCGTCCGGCTGCATGAGTCGTCTCCTGGTGCCGCGGAGCCCATCGCTGCATTGTGAAGGGCGGTCATTGGTGGGGCATTGCAGCCCTGGGGATCACTCGCTGAAGTCGCCGGCGTTGCGGCGGAAGGTGCCCAGGATCCGGATCAGCTGGTCGACATCCTGCTCCGCGAAGCCGGACTGGGCGAACACCTCTGAGTTGAGTGCCGCCGTCGCCCGTTTGGCCAGCGTGCGCCCCTCCTGGGTGAGTTCAATCAGGGTGGTTCGCCCGTCCGTGGGGTGCGGCGACCGGATCACCAGCCCCGCCTGCTGCAACCGGTCGACAGCGTTCGTCACCGAGGTGGGGTGGACCTGCAGCAACGCGCTTGCCTTGTTCATGGGCAGCGCGCCGCTGCGGGCGAAGCTCAGCAGGGCGAGCAGTTCGTAGCGGGCGAACGTCAGCCCGAATGGCTTCAGGACCCCCTCGATCCGGGCCAGCAGCAGCTGCTGGGTCCGCATGATGGCGGTGATGGCAGCCATCGGCGCGGCGACGTCGGACCAGCCGTGCCGTTCCCAGTTCAGCCGGGCGTCGGCGATCGGATCACGCGGCAGCGGCGTTGCCACGGTACCCCCAGCTTCTCGTCCTCAGTCTCATGGGGTTCAGCCTAGCTTTTCGGCCGGGCTTTTCAGGCCGGGGAAGTCGGCTTCGGAGTACTCCGTGCCGAGACCCGCCGGGACCGTGCCCCCGCCGTGGCGCAGTTCTTCGCTGTGCCGCAGTTCCACGCGCCGGATCTTGCCCGAGATGGTCTTGGGCAGCTCGGCGAATTCCAGCCGGCGGATCCGCTTGAACGGTGCCAGGTGGTCGCGGCAGTAGCGCAGGATCTCCTCGGCGAGCTCCGGGCCGGCCTCGTGCCCGGCCGCCAGGACCACAAACGCCTTGGGCACGGAGAGCTTGAGTGCGTCCGGGGAGGGGACGACGGCGGCCTCGGCCACTGCCGGGTGCTCGATCAGGACGCTTTCCAGCTCGAACGGGGACAGCCGGTAGTCGGAGGATTTGAAGACGTCGTCGCCGCGTCCCACATACGTGATGATGCCGCGTTCGTCCCGGCTGGCCATGTCACCTGTGTGGTAATAGCCGTCGCGGAACGCTTCCGCCGTCTTGTCGGGGTCGCCGTAGTACGCCTTCATCAGCCCGACGGGCCGCGGGTCGAGGCGCAGGCAGAGCTCGCCGTCGTCGCCCTCCGCGCCCGTGGCAGGGTCCACCAGGACGACGTCGTAGCCCGGCAGGGGTTTGCCCATGGCGCCGATCTTGATCGGCTGGCCGGGGGTGTTGGCGATCTGCACGGTGGATTCGGTCTGACCGAAGCCGTCGCGGATGGTCTGCCCCCAAGCACGCTGGACCTGATCGATGACCTCGGCGTTGAGCGGTTCGCCGGCGGACACCACCTTGGTGGGAGGGTTCTTGAGCAGGGTCAGGTCGGCCTGGATGAGCATGCGCCAGACCGTGGGAGGGGCGCAGAAGCTGGTGACGGATTCGCGGTCCATCTGCTCCATCAGCGCCTTGGCGTCGAAGCGTTCGTAGTTGTAGATGAAGACGCAGGCCTCGGCGATCCACGGGGTGAAGACGTTGGACCAGGCGTGCTTGGCCCAGCCGGGTGAGGCCACGTTCAGGTGCACGTCGCCGGGTTCCATCCCGATCCAGAACATGGTGGACAGATGGCCCACCGGGTAGGAGGTGTGCGTGTGCTCCACCAGCTTGGCCTTGGAGGTAGTGCCCGAAGTGAAGTAGAGCAGCAAGGTCTCGTCGGCCAGCGTCGGCGCGTCCGGCGTGAAGTCCTCGCCCGCGCCGGCGGACTCCGAATATTGCAGGGCGGACTTGCCTGTCTCTGCGTTGCCGCCGCCGATCTCGATCAGCGTGTAGTCGCCCGGGACCTCGTCGAACTTCTCGATATTGGCGCTCCCGACGGCGGCCCAGTTCGCGCCGCCGCGCTCTACGCGGTCCTTCAGGTCCGCCGGCCCCATCAGGGTGGTGGTGGGGATCATTACGATGCCCAGTTTGATCCCGGCGAGCATCAGTTCCCAGAGTTCCACCTGGTTGCCGAGCATGATGATCATGCGGTCGCCGCGCCGCACGCCCTGGCTGCGCAGCCAGTTGGCAACCTGGCCGGAGCGCCGGGACAGGTCCGCGAAGCTGCGCCGGGTGGCGGAGCCGTCCTGCTCGACGAGGACCAGGGCCGGGTTGTCCGCCTTGGCCGGGTCCGCCGCGATCTGGTCGAACCAGTCCAGGGCGAAGTTGAAGTGCTCAAAGCGGGGCCACTGGAATTCGCTGCGCGCCGCGTCATAGTCCATGCGGAGGTCAAGCATGCGGTCGCGTGCTGCGCGGAAATCCTCAGTGACTGTCATGGTGCACCTTTCGAAGTCTGGTGGCGCAGCCGTTTCAGGCCCGGCGCCGTTGCCCGGCGACCACCCGTTGCCTAGTGATCCCCATCACTGTGCAATATACTAGGACATCCAAGGGTTTGGAAGAGCCGGCCCGGTTCATGACCGGATCACTACGAAGGGATACATGCCCGTGCAGCCACGAGGACGTGCCAGCGGACAGGGCCTCGAAGAGGTTAAGACTCAGGGCAACAGGGCAGGGGAGGGTGCAGCCGGCGTGGTGGCGCCGCCGTTCCCGGACGCCGACCTGATGTACATCGTCGACCTGCTGCCCCCGGCGGAACAGTCCCGCTACCAGGAGATCCGTGATTTCCTGCAGTCCCGGATCCGGGCGGCCTCGATCGACTACTGGAACCGCGAGGAATTCCCCTTCGGGCTGCTGGCCGAACTCGGCAAGTACGGCCTCGGCGGCCTGCAGACGGACGGCACCTCCAAACTGTTCAAGGGCCTCATGTACGTCGAGGTGGCCCGCGCCGACGTGTCCCTTTCGGCCCTCGTGGGAATCCATAACGAGCTGATTGTCGGGATGATCGACCAGCTCGGCTCCGAGGCGCAGAAGGCCCGGTGGCTGCCGGGGCTCACGGCCTTCACCCAGATCGGCGCCTTCGCCCTGACCGAGCCGGACCACGGCTCGGACATCGCCGGAGGGCTGGCCACGACGGCCCGGCTCGAGGGCGGCGAGTGGGTCATCAGCGGTGCCAAGCGCTGGATCGGCGCCGGTACGATCGCGGACTTCGCCCTGGTCTGGGCGCGGGACGTCGCGGATCAGCAGATCAAGGGCTTCATCGTGGAGACGGACCGCCCCGGCTACACCGCCACCAAGATCGCGAACAAGATCGGGCTGCGGATCATGCAGAACGCGGATATCGTGCTCGACGAGGTCCGCATCCCGGAGTCCAACCTCCTGCCCGGGGCCACGGACTTCGCCAAGGCCAACGAGCTGCTCCGCGATTCGCGCGCCTGGGTGGGCTGGCAGGCCGCCGGCATCCAGCTGGCCGCGTTCGACGTCGCGCGTTCCTACTCGCTGGAGCGGAAACAGTTCGGCAAGGAGCTGGCCCGCTTCCAGCTGATCCAGCAGCAGCTGGCCGAGATCCTGGGCAACGCGTCCGCGTCGCTGTCGCTGATGGCGCAACTGGCCAGGGTCCAGGAGGACGGCAAGCTCGAGATGGTCCAGTCCGCGATGGCCAAGTCCACCACCACCCGGCTGGCCAGGGCCTCGGTGGCCATGGGGCGCTCGCTGATGGGCGGCAACGGGATCAGCAGCGACTACGAGATGGGCAAGCTCTTTGGCGACGCCGAAATCCTCTACACCTACGAGGGCAGCTACGAGATCAACTCGCTGATTGTGGCCCGGGCCGTGACCGGGAAGTCCGCGTTCGTTTAGGCGTGCCGCGGGGGCAGCGGATCCGTCAGGGCAGGAAGCGGTAACCGATTCCCGCCTCCGTGATCAGGTGCCGCGGACTGGCGGACTCCGGTTCCAGCTTGCGCCGGAGCTGGGCCATGTACACACGGAGATAGTTGGTCTCCTTGGCATACGCCGGGCCCCAGACCTCGGACAGGAGCTGCTGCTGGGTGACCAGTTTCTCCGGGCTCCGGACCAGCACCTCCAGCATCTTCCATTCGGTTGGAGTAAGCCGGATGTCCTGGCCGTCGCGGAGGACGCGGCGTTTGCCCAGATCCACGGTGAACGCTTCGGTGGCGATGACCGCAGGCTGTTCCGGCTCTGCGCTGCGGCGCAGCAGCGCACGCAGGCGCGCCAGGAGCTCGTCCAGCCCGAAAGGCTTGGTGATGTAATCGTCGGCGCCGGCGTCGAGCGCTTCCACCTTGTCCTCGGACCCGTGCCGGGCGGACAGGATCAGGACCGGCACCGCGCTCCAGCCGCGAAGCTTCCGGATCACGGCGGAACCGTCCATGTCCGGGAGCCCCAGGTCCAGGATCACGAGGGCCGGCGGCTGCTGCTGCGCAGCGAGCAACGCCGAGCGCCCGTCGGCGGCCGTCACCACGTTATAGCCGTGGGCCTGCAGCGTGATCCGCAGGGCCCGGAGCAAGTACGCGTCGTCGTCGACTACCAGCACGGAGGTCATACCGGGTCCGTCCCGGACGCGAGGAGCGGCGGTGCGTGGAGGCGGCCGATGACCTCCGATTGGGGCTGCAGCGGCGCCTGGCCCGGCTCGGCGCGGAACGGAATGCCGGAGGACAGCGGAAGGCTGATCACCATGGTCAGGCCGCCGCCCGGCGTCGCTTCGGCGGTCAGCCTGCCGCCCATCGCCTCGGTGAATCCCTTCGCTACCGCGAGGCCGAGCCCCACTCCGGTGGCCTGCGTGGCATCGTCGAGGCGCTGGAAGGGACGGAACATATCCACGACGCGGTCGGCCGGGATGCCCGTTCCGTGGTCGATGACGCGCAGTTCACCGGCCGGGCGGCCACTCACGGTCGCCGGCCCCAACCCTCCCGCGGAACCGGCCAGGACGATGTCGGACCCGGGGGCGTACTTGACGGCGTTCTCCACGATGTTGGCAATGACACGCTCGAGCATGCCCTCGTCCGCCTCGACCTCGGGCATGTTGGCCGGCAGCTCGACGCGCACCCGGTCCGGGGTGATCCCGTGCAGCCCGCCGGGAATGACCTCGTACCACCGCACCGGCCGCAACAGCGGCTTGATCGAGTCGGACGTGAGCCGGGACATGTCCAGCAGGTTTCCCACCAGCACTTCCAGCCGGTCCGAACAATCCTCGATGGTTGCCAGTAACTCGCGCTCCTCTTCCGGGGTATAGCGGACGCCTTCCTGCCGGAGGCCCCCCACCGCGAGCTTGATGCCGGCCAGCGGAGTGCGGAGATCGTGCGAGACGGCGCGAAGGATCGACGTTCGCATGGTGTTGCTTTCAGCGAGCTTCAGGACTTCGGACCGGCTGGCCAGCAGTTGCCGCCGTTCCAGCTGGGCCAGCAGATGGACACCAAAAGCGCCCAGGAGTCGCCTGTCACTGGCGGCCAGCACCCGGCCGGACAGGACGAGGCACGTGGTGGCGTCAATTTGCTCCACGTTGTCTCCGTGGAGGATTCCATTGCCCGGAATCTCCCCGGACCCGGGACCGGAGCCGGGAACTTCGCCGGCACTGGCGACCAGCCGCCAGCCCTCACCCTGGCCCGCGGCGGCGCCGGTTTTGGCCCCGGCGCCGGCCCGGGAGGCGCCGTCGTCCGGGCGGCTGAGCAGGGCCGCGCCCCGGACCTGGAAGACGTCCAGTGCCTGCTGCAGTAGTCCCGCAATCGTGTCCTCCGAACCGGCCGCCCCGCGCGAGAGGTCCGCGAGCGTGGCGGCCTCCGCCCTCGCGAGGGCCGCTTCCTTGGAACGCCGGGCGGAGACGTCAACCACGGTGGCCACTGCGGCGGACACGCCGACAAAAACCAGGAGGGTCAAGACATTCCGCGAGTCGCTGATGTGCAGGGTGCCTAACGGCGGGGTGGAGAAGTAGTTCACCAGCAGGCTGCTCCAGAGCGCCGCGAGGATCGCGGGCCACAGGCCGCCGACCAGCGCCACGGCGACGGAGCCGGTTAGCTGGATCAGGACAGCGGTCGCCACGTTCTTGTCCGGGCTGACGGCCAGCAGGAACTGCAGCAGGACCGGAAGCAGGACGGCCATGAGAAAACCCAGCGTGACGCGGGCACGGCCCAGGTCCCGCCGCCGCGGCACCCCCGGGCTGCCGCCCTCAGACTGCTGGGACACGATGTGAACGTCGATGGCGCCGGCGCCGCGGACCACTCTGGCACCGGTGTGGCCGCCACGAAGGCCTGCCAGCAGTCCGGCCAGCCCGCCGCTGCGCGGGATTCCGACGACGATCTGGGTGGCGTTGACGCTGCGGGCGAAGTCCAGCAATGCGGCGGCCGGGTCTTCCCCTGCCACGAGGTGGTAGCTGCCGCCAAGGTCATGGACCAGCCGGCGCTGGGACTCCAGCTCCTGCGGCGATTCCGCGGCCGCGGTGTCCGCTGCGCGCACGTGCACCGCCAGCAGGTCACCGCCGTTGACCCGGTTGAGGATGCGGGCACCGCGGCGGATCAGGATCTCACCCTCGGGGCCGCCGGGCAGCCCGACGACGATCCGTTCCCGGGCCGGCCAGCTGGCTTCGATTCCGTTTCCCGTCCGATACCTTGCGAGCCCCTCGTCCACCCGGTCCGCCAGCCACAGCAAAGCCAGCTCACGCAGGGCCGCCAGGTTGCCCGGGCGATAGTAGTTGGCGAGCGCAGCGTCCACCCTGTCAGCCGCGACGATCCTGCCGTCCGCGAGGCGCTGCCGCAGGAGTTCGGGGGAGATGTCCACGAGCTGGATCTGCCCGGCCCGCCGGGCGATCTCATCAGGCACACTCTCCACGGGCCGGACGTCGGTGATGGCGCTGACGACGTCGCTGAGGGACGCGAGATGCTGGATGTCCAGGGTGGTCAGGACGTTGATGCCGGCGTCGAGCAGTTCGTCGACATCCTCCCAGCGGTGGGCGTTCGGGCTGTCCGGGGGATTGGCATGGGCGTAGTCGTCGACGATTGCCGTGGCGGGCCCACGGCGGATCACCGCGTCCAGGTCCAGCTCTTCGAGGTGGAGTCGTTGATAGGGAACCCGTTTGGCCGGGATCAGCTCGAGTCCTGCCAGTAGGGCGCGGGTGTCGCTGCGTCCCCGGTCCCGGGCGAACGCGACGACGACGTCCTCGCCGCCCTCGCGCAGCCGGTGCCCTTCCCGGAGCATCGCGTAGGTCTTGCCGACGCCAGGTGCTGACCCCAGAAAGATGCGCAGCGTTCCACGTGCCATGGAGCCATTCTTCCATTTCAGCCGGCCTCGGGCGGGGCGGCCCGGCGTCAAGGATTCGTCAAGATCCCCGTCTCGACACGGGCGCCGCGGGCGGCCGCTGCTAGCTTCGCAATTGAGAGCTGTGCGGCGCACTGCCATCTGGGTCCGCGCCGTGAGGGAAGGAAAAAAATGACCACGCTGAGCAGGCCGCCGGCAGACCCGTCGGCGCCGCGGCCGCGAACCATTTCCGGGCTGAAGAACTGGCTGCTGTTCGGGCTGCAGGACAGCAAGGGCTCCCACCAGGGCCCGGGCGGAGTGCCCACTGCCCATGAGAAAAAGCACTCGTGGTGGCAAGTGATGTGCCTGACCGGCGTCGACTATTTCTCCACCCTGGGCTACCAGCCGGCGATCGCCGCGCTCGCCGCGGGCGTGATTTCGCCGCTCGCGACCCTCGTCCTCGTCGCCATCACGTTGCTGGGCGCCTTGCCCGTCTACCGGCGCGTCGCGGGCGAGAGCCACCGGGGCGAGGGCTCCATCGCGATGCTCGAGCGGCTTATGCCGCGGTGGGGCGGAAAGCTGTTCGTCCTGGTGCTGCTCGGTTTCGCCGCAACGGACTTCATGATCACCATGACGCTGTCGGCGGCAGACGCCACGGCGCACCTGATCCAGAACCCGATAGCCCCCGCCTGGCTGCAGGGACAGAATGTGCCGGTCACGCTGTTCCTGCTGGCGCTGCTGGGGGCGGTCTTCCTGCGCGGATTCAGGGAGGCCATCGGTGTCGCCGTCGTGATCGTCGCCGTGTACCTGAGCCTGAACGTCGTCGTGCTGGCAGTTTCGGTCGTTGAGGTGTTCACGCACCCCGTGGCCGTGGACAACTGGTGGCAGGCGATCTCGACGTCGCACGGAAACCCCCTGCTGGCTGTCGGCTTTGCCTTGCTCGTCTTCCCCAAACTCGCGCTTGGTCTTTCCGGGTTCGAGACGGGCGTGGCCGTCATGCCGCAGATCCGGGGACACGCGAACGATACCGAGGACAATCCAGCCGGCCGCATCGCGGGCACCCGCAAACTGCTGACGACGGCGGCGGTCATCATGAGCAGCTTCCTGATCGTCAGCAGTTTCATCACCGTGGTGCTCATCCCGGCGCAGGAATTCCAGCCCGGCGGGCAGGCGAACGGGCGCGCCTTGGCGTTCCTGGCCCACGAACACCTGGGGGTGGGGTTCGGTACCGTCTATGACATCAGCACCATCGCGATTCTCTGGTTCGCCGGGGCCTCCGCGCTGGCCGGGCTGCTGAACCTGGTGCCCCGGTACCTGCCCCGCTACGGGATGGCCCCCGGGTGGGCCCGGGCCGTCCGGCCGCTGGTGCTCGTGTTTACCCTGGTCGCGTTCCTGGTCACCTGGCTGTTCGACGCGGACGTCGATGCGCAGGGCGGCGCCTACGCGACCGGCGTCCTGGTTCTCATGACCTCGGCCGCGGTGGCCGTGACGCTTTCGGCCCGGCGTAAGCAACAGCGCAAACGCACTGTCGGGTTCGGCGTCGTCGCCGTCGTGTTCATCTACACCACGGTCGCCAACATCATCGAACGGCCGGAAGGCATCCGGATCGCTTCGGTGTTCATCC
The DNA here is from genome assembly GCF_052113365.1 of Arthrobacter sp. YAF17. Classification (NCBI taxonomy): domain Bacteria; kingdom Bacillati; phylum Actinomycetota; class Actinomycetes; order Micrococcales; family Micrococcaceae; genus Arthrobacter; species Arthrobacter sp. YAF17. Next base: position 33,455 of record NZ_JBFRDB010000006.1, on the reverse strand, counting down.
TGGGAATTATCGTCATTTCGCTGCTGTCGCGGGTCCGACGCTCGTTCGAGTTGCACGCCACCCACGTCCACCTGGACCGTGAGGCCCTCGAATTCATGTCCGACGAGCTGGACGGGCCGTTGCGGATCATCGCCCATGAACCGCTCCGGATGAGCGCGGAGGCCTACCGGCAGAAACTGGAGTCAGCCACGGAGGTCAGCCACTTGCCGCTGGACTACCGCGCACTGTTCCTCGAGGTGGTGGTGGACGACTCCTCCGACTTCGAGACGGAGCTTATGGTCCGGGGCGTTACGCGGCACGGCTACCAGGTCCTGGAAGTCCACGGGCCCGTGGTCCCGAACACGATCGCCTCCGTCCTCCTTCACATCCGCGATGTGACGGGTCTGATGCCGCACGTCTACTTCCGCTGGACCGAAGGCAACCCGGTCACCAACCTGCTCCGCTTCCTGGCGTTCGGCGAAGGGGAAATCGCGCCCGTAACCCGTGAAGTGCTGCGGGAAGCGGAACCGGACGTGACCAGGCGGCCGTGGGTCCACGTCGGCTGACCCCCTAACGACAAACGCCCCTCCCGAGGAATCCTCGAGGGGGGCGTTTGTGGTGTTGGGGAAAGCATGGCGGCCGGCTGGCCGGTGCTGCGATCCGGAGTACTTAGAGCGGGCGGATGTTCTCGGCCTGCGGGCCCTTCGGGCCCTGGGTGACGTCGAACTCGACCTTCTGGTTCTCGTCCAGGGAGCGGTAGCCGCTGCTGGCGATTGCCGAATAGTGGGCGAAAACGTCGGCTGACCCGTCATCCGGGGCAATGAAGCCAAAACCCTTTTCGGCGTTGAACCATTTAACTGTGCCTGTAGCCATGCCATATCCTTCTGAAATGCTGCTGATCTCCGGCGGCCCGGAGGCCAACGGCTGCGGAGACATTCGTCCGCTGTTGCCCAACCTACGGGTCCGGGGGCCATGGTGCAAGAGGCCAACGGGCGCATTTCGTCTTGTCCCGGGGCCGTAGCCGGGGCACCATGGCAACAATCCCGGTGGTTATCGCGGCCCGGAACGACGCCGACATGCCCGCGCACCCCCGCTAGGCGGATCCGTAGAGCGCGATCAGATCGCGGCTCATTTGGTGCGGCGAGGTCTCGCTTGGACTGTGTCCGCCCCGGTAGACCGCGATGCGCGCGCCGACGGATTGCGCGAAGCGGCGGTGCAGCGCCAGCGGCCAGAGGTCGTGTTCCCCGACGGCGACGAACTTCGGCAGCGACGCCGCGGCCAGTTCATCCCTCAGATCCGGCGCGTGCTGCATCAGCCCGATGATGTCGCGCACGGAGCTCCGGCGGGTGAACCGAAACCGGTAATTCACGAACCGTATCCGGTTGGGCGGGACGTGCACGACGTTAACGCGGATGCCCAGGATCATCAGCGCGGCGCCGACCCGGGGCCTGATCCAGCCGCTGCAACGTCCGACGCGCTGGACACCACGGAAGCTCTGGCCCGGTTCGGGCGGGCAGCTGAGCAGGGTGAGGCTGCGGAATTTTTCCGGCCGCCGGGAGAAGGCCAGCTGGGCGAAGATCGCGGCGAAGGAATACCCGACCACGTGCGCGGGGCCGTCCTCGGCGTCGAGCATGGCGATCAGGTCATCGGTGAACAGCTCGTAGTCGTAGTGGGCGCGGGGAGGTGTGAGGTTCTCGGGGCCCGCCTCTGCCGATTCGTACTGCCCGGCAATGTCGCACGTCAGGACGTAATACCCGGCGGCGGCCAGCTCCGGCAGCATCAGCACAAAGTCTTCCTTGGACCCGGTGGCCCCGGGGATCAAGAGCACCCGCGTGTTTCCCGGGGTGCCTATGGCAAGCGTGGCAAGTTTTCCGCTGGGGGCTTCGAAGGTGCCGCGCACGGCGCCGTCGGGCAGGACGGTCCAGTCAACATCGCCCAGGGCGGCGTCCCGCCGGGCCGCTTCATCGACCAGCGCGGATCCGAACCCCTCGGGTTCCGGATCGTTCAGTGCGTTGCTGTCGGCAGACACCATGGTCTTAACATAGCCCGGTGCGGCAGCGGGCGGGACGGCTAGGACGCCGCTCAGGCCACTTTATGCACGAAGGTGTGAAGCCGGCGGTACACTTCCTGCGATTCCGGGTAGCGGAAGTCCTGCTGCCAGGTGTGTTCGGTGTTGGAGCTGTCCCAGCCGTAGATGAGGCTGTCCACGTGGACGCCATGTTCGCGAAGCCGGGCAATGAAGTTCATGTTGGCGGCGAAGAAGAAGTCCCGCTCCGAGGTGGTCACAAAGACGGGCGGGAAGCGGGAATCCAGCCATTCGATCGGCGAGAGGAAATCCGCGCCCTCGCGGAGGGCCTCCAGGTGCCCGGAGTCGGTGCCCGTGCGGCCGAACCCGCCGAAGGCGCGGCGCAGGCCGCCGCGGATGCCGCCGGTGCGGCCGCCGGGATGGAGGCCGGGCAACAGCATGCGGACGAAGTTCAGGCTCAGCACGAAGCCTTTTTCGAAGAACACGGAGAAGTCCACCACGCTGCAGTGCTGGACCAGGCCTTTGAAATCGGCGGCGGGGACGGCCGGTGTCAGGCCGTGGTGCCGCGCCAGTTCCGGCTGGAAGCTGGCTGCTGTCAGCAGTGCCGCAATCTGCCCGCCTGCGGAGTCACCGCCCAGCACGATCCGCGATGCGTCGCCGCCGTAGCCGGCGATGTTCTGCCGGACCCAGGTCAGCGCCGCATTGGCATCCGCCAGGACGTGGGACATCTGGAAGCGCGGAGCCTTCCGGTAATTGACGTTGACCACCACCATCCCGCCCTCGGCCTGGCTCGCGCAGTACTTGGTCAGCGAGGCCTTGTCTCCGGACGTCCAGCCGCCGCCGTGGAAGTACACGTAGACGGGCAGCGCTCCTGGTGAACTGTCGGAACCGACGTCGGGAGTCCCGGCGCCGCCGTTGGGGGAGGGGGTGGCTTGGGAGGGGGTGACGGGGGAGGGGACGATGACGTCGAGGCGGTGGGCCCGGATGCGGTCGCCGACGAAATCGATGTCATGGAAGTATTCGACGCCGGTAATCGGGTCGACGTTGAAGCGGGAGTTCTCGCTGGCCTTGACCGAGTGCATCAGCACCCGCCAGGTCCACACCGGAACCCGTTGCAGGAGGCTCCTCGCCTTGCGGGCCGGCGCGAAAGTGCCGCCGGGTTGTTGCGCTGACCGGTGCGGCCAGCGGGGAATCGACCGCTCGTGGTGCGTTGGCCGATGGGCCGGTGTGGTCATGATTCGATTCTATCTGGCACGGTTGTGCTACAGCTGTGGGGTCTGATCTCGGCTCACCGCAGGGATCGCGACGGGATCGTTGCCCGCTTCTGCCGGATCAAGGCTCTTCATTGATGGTGCCGGCGGCCCCGTCAACGGTGACCGTCTGGCCGGTGTGCAGCCGCGTGGTGGCGTCCGGTACGCCCACGACCGCCGGGATGCCGTACTCGCGGGCCACAACGGCCCCGTGGGAAATGATCCCGCCCATCTCCATGACAAGTGCACCGGCCGTCATGAACAGCGGTGTCCAGCCCGGGTCAGTGGAGGGGGCCACCAGGATTTCGCCGGGTTCCAGGTGGGCGCCCACCGGGTCCAGGATCACCCTGACCCGGCCGGTGGCGGTGCCGGCAGAGGCCGGTGTTCCGGTCACGGCACCGGATGCGGGCGACTCCGCCATCATGGCGGCCTCGACGTCGGTGCCGTCGGAGAGCAGCAGCCGGGGGATGCGGCGGCGTCGAAGTTCCGTGTCGTACAGCCGGCGGCGGCCCGTGACGATGCCGTGCAGGTCCGCGCCGCGCAGGCCGACGCGGATCTCGTCGAAGTCCAGGAAGAAGACGTCGTCCGCGGCCGCGACCGTGCCGGCGGAGGCCAGGTCGGCGCCGACGCGGAGGAGCTGCCGGTGCATCTCGCCGAGTATCAGCACGATGTAGAACTTGGGCAGTTCGCGTAACCCGGCTAGCTGCCGCACACGGCGCAGGCTCAGCTCCAGGGCCCGTGCGCGCCACGGACTCCGGGCACGCGCCTGTTCCACGAGGCCGCGGATCCGGTCCTCCGCATGCTCGGCGGCCCGGGCGAACTGCCGGTCCGGGGCCTGCTCCGGGTCCTCGACGCGGAGGTAGTTTGAGATCATGCCGAGGATGTGGTCGGGCTTCGCGGACCAGCGCGGCATGCCGAGGTCTATTTCCGCCACAGCGCGGTGGCCGTAGCGGGCGAGGAAGCCGCGCACTCCTGACTGGGCCCGGGGCGGCAGCCGGCCGGCCAGGTAGTCGGCGGCCAACTCCTCGGGCCGTTTCGCCAGGAACTCCCCGCGAGACACCGGGTCGTCGCCGATGAAGGCGGCAAGCTGCCACAGTTCCAGGTCCATTTCGGTGGTGATGTTGTGGGGGAGCCCGCGCAGCACGGCCTCCAGCTCACGGGGCGCCGCGATGCCGCGCAGCAGCCGGCGGGCCACGGCCAGCATGAGGTAGCCAACGGACGGGCCCGGCAGCGTGGCCTGAATCAGCCCGTTAATCGTCCGGCCAAGGATCTGCTCGGTGTAGTCCAGCCGCTGGGCGGAACTGGCGGGTTCGGCCAGGACCAGCTCGGATTCGATCTTCTTCCCGTAGCTCATCGCCCGGCGCAGCTCAGCTGCGGGTCGGAAGGCGGGCCGGACCATGGCCGGAACGAGGCCTGCCATGAGGGCGAGGCTGGCCGTCTGCTCGCTGCTGCCCGGGCGTTGGGGCCGTTGCGGGCAGTTGCGCCGTCGCCCGGCCCCGCGGAGGGATTGTCCGAACGAGCGCTCGATGACGCCGAACCGTGGATCCTCGAGCAGCGCGGGAAGCACGGCCCCGGATCGGCCGTCCGCCAGCGGGAGGATCCGGAGCAGATAAGCCCGCCCCGATTTGCTGCGGGCCACCGCCGTGAGGTCCACGTACATCCGCAGCCCGGGGTTGGCGTACCGCCAGGGGCCCTTGCTGTTGCGCATCATCTCGAGGGCGGACAGCCCGAGCGGGGTGATCGGCCGGGTCAGCCCCTGGAACAGGGTGCCGCACAGGTACACCCGGATGGGGGCGGAAGCCCCGGCTGCGGCGTCTTCGGGTGCGGGTTCGGGCAGCGGATACAGCGTGGTGATCGGGCGTGACTGGGTGAGCCAGATCTTGCCGCCCTTTTCGATGGCCCACTCGATGTCCTGCGGCGCGCCAAAGAGGCGCTGGACGCCGTCGCCTAGCGCGGTGAGCTCCTGGAGCCGGGGGCCGCTCAGGCTCGGACCCCGCCCGTCATACGGTCCTCCCGGGGTGCTCCGTATGACGGAGGCGGACGCCGTCTCCAGCACGAACTGGTCCGGGTTGACCGACCCCGAGACCACGGCCTGGCCTGAGCCCGGGCTCGCGTTGATTACCGTTTCCGTCCGGGTCCCGGTGACCGGATTTGCGGTGAACAGGACCCCCGCCGTCGCGGCGTCGACCATGACTTGGACGACGACGGCGAGCCCGACGTCGCGGTTGCTGATCCCGTTGGCGGAGCGGTACGCCACGGCCCGCTCGCTCCAGAGCGACGCCCAGCAGCGGCGGACTGCCTCGACCACCGCGTCGGCGCCGGTGACATCGAGGAAGGAGTCCTGTTGCCCGGCGAAACTGGCGAAGGGCAGGTCCTCTGCCGTGGCCGAGGACCGGACCGCCACGGGCACGCCTCCGCCCATTCCCTCGTAGGTTTTCCGGACCGCGGCATCCACCTCGGGCGGGATCGGGGACTCCTCGATCAGCCTCCTGGCCCGCGCGGCAACCGGGCTGAGTTCACCCGGGACCGGCCGTGTAGGGCCCGACGCCCGGGCCGCTCCGGACCCGATCGCGTCGAGTTCGGCCGCGAGGGCGCCGAGCCCGGGCGGTGCCGCCAGATCATACGCAAGCGTTGTCAGGCAAAACCCGCTCGGCACGGGCAGCCCGGCCGCCACAAGCTTCCCGAGGTTCAGGGCTTTGCCGCCCACCAGCCGCAGGGGCGCAGCGCTGGCCCCGCGGAGGTCCAGCACAAGGGGCTCTGCGGCACTGTGCTCAGTGTCCATGCTTGCGCCTACGGGTTATCGTCGGCGGAGCCGTCGTCTTCCCACATCACGTCCAGGTTGCGGAACACCGGCGGCCCGTCGCAAAGGGCGGCCATCCTGGCGGCGAATTCGGAGGTCTCCGGCCGGCCGGAGTTCTCCATGGCCGATCCGTAGGAGTCGAATTCGACGATGGTGAGATACGTTCCGGGGTTGTCGCGGTCCGCGGTGGCCAGGATCCGGCGGAAAGTGGGAGCAGTGCTTCCGTCGGTCCTGGACGGCCGGCCCAGGGCTTCAATTTCCTCAATGCGGGCGGTCTGGAATTCGATGATCTGCACGAACCTGGCCATGACGGCTCCTCGACGGCGGCGGATGCTGATGCGCTTCACGGTAGCCCTCCCGCTTTAGCAGAACAAGAGCCAGCACAAGGGCCCGTGCACGAGGCAGCGCACGGGACCGACCCGGAGCCCGCGCAACAATGCTGCGCCGCCGCCGTCGGAAATGGTCAGGGGGTCAGCAGGACCTTGATGGCGCGGCGTTCGTCCATGGCGCGGTAGGCCTCCGGTGCTTCCTCCAGCGGCATCACAACATCGAAGACGCGGCCCGGATTGATGGTGCCGTCGAGGACGTCCGCCAGCAGTTCCGGGATATAGGTCCGGGCCGGGGCCATGCCGCCGCCGATGGAGATGTTCGTGTCGAAGAGGTAGCGCAGCGGCACCTCGCTGCCGCCGGTGGGGACGCCAACAAAGCCCAGCGCGCCGCCCGGGCGGGTGCTGTGCAGTGCCTGTTCCATGGATTCTTTGGTCCCGACGCATTCGAGGACGGAATCGGCCAGCACTCCGCCGAGGAGTTCGCGGACCTTGGCGACACCCTCTTCCCCGCGCTCCTCCACGATGTCGGTGGCACCGAACTCGCGGGCGATCGCCTGGCGGTCGTCGTGGCGGGACATCGCGATGATCCGTTCCGCCCCGAGCCGCTTGGCGGCCAGCACCCCGCACAGCCCGACGGCGCCGTCGCCCACCACCACGACGGTCCGGCCCGGTCCGGCCTTCGCGGCGAGGGCTGCGTGGTGGCCGGTCGCCATCACATCGGACAGCGTGAGCAGGCTCTTCCGGAGGGCGTCATCCGGCTCCGTGATGCCGGGAACCTTGACGAGGGTGGAATCGGCCAGCGGGACGCGAACCGCCTGGCCCTGGCCGCCGTCGATCGCGTGCCCGGCGTCGTCCTTGCCGCCCCAGCCGGCCAGGTGGTCGCAGGCCACGGTGACACCGTTGAGGCACTGGGGGCAGGCCCCGCAGCTGACCACAAACGGTGCGATTACCAGATCGCCGACGGCCAGGGTGGTGATCCCGGAGCCGACGCTCTCCACCGTGCCGATGAACTCGTGGCCGATCGCGGTGGGCCGGCGGGTGGGCTTCACGCCCCGGTAGGGCCAGAGGTCCGAGCCGCAGACGCAGGACGCGGTGACTTTTACGACGGCGTCGGTGGGCAACTGGACGGTGGGGTAGTCGCGGTCTTCGACCCGGATGTCACCGGGTGCGTGGATGATCGTGGCGCGCATGGAGGCTCCTCAGATTGCGGGCGGGGGATTCACTCGAGTCTAGGTGATCTCCGCGAGCCGGAGCCGGAGAATTTCCGTGAGGACCTCGTCAGGGAGGGGGTGGTCCGGTCCGAAGCGGATGGTTCCCTTGGATACGGAGAAGCCATCAAGCCGGGACGCGACGGCCGCCACCACCTCGGAGGAGAACGGGAAGACGGACAGATGCTTGGCGCTCGCCGTCACGCCAATGAGGGGCTTGCCGTGGACCTTCAGCGCGGGCATGCCGTAGCTGACACCATCGACGGCGTCTGGGGCTTCTGCGCGCGCGAGGTCGATGACCCGCTGCAGGGCATCGCGGGCCGGTGCAGACATGGCGGCCAGTGCGTCATCGACGGATCCCATGCCCGGAGTCTACTCCCGGGACCACGGRCCTCGGGCTGTGCGGGACGGGCCCGTTTTGGCGGGTGCAGCCTCCTGCCGGCAAAGCCGCACCCGTGGCCCGGGCGGAAAACCGGGCTGTTTCAGTGGATCCCTCCGGTGCAAGGTCAGCCCCGGCGCCGCAGGGTAGGAACCGCAAAGTAGGCTCTGGTCTATGGGGAGGCTCAGGACGCAACACGGACTTGGGGCATCGGGCGGTGCGCGGCGGAGGCTGGCAAGGGCCGCCGGCGTGTGCGTGGCCGGTGTGCTGGCAGTAGCGCTCGCCGGCTGCGCCGTGGCGACTGAGGAATCGCGGCGGGAGACGCCGCCGCCGGCCCAGGCATCGGATTCGGCTGCATCGCCCCCGGCTGCAACAGGGACAGCCGCTGCCTCGCCGGCTGTGACCCCTCCAGCTGTGACCCGGCCGGCGCTGGCTCCGGCGGCGCAGGCCGAGCTTGACCAGCAGCTGGTCCGGGCGGCCAAGGCGAACGATGTTGCCGCGGTGACGCGGCTGATCCAGGCCGGTGGCAACGTCGACGCGAAGGATGCCATCCAGGACTCGGCCTTCCTCTACGCGGGAGCCGAGGGATTCAACGAGGTCCTGCAACTGACCCTCGCGAACGGGGCCGACGTCGCCAGCACCAACCGCTTCGGCGGCACGGCCCTGATCCCCGCGAGTGAACACGGGCACGTGGACACCGTGCGGATCCTCCTTGCGGCCGGCGTTCCCGTCAACAACGTCAATAACCTGGGCTGGACAGCCCTGCAGGAAGCCATCCTGCTCAACGATGGGGGTCCAAGGCAGCAGGAGGTAGTCCGGCAGTTGCTCGACGCCGGTGCCGACCCCGATATTCGGGACCCGCAGGGGAGAACCGCACTGGAAAATGCCGAACGGCTGGGCTTCGGCGCCATCGCGAAGCTGATCCGCGAACGCTAGTACCGCCGCGGTGACGGTGCGGAACCTCCCCACCTTTGCGCCCCGGGGCGCGCTGCAGGCCGGAAAGCGCCGGTGGAGTGCGCCAAAGGTGGGGAGGAACCGCGGCTCTGTGCCCCTAAACGGCTTCGAGCACGCTGACGTAATTGGCGATGCCGACGCCGCCCATGTTCTGTACCGCGGCGCGCCGGGCGGCGGGCAGCTGCATGTCGCCGGCGGTGCCGGTGAGCTGCATCGCGGCGATGACGTGCTGCGAGACGCCGGTGGCGCCCACGGGGTGGCCCTTGGCCTTGAGCCCGCCCGAGACGTTGATGGGAAGCTTGCCGTCCTTGAAGACCCAACCTTCCTCAATGGCACGCGATCCCTGGCCCGGTTCGGTCAGGCCCATCGCCTCGTACATCAGCAGCTCGGCGATGGTGAAGCAGTCGTGCACCTCGGCGAAGTCCAGCTCCTCGAGGCCGACGCCGGCCATCCCCAGTGCGCGCTGCCAGGAGGCCCGGGTGGCGTTGAACGCGGTGGGATCCCTGCGGTCGGTCGGGAAGAAGTCGTTCGCCTGGCCGAATCCGGCGAGCCGCACCGGGGCGGTGGCCCCGCCGGTGGGGGCCAGGGACAGCACGACGGCGGCGGCGCCGTCGGACACGGGCGAGCAGTCGGTGCGGCGCAGCGGGTCGGCGACCATCGGGTTCTTGTCCGAGACAGTCCGGCAGAACTCCTCGCCGAGGTCCTTGCGGAGCTGGGCGTAGGGGTTGTCGACGCCGTTGCGGTGGTTTTTGGCCGCGATGGTGCCCAGGACGTCCGAAACCGGCCCATAGCGCTTCTCGTAGTGCTTGGCCACCTCGGCAAAGAGTCCGGTGAACCCGGTGCTGGAGGCCTTGCCGGCCATGTCGTAGTCCGCGCCGAGCAGGGCCGCGCCCACGACGTCGGCGCCGGCGTGCGTCATCTTTTCGGCGCCGATCACGAGGACTGTCTTCGCGGTGCCGGCCAGCAGCGACTTGGTGCCCTGCTGGAAAGCGGCCGACCCGGACGCGCAGGCATTCTCGACCCGGGTGGCCGGGACGTTGGCCAGCTGCTCGGAGACCTGCAGGGCCAGCGAGGAGGGGAAGGCCAGCGGCATCATGCCGGAGTTGAACTGGCCGAGGTAGATTTCGTCAATCTGGCCCGGCTCGATCCCGGCGTTGCCGATCGCCTCGGTAGCGACGTGGACGATGAGGGATTCGAGAGTCTCGTCCGTGAGTTTGCCGAAGCGGCTGTGGCCCCAGCCGGTCAGCAGGACATCCTTGCCGAACTGGTCGCGCAGGCTCATGCCGTGGCTCCCTCGAAGGTGGCGCTTTCATCGAGGGAGGGAGCGACGTCGAACGCCGCCTCGGTCTTTTCGCGGATCTCCTCCACGGTGACGCCCGGGGCGAGCCTGGTCAGCGTGAGCCGCCGGACGCCGTCGACCTTGTCCAGGTCGAAGACCGCCAGGTCGCTGATAATCCGGTCGACGCAGCTCAGGCCGGTGAGCGGCAGGGTGCATTCCTTGACGATCTTGGCGGTGCCGTCCTTGGCGTTGTGTTCGGTGAGGACCACGACGCGCGGAGTGCCGGCGACGAGGTCCATGGCGCCGCCCATGCCCTTGACCATCTTGCCGGGGATGGTCCAGTTGGCGAGGTCGCCGGCGCCGGAGACCTGCATGGCGCCGAGGATCGCGACCTTGACGTGGCCGCCGCGGATCATGCCGAAGGACGTGGCGGAGTCGAAGATGCTGCCGCCGGGCAGGACCGTGACGGTCTGCTTGCCCGCGTTGATCAGGTCCGCGTCCTCGTCGCCCTCGTAGGGGAACGGGCCCATGCCGAGCAGGCCGTTCTCGCTCTGCAGAACGACGCGGACGCCGTCGCGCAGGTTGTTGGCGACCAGCGTGGGGATGCCGATGCCGAGGTTTACGTAGTCGCCGTCGTTGAGTTCTTCGGCCGCGATGGCAGCCATTTCATTCCGGGTCCAAGCCATGGTGATTCTCCTAAAGAAAGTAGGGGCGGCGCTTAGGCCTGATTAGACGCCGACGGCGGCCGCGGCGTCGGCGGCTTCGCTGCGGGGCCGGACGGTCCGCTGTTCGATGTCCTTGACCCGGCCGCTGGCCTGGACGAGGCGCTGGACGAAGACGCCGGGGGTGACGATGTGGTTCGGGTCGAGCTGGCCCGGTTCCACGATCACCTCGGCCTCCGCGACGGTGACGGCGCCCGCCGTGGCGACGACGGGGTTGAAGTTCTGCGCGGTGTAGCGGTAAATCAGGTTGCCGTCGGTGTCGGCGGTGTGGGCGTGCACCAGGGCGACGTCTGCCTTGATGGCGCGTTCCTGGACATACGTTTCGCCGTCGAACTCCGCGAGGGGCTTGCCTTCGGCGACGAGGGTGCCGACGCCCGTCTTGGTGTAGAACGCCGGGATGCCGGCGCCGCCGGCGCGGAGGCGCTCGGCCAGGGTGCCCTGCGGCGTGAACTCGACCTCCAGATTGCCGGCGAGATACTGCTCGGCGAAGAGCTTGTTCTCGCCCACGTAGGAGGCGATGACCTTGCGGACCTGGCCGGCTTCAATCAGCACGCCGAGGCCCTTTCCGTCCACGCCCATGTTGTTGGACACCACGGTGAGGTCCTTGACGCCGGAATCCCGCACGGCCTCGATCAGGTCAGCGGGGATGCCGCTCAGGCCAAAGCCTCCGACGGCGAGCGTCATGCCGTCCCGCAGTACGTCCTGCAGCGCGGCGGCCGCTCCGGATTTCACCTTTGACATCGCATCTCCTCATTGAGCTCTTGAAGCATTCCACTTTGTGGACTGTTGTTCTGCTGTTGGAGCCTACGGGGCCGAAAAGCAGGCTGTCAACGGCTGGTTTTAGCTTTTGGAGTGCGGTTTTTACAGTGTGGACGGTAGACTTCCGACTGTCCACAATATGGATACTTTGAGCAGTTCAAGGCCAACTCCCGAGGTAACAAGATGAATCCTTCACCTGTCCAGGGCGCTCAGGTCGTCAGCCGCGTCGCGTCCCTGCTGCGCATTGTTGGACGGAAACCGGAAGGCTCCCCGCTGGTGGAACTCGTCCGGGAATCCGGACTCACGCGCCCCACCGTGCACCGGCTGCTCACCTCGCTGGCAGCCGAGGGGCTGCTGGACCAGGATCCCCAGAACGGCAACTGGGTGCTGGGGCCGGAGATCCTCCTGATGGGTTCCGTGGCCTCGGCGCGTTTCCCGTTGGAGGATATCGCCCGGCCGAGCCTCCGCCGGCTCGCCGAGGAGACCGGCGAAAGCGCGTTCTTCTCCATCCGGCGCGGCGCCGAGACCGTGTGCCTGCTTCGGGAGGAGGGGAGCTTCCCGGTGCGGTCCTTCGTGCTGCACGAGGGAGTCCGCTTCCCGCTCGGGGTGGCGTCCGCCGGCACCGCCATCATGGCGTTCCTGCCCGATGCGGAGCAGGAGGAGCTGCTGGCCGGCTGGGCCGCGCACGCCGGCGACTTCGCGGCGGCGCACACGGAGGACCTGGTCCGTGCGAATCTCGAAGCGACGCGGCAGGCCGGCTATTCGGTGAATCCCGGTCTTGTGCTGGAGGGCAGCTGGGGGATGGGCGCAGCAGTCTTCGACCAGCGCGGCCGCCCCGCCTGGGCGTTGTCCCTGACCGGGATCGAGCCGCGCTTCAAGGGCGAACGGCAGGAGATGCTGGGCCGCCTGCTGATGGATGAAGCACACCGGATCTCCACGCTGCTGCAGGGCCGCTAGACGGGTCCCGGGCGGGTACCCGTGTCGGGGCGGGAGCTGCCGGCGAGGTGAGGCCCGGCGTCGGGCTTCACCGTGGGCCGTCCGGGGGACATTGACACGGAAGCGCCGGGCGATGGCCGCTAAACAGTCCCGCGGGGGCTCGAAGTGCCCCCGGAGCGTAGGTTGCTGCCTACTTCCACCAGGTATCAAAGATGGTGACCGGGACCGTGCGCTTGTGGCGGGTTCGGAGATATTTTTGCTCGATGGATTCGGCCACGGAGCCCGGGACCTCGCGGCCCTCGAGGTAGTCGTCGATCTGGTCGTATGTCAGGCCCAGCTCGTCCTCGTCCGTGCGGCCGGGCTGGCCGTCGAGCAGGTCCGCCGTCGGAACCTTCTCCCAGATACGGGCCGGGGCGCCGAGCTCCGCGAGCAGGGCCCGGTTCTGGCGCTTGTTGAGCCCGAACAGCGGCAGGATATCCGCGCCGCCGTCGCCGTACTTGGTGAAGAAGCCGGTGACCGACTCCGCCCCGTGGTCCGTTCCGATGACGAGGTAGTTGTGCTCGCCGGCGAGGGCGTACTGCGCGATCATGCGGGTGCGGGCCTTGGTGTTGCCCTTGTGGAAGTCGGAGATCCCGTTGCCCACGGTCTTCTCGAATTCGTCCTCGAAGCCATCCACTGCGGCGGAGATGTTGAACGTCCACTCGGTCTTGGCCTGGATGAAGTCCAGGGCTGCCTGGGCATCGTCCTCATCATGCTGTACGCCGTAGGGCAAGCGGACGGCGACGAAGTTTGCCTCCACACCTTCGACCGTGAGCTCCTCGACGGCCAGCTGGGCAAGCCGGCCCGCGAGCGAGGAATCCAGGCCGCCGGAGATGCCCAGGACGAAGCCCTTGGTGTGCGTGGCCTTCAGGTATTCCTTCAGGAAGGTGACGCGCTTGCGCACCTCCCCGGCGGGGTCGATCCGGGGCTGGACGCCCATTTCTTCAATGATCCTGGCCTGGAGTTCGCGCATGTGATCCAGCCTAGTCAGCGCTGTCAACCACGCTCAACTGTTGCGGCCGGGCCGCCTGGCGGACGTGCGGCCCGGGCGCGGGAATGGCGCTACGGCTGAGGACCGTCGCTACGCTTTCGGACCCTCGCTACGCGGATATCCGTCGCGCCGGGCCGGATGCGTAGCCCACGCCGGGAAACGCCGCGAAAACCCGGCGCGCCAGGAACCGCCCCGGCCCAATCCGGCCGGGTGGGCGTGCGGCCTAGCGCTCCTGCCGCGCCGGGCCGGTGGAGCCCCGGACGGTGAGATGGGTGGGCATCACGGACCGGCTGCGGGTGCCGCCGCCGGCGAGGGGGTTCAGCTGGGCCAGCAGCATGGAGACCGCCACGCGGCCGGCCTGCTCGATCGGGGAGGCCATCGTGGACAGCGGCGGATTGCAGAAGTCGGCGCCGAAGATGTCGTCGCAGCCCACAATGCTCATGTCCTCGGGAACCCGGATGCCTCGTTCCCGCAGGCGCTGAAGCATGCCGATGGCGATGAGGTCGTTGAATGCGATGCAGGCTGTCACCCCGCTGTGCACGGCGGCGTCCGCGGCTGCGGCGCCGGACTGGGTTTTTGGCGCGAACGGCCCCAGCCTGCGCACTTCCACGCCGCGCTCCTCGGCTGCCGCGGACAATGCAGTCCACCGCCGTTCGCTGGACTGGGACGTCAGGGGCCCGGCCATGTAGGCGATCCGGGTATGGCCCAGCGAGACGAGGTGGTCCAGGGCCTGGCTGGTGGCGGAGGGGGTGTCGATGATCACGGCGGGGACGCCGGGAACGTCGCGGTTGATGGTGACCAGCGGCATTTTGGCCGCCGCGGCCAGCAGGGCCTCGTCGCTGAGCCGGGACGCGGCCACGATGATGCCGTCGGCACTCTTTCGCAGCTGGTCCAGGGTGCTGGCTTCCACCTCGTCGGATTCCTCGGTGTCCACCAGCAACTGCGTGTAGCCGGCTGCCTTGAGCTGGAGCTGGGTTCCCCGGATCAGGTCGAAGTAGAACGGGTTGGTGATGTCCGGCACCAGGACCCCCACTGCGCCTGTGCGGCCGGAACTCAGCGCCTTGGCCTGGCTGTTGGGGATGTAGTGCAGCTGGGCGGCGGCCGCCTCGATCCGCTGGCGCGTGCGGATATTGACGCGGTCCGGCGTCGAGAGCGCCCGGGAAACAGTGGAGGCCGCCACGCCGCACAGTGCTGCGATGTCATGGATGGTGGCCGGTCGGTCAACTGCCGGTGGTTGCGTCGTAGCCACGGCGCTCCTCTCTGAACGTGGTGGCGGGGCCATGATGGCCGGGTCGGATGGGCCGGTCTGTGACTGCCGCCACAGGCCCGCTCCGCCAAGAATGCCACACCTTGTCAAAGTTTGGCAATCGGTTGTCATGGTGATGCGACTGTCGCTAAACTGGCGGCGACACCGTTTGTGAACTGCGTCACCGCGCCGCACCCAAAACCGGGCTGCCCGGCCCGGCGGCCGCGAAACCCAGGAGATCCGCGTGAGCAAAACACCAACCGCAGTCTGGCCACTCTCAGGCTTCGGCGACGAGATAGACCCGGATCCCGCGGTGCAGGCCGCGGTCCTGCTGGCCCTGGGCGCCAGCCACATCGAGGTCCGCAGCGCCTGGGGCACGAATGTCTCCGAACTCGAACCGGTGCAGGTTGCCCGACTCAAGGAAATCCTCGATGAGAAGGGCCTCAAAGTTTCGGCCGTGGCCAGTCCCATCGGCAAGGTGGACGTGAGCCTGCCGGTGGAACACGAGCTGGAACGCCTCCGCCAAATCATCTCCGTGGCAAAGGGGCTGGAGACAAGATACATCCGCATCTTCTCGTTCTACCGGGCGGACAACCAGGGCGCCGACGACATCCGCGGGGACGTCATGGCCCGGATGGGCGCACTGGCGGCGCTCGCCGCCGAAGCCGGCGTCGTGCTCCTGCACGAAAACGAAAAGGGCATCTTCGGCGACACCCCCGAGCGCGTCCTGGACATCATGGAGACCGTGGATTCCCCGGCCCTGCGCATCGCCTGGGACAACGCCAACTTCGTCCAGGTGGGCGTCAAGCCCTACACCGACGGCTATGCCATGCTGCGCCCCTACCTTGAGTACTTCCAGGTCAAGGACGCCGTGGCCGCCACGGGCGAGGTGGTTCCCGCCGGCGAGGGTGACGGCGAACTCGACGCCACCATCGCCGCCCTCACGGCAGACGGCTTCACCGGCTTCGCCTCCCTGGAGCCGCACCTGGCCAGCGCCCACGAACTCGGCGGGTTCTCGGGTCCCGTCGCTTTCGGCAGCGCGGCCCGCGCCTTCGCCGCGCTCGCCGCGAAAAACGGAGTTGAACTCTCGTGAGCACGACGACGGCGGCGGTCATCGGCTGCGGCGATGTTTCCGCCGTGCACTTCGAGGCGGTGGCAAAGCTCGACGGCGCCACCCTGGTGGCGGTCTGCGATTCGGATCCGCAGCGGCTGGCTGCCGCGGCAGCCGCCCACGGCGTCCCCGGCTTTTCCGACCACCTGAGCCTCATCGAGGCGGTCCGGCCGGACGTGGTGCATATCTGCACCCCGCACGACCAGCACGCCTCCGTGGCCGCCGACTGCCTGGAACGGGGCATTAACGTCATCGTGGAGAAGCCGCTCGCCCACACCCTGGCGGAGGGCCGCCGGCTCGTTGAAGCCGCCTCGGCGGGCACTGCGAAAATCGCCGTGTGCTTCCAGAACCGGTACAACGCGACCTCCCAGGCCCTGGCCGCACTGCTGTCCTCCGGCGAACTGGGGGCCGTGGCGGGGGCGTCGGCAACGGTCATGTGGCAGCGCTCCGCCGAGTACTACCAGGACCGGCCGTGGCGGGGGACCTGGGCCGGCGGCGGGGGCGGGCTGATGATGAACCAGGCCATCCACACCGTGGACCTGCTCCAATGGCTGGTGGGCGACGTCGTCGCGGTCAGTGGCAACGCCTCCACGCGTTTCCTGGGCARCACCATCGAGGTGGAAGACACCACCGAATTCGTCGCCGAACATGCCAACGGCGCCAGGAGCGCGTTCTATGCCACCCTGGCCAACGCCACCAACGCGCCGGTAACACTCGAGGTTGTCACCGAAAAGGCCGTGCTGAGCCTGCGCGGCGACCTGACCATCGCCCATCAAGACGGGCGCGTGGATGTCATTCCAGAGCGCAGTAGCGGCTCCGGCGGCCGGTCCTACTGGGGTGTCTCGCATGAACTGCTGATCGCTGACTTCTACGGCCGGCTGCACGATGCGGAGCCGTTCTGGATCAGCCCGGCGGAGGCCGAAAAGTCGCTGCGCATCGTCAAGGAAATCTACCGGCAGAGCTACCCCGGGTCTCTCGACGCCGTCAGCTGAGGCCCGTCGGGTCGTCCCCGCGGGGCGTCTTCCGGATAGGCATTCCGGGGCGCCCTCCGGCGTCCGCTTCGGGCAGGCCCCATTGTGTGCGTTCAAACAAGCGATTGCCGCGATCTGGGGCCGAATCTCTCCCTGCTTTCCAGCTGTACTTTTCGGGCGTAAAGACATTTTCGAGAATTTATGACAATCGGTTGCCAAGAAAGGCAACTCTGCGTACTGTGATTCTCACGAGAGCGGTGTGGCCCACGCCACACCGCTTGAACGGGGAAACCCGCCCACAGTTTCACGACTCATAGGAGCCAACAATGAAGTTAGGTCCCAAAGCAGCAGCAGCTGCCCTCATCCTCAGCGCATCCCTGGCGCTGACTGCCTGCGGCGGTGGCGCGTCAGGCGCCGCCTCCGGGAACAACCCGGCCGGTCCGAAGACAACCACGCTGACCCTGGGTGCTGTTCAGGAAATCCGCTCGTGGGACCCTGCCCAGGCGCACGTCGGCCACTTCCTGCAGCCGTACCAGGCGGCCTACGATTCCCTGCTCCTGCGGGAACCGGACGGCAAGCTCAGCCCCATGCTGGCCACCGCGTGGAAGTACAACGCGACGAACACCGTGCTCACCGTTGATCTCCGCAAGGGCGTGACCTTCAGCGACGGCGCCACGTTCGACGCCGAAGCGGCCAAAGCGAACCTGGATCACTTCAAGAAGGCCAACGGCCCGCAGATGGCCCAGCTCACCGCGGTTTCCGACGTTAAGGTGGTGGATGCCGACACCATTGAGCTCAACCTGACGGCACCGGATCCCTCATTGGAGTTCTACCTCAGCCAGGCCGCCGGCCTCATGGGCAGCCCGAAGGCCCTGGGCACCGAAGGCATCAAGACCGAGCCCGTGGGCAGCGGCCCGTACGTCATGGACAAAGCCGCCACGGTCAAAGACTCACAGTCCGTTTTCACGGCCCGCAAGGACTACTGGAACAAAGACAACCAGAAGTTCGAGAAAGTCACCTTCAAGATCCTCGTTGACGCGACCGCCAGGACCAATGCCCTGGTCTCGGGACAGGTGGACGCCACGCTGCTGGACCCGAAGACCGGCAAGCAGGCCGAGGGCGCCAAGATGAAGCTCGTCACCAATGAGGTGGACTGGCAGGGGCTGCTGCTGCTGGACCGCGACGGCGCCAAGAACACCCCGCTGGGGAACGTCAAGGTCCGCCAGGCCATCAACTACGCCTTTGACCGCAAGACCATCCTGGACCAGGTCATGCTGGGCCAGGGCACGCCGACGTCGCAGCCGTTCGGCAAGGCCAGCGGGGCCTGGACCGAAGAGCTGGAGAACCACTACACGTACGATCCGGCCAAGGCCAAGCAGTTGCTGAAGGAAGCCGGCTACGAGAGCGGCGTCACCCTGGCCGTCCCGGCCGTCCCCGGCTTCGAAACCCAGCTCGCGGTGGTCAAGCAGCAGCTCGCTGACATCGGGATCACCCTCGAGGTCGGCGCCGCGATCACGAACACCTTCACCAGCGAAGTGGCCGCCCAGAAGTTCACCACCATGTACTTCAGCCTCTTCCAGGGCGAACCGTGGGTGGCCATCAACCAGATCGTCTCCACCAAGGCCCTGTACAACCCGTTCAAGAACACCACGCCCGAACTCCAGGCCAAGATCGACGCCGTGCAGAACGGCGGCAAGGATGCCGGCAAGCTGGCGCAGGAAGTCAACAAGTACGTGGTGGAGCAGGCATGGTTTGCCCCGCTGTTCCGTGTGAACCAGATGTACTACTACAACTCGAAGATCACCGTGACGCCGCAGGTCCAGCAGGCCGTTCCGTCCCTCTACAACTACGCGCCCGCCAAGTAACACCGGCGCACGTCGCCACACAACAAACCGGCGCCGGTCCGGCAGCCCGTCACCACTGGCGGGCTGCCGGACCAGGCAGTCAATCCATGCCAGTTCAATGGAGTCAGCAATGATCACATTCATCCTCAAACGCCTCGGCAGCGGACTCGTCGTCCTGTTCGCCGTCTCGATCCTCGTCTTTTCCCTGCTTTACGTATCGAGCGGCAGCATTGCACGGAACATCCTGGGCGACCAGGCCACGCCGGAGCAGCTGGCCGTGAAGGAAGCAGAGCTGGGCCTCGACCAGCCCATCATCACGCGCTACCTGAGCTGGCTCACGGGCGCCCTGCAGGGTGACCTGGGAGCATCCTGGTTCACGTCCGAACCCGTGGCCGGCGCGCTCGCCACGCGCATTCCCGTCACCATGACCATGGTGGCCGCCGCCATGATCCTGATCGCCATCATCGCGACACTCCTGGGCGTCGCCGCAGCAGTGAAGCGCGGCTGGGTCGACAGGGTGGTCCAGATCGGCGCCATCATCGGCGACTCCGTCCCCGGATTCGTGATCGGCATCATCCTGGTCACCGTCCTGGCCATCCAGCTGGGGCTCTTCCCCGCCACCAGCACCATTTCCCCGGGCGAACCCGCCTCTGCCTGGGTCCTTTCCCTGACGCTTCCGGTGATCGCCCTGCTCATCAACGGAGTCACCGGCGGCGCGCAGCAGATCCGCAGTGCCGTCATCAAGCAGCTCGAACGCGACTACGTCCGCACCCTGCGCAGCCGCGGCATCAAGGAGCGCGAAGTCCTGTTCCGGCATGTCCTGCGCAGCGCCGCTCCGGCGGGGCTCACCGTGCTCAGCCTGCAGCTCATCGGCATGCTCGGCGGCGTGGTCATCATCGAGCAAATCTTTGCCCTGCCCGGCATGGGGCCGCTGGCTGTCGCCGCCACCAGCCAGAGCGACCAGCCGGTGGTCATGGGCGTTGTTATGTACACCGTCGCCGTTGTCATTTTGGTCAACCTGATTGTTGACCTGCTCAACGGCTGGCTCAACCCGAAGGTGCGTGCCTCGTGACCGAGTCCGTCGAAACCTCAGCCCTGACGCCACTGCCCGGAACGACGGGCCAGACCGGAACCGTGGTCCGCTCCACGGTCCTCAAAAGGCTTTTCAAGAACCCGCTCGGGATCGTTGCCATGGCGATCCTGCTGGTGCTGGCACTCATGGCCGTGTTCGCCGATGTGCTGGCCCCGTTCGACGAGAACTTCGCCAACATCTCCAAGACCCTCGCCGGCCCGGATTCGGTGAACATCCTGGGCACGGACAGTTCCGGGCGCGACGTCTGGAGCCGGCTGCTGTACGGGGCACAGCTGACACTCCTGTCCGCACTGCTGTGCGCCGCCGTCGCGATCGCGATCGGCCTGCCCGCGGGCCTGGTGGCCGGTTATTACGCCGGCAAGTTCGAGGCGGTGTCCAACTGGGTCGTCAGCATCCTGATGAGCCTCCCGGGCCTGATCGTGCTGCTGACCATCCGCGCGGCCTTCGGACCGTCGGTGTGGATCGCCATGATCGCCTTCGGCGTCCTGATCAGCCCCTCCTACTTCCGCCTCACGCGCTCGGCGGTGCAATCGGTCCGCAACGAGCTCTACGTGGATGCCGCCCGAGTGTCCGGCCTCTCCGACCTGAGAATTATCACGCGCCACATCTTCTCCGTGGTCCGCGCCCCCATCATCATCCAGACCGCTGCGATCGCCGGCGTGGCCATCGCGATACAGTCCGGGCTCGAATTCCTGGGCCTGGGCGACCCCGCGAAGGCAACCTGGGGGGTGATGCTCAGCGAAGGATTCAAGAACGTCTACCTCACGCCGACGCTGCTCTTCTGGCCCGCCTTTGCCATGGCCCTCACCATCGGCGCCCTCGTCCTGCTGGGCAACGCCATCCGCGATGCCCTGGAAGACGGCGAAAAGATCAAGCACCGCAAGAAGCGCGCGGCCGCTGCCGCCAATAAAGGCACAACGGGCACGACGCCGGCCCCCGCCGCCGCGCGCCCGTCGCGCAAGACCGTGGCCGCCGTCGACGCCGGCACCGAACACCATCTGGTCAAGGTGACTAATCTCGGCGTCGGCTACCCGCAGGCGGACGGGTCGATCAAGAAGGTGGTGGACGACGTGTCCTTCCACGTGGACCGTGGCGAGATCCTGGGCATCGTGGGTGAATCCGGCTCGGGCAAGTCCCAGACCGCGTTCTCCATCCTGGGCCTGCTCCCGGACAACGCCCGGATTGTGGCCGGCTCCATCCAGTTCGACGGCGGCTACACGGTTGCCCCGGGCGAGGACCGCGTCAGCCAGGAGCGCCTGACCAAACTGCGCGGCAAGCGGATTTCCTACATTCCGCAGGAGCCCATGAGCAACCTGGATCCCGCCTTCACCATCGGCTACCAGCTGGTGACGCCCATGGTGCGCGTCCTTCGAATCTCCAAAGCCGAGGCCCGGAAGCGGGCGCTGAAGCTGCTCACCGACGTCGGCATCGTCAACCCGGAACGGACCTTCAACGCCTACCCGCACGAAGTTTCCGGCGGCATGGCCCAGCGCGTGCTGATCGCCGGTGCCATCAGCTGCGAACCGGACCTGGTGATCGCCGACGAGCCCACCACCGCCCTGGACGTCACGGTGCAGGCCGACGTGCTGGACCTGCTCCGCGAACTCCAGCAGCGCCTGAACATCGGCGTCATCCTGGTGACCCACAACTTCGGCGTGGTGGCGGACCTCTGCGACCGGGTGGCTGTCATGCAGAACGGCCGGCTCGTGGAGGAAGGGCCCGTCCGCGAGATCCTCCGCAACCCGCGCGAACCCTACACACAGACCCTGCTGGCGTCGATGCTGGAAGGCAAGGAACCCATGACCACGCTCGTTTCCACCCCGCAGAAGGAGCACGTCGCATGAGCGCCACCGAAAACGCGCCACTGCTCACCGTGGACCAGCTGGTGGTCGAATACCCCGGCAAAGGCTTCCGGGCCAAACCCTTCCGCGCGCTGACGGACATCAACATCACCATCGGCCGCGGCGAAACCCTCGGCCTGGTGGGGGAGTCCGGGTCCGGCAAAACCACCCTGGGCCGTGCCGTGCTGGGCCTCGCGCCGGTCACCGCGGGCCGGATCACGTTCAACGGCAAGGACATCAGCCACGCCAGCCGCAAGGACCGCCGGACCCTGAGCCGGGACCTGCAGGTCGTCTTCCAGGACCCGTACACCTCGCTGAACCCGGCACTGGAAATCGGCGACATCCTCGCCGAACCCCTCGGTGTGCAGGGCCTGGATCCCGCGGCGGCCAAAAAGAGGGTGAAGGAACTGCTGGACCAGGTGGGCCTTCCGTCCGACGCGATCCACCGGCTGCCGCGCGAATTCAGCGGCGGGCAACGCCAGCGGGTGGCGATCGCCCGTGCGCTGGCGCTGGCACCGAAACTGATCGTCTGCGACGAGCCCGTGAGCGCACTGGACCTGTCCACCCAGGCCCGGGTGCTGGACCTGTTCCTGCAGATCCAGAAGGACACCGGGGTGTCCTACCTATTTGTCTCCCACGACCTCGACGTCGTCCGGCACATCAGCCACCGCGTGGCCGTGATGTACCACGGCGAGATCGTCGAACAGGGCCCGGCCGGCGTCGTCACCCGGGACCCCGAACACCCTTACACTCAGCGGCTGCTGCTGGCCTCGCCGGTCCCGGATCCGGACCGCCAGGAACAGCGCCGGGCCGACAGGCACCGGCTGCTGGAACTCCAGCGGCAGCAGCACGAGCAGGCGGGAGCCCTCGTCTGAGGGTCCCGCCAGCAACCAGCAACCAACAGATGCGACACGCCGGCTCCCTTGCGGAGCCGGCCGAACGGAGGAACCGGAATGGCCAAAATTGGTGTGCAAGCCATGATGCTGCGGGACAGCTTCAAGGACCTCGGKGCGTTTGAGACGCTCCGGAAGGTCAACGCGATCGGCTACAACGCCGTCGAGGTTTCCCAGATCCCCATGACCGCGGCGAATGTGGCGGAGCTGGACCGTTCCCGCAGTGAGCTGGGCATGGACATCGCGGCGTTGTCCGTCGCGATGGAGACCCCCAAGGGCATGCCCGGCGACTCGCTCAAGGACCACTTCGACAAGATCGTCGACGACGCGAAGCGCCTGGACGCGAAGCTCCTGCGGATCGGCATGCTGCCCTTCCCGGCCATGAAGTCGATCAACGCGGTGGTCGATTTCGCCAAGCAGGCCAACGATTATGCCGAGCGCCTGCAGGAGCAGGGCCTCGGCCTGTATTACCACAACCACCACATTGAGTTCGCGAAGTTTGACGGCACCTACATGCTGGACATCATCGCGGCGAACTCCCCGGCCATGGGCATGGAAATCGACGTCCACTGGGTCCAGCGCGGCGGCCTGGACCCGGTCCGCACCCTGGAAAAGTATGCCGGCCGGACCGCCATGGTCCACCTGAAGGACTACCGGATCGGCGAATTGCCGGAGTCCGCCCTGAGCCTCCTGGAAACCGGGGACTTCATGGGCTTCATGGCCGAGTTCAAGAACGTGGTCCAGTTCGCCGAAGTAGGCGAGGGCAACCTGGACTTCCCCGCCATCATCCCGGCCGCCCAGGCGGCCGGCGCCCAGTACCTGCTCGTGGAGCAGGACGAGCTCTACGGCCGGACCGTCTGGGACGCCCTGCAGACCTCGTACGACAACCTCGTGGCCATGGGCCACTCGAACCTTTTCTAGACCACCCCAATAACCACGGAGAATCACCACATGAGCAAGAAAGTACGCCTCGGCATCATCGGTCTGGGCCAGCAGGGCGGCGCCTACGCCAAGTTTATCCAGGACGGAATGGTCCCCAACATGGAGATCGGGGCCGTCTGCGACGTCGATCCCGCCAAGAAGGAACTGGCGGCGTCCCAGTACCCCGACGCGCCCTTCTACGACGACTACATCACCATGCTCGAAAGCTGCGACGTCGACGCGGTCGTCACGTGCGTGCCGCACTTCCTGCACCCCGAAATGGGCATCGAAACCCTCAAGCGCAACATCCACGCCCTCGTCGAGAAGCCGGCCGGCGTGTACACCAAGCAGGTCAAGGAACTCAACGAGTTTGCCGCCTCCAAGCCGGAGCTCTCCTTCGCCATTATGTTCAACCAGCGCAACAACCCGCTGTACCAGCGGCTGAAGGAGATCGTGGATGCGGGGGAGATCGGCAGCATCCGCCGCACCAACTGGATCATCACCACCTGGTGGCGGCCGCAGGGGTACTACAACTCCAGCGAATGGCGCGCCACATGGGGCGGCGAAGGCGGCGGTGTCCTGGTCAACCAGGCCCCGCACCAGCTGGACCTGTGGCAGTGGATCTGCGGTGTTCCCAAGTCGGTGTACGCGAAGGTGGCCTACGGCTTCCGCCGGGACATCGCCGTCGAAGACGAGGTCACGGCGGTGGTGGACTACGGCGACGGCGCCACGGGCGTGTTCGTCACGGCCACGCACGATCTGACGGGCACGGACCGCTTCGAGATCCTGGGCGACCAGGGCAAGATCGTCGTCGAAAATTCCAAGACCGCCACCGTGACCCGCCTGCAGAAGCCCGAGCGGGAACTCAGCGACGGCATGGGCATGGACGATGTCCGGAAGCTCTTTATGGGCGAACTGAACCCGGAGGAGTACTACAGCACCGAGGTCATCGAGTTCGAATCCGTCTGGGGCGGCCAGCACGCCGGCGTCCTGGAGAACTTCGCCGCCAACATCCTGGACGGCACCCCGCTGCTCGCACCGGGATCGGACGGAATCAACGGTGTCCGCCTCGCCAACGCCATCCACCTCTCCAGCTGGACCGGCAAGGAAATGGGCCTGGACTTCGACGAGGACGTGTTCCTGGCCGAGCTGAACAAGCGGATCGCCGACGAGGGCAAGTTCCCCGAACGCTCGTAGCCCAGCGCTCCCGCACATTTCGGCGGCGTGAGGCGAACGGTCTCTCACTTTCCTGAGGAGAGTGAGGGACCGTTGGCGTAAAAGGGGCGGAATGTGAGAGATGGTTTGGCAACCGTCCCGCTGTTTGTTGCCGTGCAGCACTACGATGGAGCCGTGACTGAACCCAAGACGCCGGACGCCGACGCCACCAAGGCTCCGGCCAAGAAGCACGGCCGCGACGGTAAGTCCAACGCCACCATCTACGACATCGCCAAGGTCGCCGGCGTCAATCCGTCCACGGTGTCCCGGGCGCTCAGCAAGCCGGGCCGGGTCAGCGCCAAGACGCAGAAACTCATCGAGGATGCGGCGGCCGAGCTGAACTACCAGGTCAACCCGTTCGCCCGGGCACTGCCCACCGGCCGGACCAACACCTTCGGCCTGATCGTCGCGGACATCACCAACCCCACGTTCTTCGACATCATCCGCGGGGCGGAAACCACGGCCACGGCCCGGGACTACACCCTGGTGCTCGCCGAATCCGCGGAATCCGCGGCCACCGAACTGACCGCCGCCCGGCGGATGATGGCCACCGTGGACGGCCTCATCTTGGCCAGCCCGCGCATGGACGACGACAACATCCGGGCCCTCGCCCGCGACAAACCCGTGGTGGTCATCAACCGCGAGGTCGACGGCGTGCCGTGCGTGGTCCCCGACGTGAACAAAGGCATCAGCGAGGCGGTCCGCAGCCTGGCCGCGAACGGGCACCAGAAGGTTGCCTTCGTGGCCGGGCCGCTGCAGTCCTGGATGTCCGCCCGCCGCTGGGAGGGCGTGCAGGCCGCCTGCGACTGGTCCCGGCTGGACGCCGTGCGGCTGGAATCCAGCAAACCCACGGTCGACGGCGGCCGGCAGGTGGCGCGCGACGTCCGGGCCAGCGGGGCCACGGCGGTGCTGACCTACAACGACCTCCTGGCCATCGGGCTCATGCAGGAACTCCAGGCCGCCGGCATGGTGGTCCCGGACCAGATCAGCATTGTGGRCTTCGACGACATCTTCGGGGCCGACTTCACCACACCCCCGCTGACCACGGTGCGCTCCCCGCTCGGGGAGTGCGGCTCGGGCGCCACCACGCTGCTGCTCGATCTCCTGCACAGAGATCCTCTGCAGGGCGATCTCCTGCACGGCGCGGGGGAGCCCGCCGCCACCCTGCGCGTCGAAACGGAACTGGTGCTGCGGGGCTCGAGCGGACGGCTCCTGCCTGCCGGCCAGTAAGCGCTGCCGCGTCGAGATCCGCGGCCCGTTCCGCTTTCTGCTGCATCCTGGGACATCCGCTACCGGGATCCTGGTAGCGGATGTCCGGTTCCGGCGCGAAAATCCGTCCGGGGCGCGAAAAACGCACCGACAAATGTGTTGGYAATTTATGGCAACCGGTTGACAAGGTGCTGTTGCAGGCCGGACCATTGAGCTATGTCACAGTCGATTGCCGCCAACCCAGACCGGCTCCTGCCCGCGGATCCCGGAACGCGCAGCATTGCGCGCGAGCTCCTGGGCCGGGTCGAGGACCTCCCCATCATTTCCCCGCACGGGCACGTTGACGCCGCCGTCATCGAGCACAACACCCCCTTCCCGGACCCGGCAGCGCTGCTGGTCAGCCCGGACCACTACGTCACCCGGCTGATCCACGCCAGCGGCGTTCCGCTGGACCGGCTGCGTGGCTCCAAGACAGCCGAACCGGACTCCCGCACCGTCTGGCAGGAGTTCTGCAAGGCCTGGCCGTTGCTGGACGGCACCGCCTCCGGCTACTGGCTCCGCACCCAGTTTGAGAGCGTCTTCGGGCTCCGGGAAGAGATCAGCGCCGAGACGGCCGATGCCAGCTACGACGCGATTTCTGCCCGCCTGCTCGAGCCCGGGTTCCGTCCCCGCCAGCTCTTCAAGGACTTCAACATCGAAGTCCTCGCCACCACGGACGACCCCCTGGACAGCCTGGCCAGCCACAAGGCGATCGCCCAGGACCCCACCTTCCATGGCCGCGTCCTGCCGACCTTCCGCCCGGACGCGTACCTGAACATCGCGCACCCCGACTGGTCCGCGAATGTCGACCGGCTGATCGCGGCAGCGGCCGACGGCACCACCGGCTATGCCGGCTACCTCACCGCACTGGAGAACCGGCGTCGTTATTTCGTGGACCACGGAGCGGTCTCCGCCGACCACGGCGTCCGCACCCCGGCAACCCTCAAGCTCGACGCCGGAGACGCGGCGAAACTGTTTGACCGCGCCCGCGCGGGCCGCGCCACCGCGAAGGACCGCGACGACTTCGAAGCCCACATGATGTACCAGATGGCCCGGATGTCCGTGGAGGACGGCCTGGTCATGACCATCCACCCGGGGTCCTACCGCAACCACCATGAGCCCACGTTCGCCAACTTCGGCGCGGACACGGGCCACGACATCCCGTTCGCGATCAACTACACCGAGGCCATCCGCCCGGTGCTGCAGGACTTCGGCACCGCGAAGGACTTCCACCTGGTGCTGTTCACCCTGGACGAGACCGTGTTCTCCCGTGAACTCGCACCGCTGGCCGGGTTCTACCCGTCGGTCTACCTCGGTGCGCCGTGGTGGTTCCTCGACGCCCCCGACGCCATGCTGCGCTTCCGCTCCGCCGTCACCGAGACCGCCGGCTTCTCGCGCTCCTCGGGCTTCATCGACGACACCCGCGCGTTCTGCTCCATTCCGGCCCGGCACGATGCGTCCCGCCGGATCGAGGCCTCCTTCCTGGCCCGCCTCGTCGCCGAACACCGGGTCAGCGAGGACCGCGCCCACGAAATCATCGTCGACCTCGTCGACGGCTCCCCCCGAAGGGTCTTCAAACTGTGAGCATCGAACTGCAGGCAAAAGCGGAATCCGCCGTGGAATTTCCCCGGCTCAACCGCGCCCTCCGCCCCTCCGCGAAGGCCCCGGTGCGGATCGTCCACCTGGGCCTGGGCGCCTTCCACCGCTCGCACCAGGCCTGGTACACCCACCAGGCGGGCGACGCCGCGGACTGGGGCATCGCCGCCTTCACCGGACGCCGCCCGGACGCCGCCCTGGCCCTCGCCGAGCAGGACGGCCTGTACACCGTGGTGGAGCGGGGCGACGCGGGGGACTCGTTCGCGACCGTCAGCAGCATCGTGGAGGCAGTGGACGGGGCCGACGTCGGACGGCTCACCGCGCTGGTCGCCGCCCCGGCTACCGCCGTGATCACCCTGACCATCACGGAGGCGGCCTACCGCCTCCGCGCCGACGGCAGCCTGGACACGGGTGCCGCCGACGTCGCCGCCGACCTTGCGCTGCTGGCGTCCGGGGGCGGGTACCCGACGACGCCGCTGGGCCGGCTGGTGCTGGCCCTCGCCGCCCGCCGGGCCGCCGGGGCGGGGCCACTCGCCGTCGTCTGCTGCGACAACCTGTCCAACAACGGCACCGTCGCCCACAACGCCGTCGTGGGCATGGCCGGGGCCTGGGACGCCGGGCTCGCGTCCTGGATCGAGGCGAACGCCAGCTTCGTCAGCACCTCCGTGGACCGGATCACCCCGCGCACCACCGGGGCGGACGTCGAAGCCGTCCAGGCTGCCTGCGGCTACCGCGACAGCTCCCCGGTAGTGGCCGAACCGTTCTCCAACTGGGTCCTCAGCGGCGATTTCCCCGCCGGACGGCCCCGTTGGGAAGACGCCGGGGCCGTCTTCGTCGCGGACATCGAACCGTACGAAAACCGCAAGCTCTGGCTCCTCAACGGCGCCCACTCCCTCCTGGCCTACGCCGGGCAGCTCCGCGGCCACACCACCGTGGCCGAGGCCCTGGCGGATCCGCTGTGCCGGGACGCCGTCGAACGCTTCTGGGACGAGGCTGAAGCCAACCTCCCGGCCGGCGAACTCGGAATCCCCGCCTACCGCGCCGCCCTGCTGGACCGCTTCTCCAACGCCCGGATCGCCCACCACCTGGCCCAGATCGCCATGGATGGCAGCACCAAACTCCGCATGCGCGCCGTGCCGGTGCTGCGGGCCGAACGCGCCCAGGGCAGGACCGGGGCCGCCGCGGCCCGCATGATCGCCGCCTGGATGGACCACACCACCACCGCGGACGAACTCTCCGACCCGCTGGCCGGCGAGGTGGCCGCAGCCAACCGGCTCACCGGCACCGAGCGGATCCGCGCCTTGCTGGCCCTGGTGGATCCGTCCCTTGCCGCGGACGGACCGGTCGTGGAACTGGTTGAAGACCTGTGCGGAACGTTCGGGGAGCGGGCTGTCTCCCCGTAACGCCCTCCGTGCAAGCGCCGCTGCCCGGCTCCCGATCCCGGGGAGCCGGGCAGCAGCGTTTGGCGGAACTTTTCAACAAAATTATGGCAACCGCTTGCCATGTGATTGCCAAGTGATTAGGATTACAACAGGAGCAAAAAACCCGGCCACACCGCCGGCCCCCAAAAACCTCCCCGGCACTGCCCGCAAAGACGCGATAGGACCTCCCAAATGCTCAAGCCACAGGCCAACGAAACCCGCGAAATTATCAACCTCGATGGCCTGTACCGGTTCAAGGTGGACTTCGAGCGGGCTGGCCACCGGGATGAATGGTTCAATGCGCCGCTCGAATCAACACTGGAAATGGGAGTTCCCGCCAGCTACAACGATGTCTTCCCGGACAAGGCCATCCGTGACCACGTCGGCTACGTCTGGTACCAGCGCGACGTGCGCGTTCCCCGCGGCTGGGCAGGGGAGCGGATCCACGTCCGCCTCGACTCCGCCACGCACGAGGGAATGGTGTGGGTGGACGATGTCCTCGTCGCCCAGCACACCGGCGGCTACATGCCGTTCAGCGCCGACATCACCGACCACGTCGCCCCCGGCCAGGCGTTCCGCCTCACCGTCGCCGTCAACAACGAACTCACCCAGGCCACCATCCCCCCGGGCAGCATCACCGTCACCGAGGACGGCCGCCGTCAGCAGAGCTACCTGCACGATTTCTACAACTACGCCGGCCTGCACCGCAGCCTCTGGCTCTTCAGCACGCCCGCGGTGACCGTGGATGACGTCACCGTTGTGACCGGCTTCGACGGGACCACCGGCAGCGTCGGCTACACCATCGCCACCGCGGGCGGCACGGGCGGCGAAACGGTGACCGTCTCGCTCAACAATGCCGACGGCGTCGAAGTCGCCCGCGCGGACGGCGCCAACGGCACGCTGGTGATCGACGACGTCGTGCTCTGGAAGCCCGGCGCCGCCTACCTGTACAGCCTGACCGCCGAAATCCACGACGGCGGCACGCTGCTGGACACGTACACGCTGCCCGTCGGCGTCCGTACCGTAGAAATCAGCGGCAAGGAATTCCTCATCAACGGGGAGCCTTTCTACTTCACCGGCTTCGGTATGCACGAGGACCACGTCACGGTCGGCAAGGGCCACAGCAACGCCCAGATGGTCAACGATTTCCAACTCCTGGACTGGGTGGGCGCAAACTCCTTCCGGACCTCGCACTACCCGTACGCCGAGGAGGTCATGGAGTTCGCGGACCGTCACGGGATCGTGGTAATCGACGAAACCGCGGCGGTGGGGCTTCACCTGGGCTTCGGCGCCGTCTTCGGCGGCATCGCCAAGAAGACCTATGAAGAGGGCGGAGTGGACGCGAACACCGCCGCCAACCACCGCCAGGCCATCTCCGAGCTCGTGGCCCGGGACAAGAACCACCCGTCCGTGGTGATCTGGTCCATCGCCAACGAACCCAACGGTTCCGAGGAAGGTGCCCGCGAGTACTTCCAGCCGCTGGTGGAACTCACCCGCGAGCTGGACCCCACCCGCCCCGTGGGCTACGTCAATGTCATGTTCGACACCCCGGACAAGGAACTGCTGGGCGACCTCTTCGACGTCATCATGCTCAACCGCTACTACGGCTGGTACCTGAACAACGGGGACCTCGAAACGGCGGAGGCCGTCCTGGAGAAGGAACTCCGGGAATGGGAAGCCAAGTACGGCAAGCCCATGATCATGACCGAGTACGGCCCGGACACCATGCCCGGGTTCCACTCCATCTACGAACAGCCCTGGAGCGAGGAATACCAGGCCGCCTTCCTGGCCATGTACCACCGTGTCTTTGACCGCGTGGACGCCATGGTGGGCGAGCAGGTCTGGAACTTCGCCGACTTCCAGACGTCCAACGGCATCATGCGCGTGGACGGCAACAAGAAGGGCGTCTTCACCCGCGACCGTCGGCCCAAGCCCGCCGCGTTCGCCCTGCGCCAGCGCTGGACCGCGCTTGCCGGGACCAAGTACGGCAGCACGAAGAGCGTCACCCCCTAAGCGTTTTCACCATTTTTGCCGGCCCCAGGGGCGGCCCCGGGTAAAGGAGCCCACACATGAAGAAGCCCGAAAAGCTCAGCAAGTTAAGCATTGTCGGCTATGGCGCCGGCGACGCCGCCAACAACCTCGCCTTCACCACCGCCACCATGTTCCTGCTGGTGTACTACACGGACGTGGCCGGGATCTCCGCCGCCGCCGCCGGCACCCTGCTGCTCACGGTCAGGATCTTCGACGCCTTCGCCGACGTCTTCGCCGGCCGGGTGGTGGACCGGACGTTCAGCAAACGCTTTGGCAAGTTCCGGCCGTTCATCATGTTCGGGTCCATCCCGCTGCTCCTGCTCAGCGTGGCAACCTTCTCCATCCCGGAGCTCGGCGAGTCCGGCACCCTCCTCTACGCATACGTCACGTACGCCGCCCTTGGCCTGGCCTACAGCCTCGTCAACATCCCCTACGGATCCCTGGCCGGCGCCATGACCCAGGATCCGGGCGAGCGGGCAAAGCTGGGCTCCGCCCGCATGATCGGCGCGCTGCTGGTGGGTTCCGCCCTCGGCATCTTCGTGGCACCGCTCATTAAGCCCGGCGCCGACCTCCAGGCAACCTTCACCACCATCACCCTGGCCTTCGTGGTGATCGGTGCTGCCCTCTACTTCTTCACCGTCCTGACTGCCAAGGAGCGGGTGCACCGGGCTGTCCCGAACGTCACGTTCAAACAAAGCATGGACACGCTCAAAGGCAACAAACCCCTATTGATGCTCTGCCTGAGCTCCTTCTTCTTCCTCTCGGGTTACCTCGCCCTGACCTCGGTCCAGCTGTTCTACCTGCGCGACGTCCTGGGCCGCCTGGACCTTTACCCGGTCCTGTCCATCACGCAGCTGGTCCTCACCTTCGTGCTGGCCGGGTTCATGCCCCGGCTGGTCCGGAACCTCGGCAAGAAGCGCGTGTACATCTACTCCTCCCTGGTGACGGTGGTCGGCGGAATCATCGTCTTCCTCGCCCCGGCCAGCCAGGTCTGGATCGGATTCACCGGCCTCGTCGTGAGCCTCGTCGGTGTCCTGGCCGTGAACATCGTGGTGTGGGCGCTGGAAGCCGACACCGTGGAATACGGCGAATGGAAAACCGGTGTGCGCACCGAGGGGATCACGTACGCGCTCTTCTCCTTCACCCGCAAAACCGGCCAGGCCGTGGGCGGAGCACTCGCCGCGTACGCACTGGCCCTGGGCGGCTACAAGTCCGGCGCCGTGCAGACCGCGGAAGCCGTGTTCGGAATCCAGGTCGCCGCCGGCGCCATTCCGGCCGTGCTGACCATCGTGGCCGTGGCCTTGATGTCCAAGTACAGGCTCACGGATGACAGGCACGCGGAGATCATCGCGGACATCCGGTCCCGCCGCGAAAGCGGCACCGAGACCGTCGACGGCGCGTCCGACGGCGTGTCAGACGGCGCTGCCGGCGGAACATCCGACGTCGAACCGGCCGCCAAACCGCTGACGTCCACCACCAACTAACCCCACCAGCTACGACTGAAAGAGCCATTCAGACCATGAAAATCATTGCTGCTGAAGTCTTTGTGACCAGCCCTTCCCGGAACTTCGTGACCTTGCGGATCACCACGGAGGATGGTGTGACGGGGATCGGGGATGCGACGCTGAACGGGCGTGAGCTCGCGGTCGCGGCGTACCTGAAGGAACATGTTGCGCAGTTGCTGATCGGGAAGGATCCGCACCGGATCGAGGACACGTGGCAGTTCCTGTACCGGTCCTCGTACTGGCGCCGGGGTCCGGTGACGATGGCCGCGATCGCGGCGGTGGACATGGCGTTGTGGGACATCAAGGGCAAGGTCGCCGGGATGCCGGTGTACCAGCTGCTCGGCGGGGCGTCGCGGAACGGGCTGCGCGCGTACGGGCACGCCTCGGGCGCGGACCTGCCCTCGCTCTTCGATTCGGTCCGGGAGCACCTGGAACTCGGGTACAAGTCGATCCGGATCCAGACCGCGGTGCCCGGGATCAAGGCCGTGTACGGGGTCGCGGCGCAGGCGCAGGCCTCCGGGGAACGCTACGACTACGAGCCCGCCGGGCGCGGGGCGTTCCCGCAGGAGGAGGACTGGGACACCCGGGCCTACCTGCGGCACCTGCCCTCGGTGTTCGAGGCGGTCCGGAACGAGTTCGGCCCGGAAATCCCGTTGCTGCACGACGGGCACCACCGGATGACGCCGATCCAGGCCGCGAAGCTGGGCAAGGCGCTGGAACCCTATGACCTGTTCTGGCTCGAGGACTGCACCCCGGCCGAGAACCAGGAAGGCCTGCGGCTGGTCCGGCAGCACACCACCACGCCGCTGGCGATCGGTGAAATTTTCAACACCGTCTGGGACTACCAGACCCTGATCAAGGAACAGCT